>CANHIG010000197.1 GCA_947461105.1 Bacteroidota bacterium | reverse complement strand
GCTGAAAAACCCGCAAACACCACGGAGTGAATAGCTCCGATTCTGGCACAGGCGAGCATTGCAATTGCTCCCTCCAGAATCATAGGCAGATAAATGCACACTCTGTCACCTTTCCTCACACCCAGTTTTTCGAGAGCATTGGCAAAGCCACATACTTCTTCATGCAGTTGTTTGTAGGTAAGTGTTTTATGTTGCTCGTTAGGGTCGTTGGGTTCCCATATTATGGCTGTCTGGTCGCCTCGGCTTGCAAGATGTCTGTCGAGGCAATTTTCGCTGATATTGAGCTGTGCGCCATCAAACCATTTTATGTCTGCTGATTTGAAATTCCAGTTCAGGATGGTATCCCATTTCTTTTGCCAAATGAAATCCTCGGCTGCTTCCGCCCAAAATTGCTCAGGCTGCGCTATGCTTTTCTGATATTGGCTTTGGTATTCTTCAAAGGTTTGGATTTGCTTCATGGTATTAAATATAAGCAGGATAAGAGGACTTAAGAAGCTTTGCAATGAATGTCTAAAGATTCAGTCTCTGACTTATAAACTCTTAAAGTCTTTATACTTAAAGGAATTTCGTTGTTATTCCTTCGTTGTTTTGTCATTCGTTTCAAATTCTTTGAGTGTTTTACCATCCTTGTTCTTCCATTCTGTCAGTCCATTTGCATTTCTGCCCATTACCATAACTGCGGCTGTTGATGGACTACTAAAAATGCAATCATCCGAAAACTCAAAGTATTCACCTTTGTTAATGAGTAATCCTTCGTCAATTAGCTTTTGTCGATATCTCACAAAATTTGGAGTCATTGAATTTACAATTGTTGCCGCAGCTTTTGAGCTTTTGAAAACTACAAAACCGTCAGAAGTTGGTTCACCTTGACCATCTGCACCTCGAGCTGCTTTAATAAAAAATATCTCTTGTTTCTGTTTAGGTTTAAACTCTCGTTTCTCGTCAAATACTTTATGCCCCAGTGTGTTTACAAGCATTTTTATATACTCAATAAACTCTTCCATTTCGGCTCTGTCTGATTCAGAAATAGATGATTGAGTCGGAATAATAGAATTGTCAACTTTGTAACGATTTGCAGATTTTGCAATATCGTGTAATCTATTTTCCAAATATTTTATATGCGCTTTATTTAGATTTTCATCTTTACTGATAAACACAATTGCTTCATTCCAAAAGTCCTTTTGCGTTAATTGTTGATTTAGTCGTTTCAAAACAGATTCTGCTTCACCAATATAAACTTGGTCTTTGCCCTCATCATCTTTCCCAAATAGCAAGTATACACCTGTGCTAGTCAAGTCATCACGATCTGTGCAGTCTTTAATCTTAATTCGCGGTATTTTATATGCCTTTCCCGACCAGTTAGAAAGCTCACAACTCATCCTTCCATTCGGATCTCCATCAATGAGAAATATTTTTATTGTCTTACCAAATTTCATTTTAAGTTGTGTGTCGTTTTACAATGTCATAATCTACTTTGACAAGAGCAAGAAATCTGCCTTTTTTTCTTGAAAGTCAAAATAGCTTTTAAAAGTTAAAGTATCAAATCCCATTTTCTATTGGTGAGTGTCAAACGAACCATTTCTGTCATTTCGGCTTGTGACGACACAAACCGAGGAAGCGCGTCATTTCGATAAATCATTCTTATGATTTGAGAAATCTCACTAATCAAGCAGACCTCTCTCTGCGGTTGAGGTGACGGGAGCGATTCATGAGATTCCCCATCTTCGCTCAGCTTCGTGCGGAATGACGTTCCATCGAAAACGAAAAAGCCATCACGCTGTAAGCGTGATGGCTTTGATTTATGAGTTGTGTAAGTCTTATTTTGCTTTTTCTTCGATTGTTTTGAGCAATCCAGCGATTTTTTGACCACCGGCAGCTTGCAATCCACCAAGAATGCTTTGCATAGGCGACTGAAGCAATCCGATAACATCTCCAATGAGTTCGTTTTTAGATTTCAATGAAGCAAGTACTGCGATTTGATCATCACCGATAAATACGTCAGAATCAATGTAAGCACCTTTCAAAACGGGCTTATCATTTTTCACTCTGAATTCTTTCAGCAATTTAGCAGGAGTGGAGCTTTCAGTAGAAAACATGATTCCTGTTGGGCCATGTAGAATTGGATACAATTCTTCGTATTGTCCACCTATTTTTTCCAATGCCTTTCTAATCAAAGTGTTCTTCGCAACTCTGAATTCGATGCCTTTTTTGAAGCAAAGACTTCTGAAGTTGTTTATCTTTTCTACGCTCAATGTAGATGAATCGCAGATGTAGAAGTATTGTGCATCCTTAAGCTTCTCTTGAAGTTCAAGTATTTCGATATTTTTTTGTGCCTTATCCATTTTCTTTCAGATTTAAATTCGTTTTAAATTAAAGACCGCTTACCGTCTTATAGTCCACAGCTATTCCCGGGCTCATAGTAGAAGCCATAGAAATACCTTTAAAATAGATACCTTTTGCGGTAGCCGGTTTCATTTTAGAAATCACCTGCAATAGTGCAGCTGCGTTTTCATTGATTTGCTCTGTAGAGAAAGATATTCTTCCTACTGAAGCGTGAACGATACCGAACTTATCTACCTTGAATGCAATTTTACCTTTCTTTACTTCCTCTACTGCTTTGCCTACTTCTATAGCTACAGTACCTGATTTAGGATTTGGCATTAAGTTTCTTGGTCCTAATACTTTACCCAATTTAGCAATCTTAGCCATTACGTTTGGTGTAGCAATTACCACATCAAAATCCATCCATCCGCCTTCTACTTTAGCTACATAGTCATCTAATCCTACGAAGTCTGCACCAGCTTTTTTAGCTTCGTCTTCTTTGTCAGGAGTAGTAAGTACTAATACTTTTTTTGTTTTACCTGTTCCGTGAGGGAGGGCTGCAGTACCTCTGATGGCTTGGTCTGCTTTCTTAGGGTCTACACCCAAAGCGATGTGAAGATCTACCGATGCATCAAATTTTGCAGTGTTTACTTTCTTTACCAGGTTAGCTGCATCAGACAAAGAATAAGATTTG
>CANHIG010000196.1 GCA_947461105.1 Bacteroidota bacterium | reverse complement strand
CAAGCAAAGATGAAGGGTCTGGGTTTGTGGTTCCAATACCCACATTATTTTGTGCTTGTGAGGCATTCAATAGGGTAAAGAATGCTAAAAGTAAGAGTAAGAATCTGTTCATCTATAGCTTACAAATTTATTTATAATGAGTTATAGAACCAAATTTAGCAAAAAAGGTTGCAAAACCTTATTTTTTCTGCGAAAGGGGCCTCTATTTTAAGCAGTGTTCATGATGAAGAAAAAAAACGATGGGAAAAGGGAAGTTATTATTTGTTTACAAAAGGCGTTATAGAGTATTCGAATATTAGCTCTAATCTTCAACACATATAACTCTGGTAAAAGCCTCTTTACTTATTGGCGCAAATCGAATCTCTTCATTGTCAAACAAGAACACGTGGTATGCTTCAGGAATAGGTGATGAGCATGACATAAAAAAGTATTTATTATCAGTAGGTTCAACAGACTTTTCTCTGGTAGAAAGTATCGGCTTAAGTTTATTTAGTTTCAGGGCATCAGCTACTTTTTCAGTGGCTGATGTGTTGTATTTTATCAGATTTTCAATATCGGCACTGTTTGGAATGTGCCAACCTGCCGGGCACACTTTCTCAATTTGTTTCGCAGCTGAATTGTTTTTATTGAGGGAATCTACATTTACTAAATTCCAGTTGTAAAAAAAGTCATCTTTAATTTGAACGTATGCAAGAGCATTATTTGTTTTTATTGCGACTGGGTTTTTCATCCAAAGTTTTAAGCCTACTTCGATGGTTTCGAAATCAGGTTTAGTTTTAGGGGTTTCATCTTTGGTATCGAAAAATTTGATTTGAAAATTAGCCGACTTTTTTTTCTTGCAGTTATCATCCAGATTTTCAATTTTCAGATAATAAGCATTGTCTTTTGAGAAATCGATTGGACGTTTTATAACAATACTCCTTCCATTGAAAGTATATGGAATTGAATCCGGAAATAACACAGCTCTGAAATTTGCAGAATCTTTTAGGAATATTTCAGTTCCCAATTTTGCAACATTGGCGCTTAAGATGCTTGGTTCAGAAACAGTTGAAATACAATTCCCGCAAAGTTCAAACCAATTTCCTTCAAAAAAATAATTTAAACAGCCGGTAGTGGAATTTAATACATAATAGCCATTCCTGTTAAGAGTCAAACTTTGAATTTCCTTTGTACTCAATGATTTTAGCTCGCGCAATAGACTATTGTCAGCATTGCTTTGTGAAGCAGATTTAATAAGATCAAGCGGATTTTGAGCGAAAACAACAGAGTGCACAAAGAATAATAGAAAATAAAGCGAAATTTTATGTTGCATCAAACTCTAGTATTTATGGTTGTACTGTGCCTATGTATGAACCACCTATATTTGAGATAGCGCAGCCCGCAGAATTCCCTCTAAGTGCAAACCCTGCCGCACCTCCATTTCCCCATGCACCACCGGATGAAAAAATAGAACCACAAGTGCCTCCATTTCCGTTTCCTCCTGCAGCGCCATATCCTCCACCGCTGCCACCGCAGCCTCCATTATATGCACCGGAAAAGCATCCCCCACCTGAATTTCCTGTGCCACATCCTCCTGTACCAGGTGCTGCGCCTGATCCAGCATTTCCCGGGTTAGCTGAAGCTCCTGAAGAAGTACAACCAGTACAAAAAGTTCCATTTGCTTTTCTACCACCTGAAGTAGCTCCGCTACCAGCTCCTCCTCCCGGAATCCCTCTTCCACCACCACCTCCTCCCCCTCTGGCTCTGCAACCGCCTGAACCACCGCCACCACCGCCACCACCGCCAGCGATGAATCCATAGTTAATTACAAAAACTTTTACTGATGAGCTAGTGCCAATTGCATCACCTCCATTTTGCCCGGTACCACCACCTCCGTCACCACTACAAATCGCATCACTTTCCTGTCCTCCATCAGCACCATTACCCCCCCCTCCAATTATTGTACCGCTATTATATACTACAACTTCTGAACCACCAGGTAGTGAAGAAAAATTTAATGCTGTTCCACCTGCGGTGTTGGCACCGAGAGTTACTCCGCTATTTACGTAAACGCACCATTTTTTTGCAGCTGTTGGACTTCCTGCTTGCACAAAAAAATTGTTTCCATTATTGCTGGAGGAATACGTATATGCATCTTCACACCACCTACACAAGCTATTCCAAAAGCCCGATCCTGCCCCTGCAGTAGCTTTAGTGTCCCACCACTCAAAGCAATCATTATCTGTGTTATAAATCAATAGACCTTCTCTTGCAGCACTCACTGCAATCGCATTTCTTTCTGCTGTTGTCATACGCGGAACCATAAATCCCTTTGTAGTAGACTGCAAATCCAACACCGCTGAAGCATCGGGATTTGGATTAGTAGCACCAACAGTGTTAGCCCCAATAGCAACACCGCCTCCGCTGGCATTGTCAATATTCATTATTGCATTAGTCCCAACACCTGCTGCACCGCCCTGATCGTGAAAAAATTTGATAGATGCCTCATTGGTTGCAAATCGAATCCAATTACCTGAAGGTTGGGAGTACAATCCTAAATCGGTAGTTGCAGTAATTTGGGTAGTTCCTCTCTGAATTACTCCACTGGCTACGTTTATTCTGCCATTTACATCTAAATCCTGGAGTGGCGTAGTGGAATTAATGCGAATACCAACTCTATTGTTAGGCGTGACGATAAGTCCACTACCAACAGTGGCGCTATTCCTGGCTTCCAATACCCCGGTGCCAGACAGACTATGAATGTAATTGAAGTTTCCTTCGGTAATTGTTGTATTTTCTACCAAAGCTCCGCCTTGTCTTATTTTTCCGGCTACGCCATTATAGTATAATCCATTATCAACACTAACCAATGAAGTGGGCGAAACCCATCCCGGATTTCCTGCTGCGTCAGTACCCCAAACTTTGTTTGAATCAGCAGGAATCGGTCCTGGAACAAGCCCTGGTTGATTGAGCCCATTAGTAGCTACATCCAACGTAACATTAGCGCCAACTGTATTTCCTGTACCGCCAACAGTAACTCCATTAGTAGTGGTGGTCACAGT
>CANHIG010000195.1 GCA_947461105.1 Bacteroidota bacterium | reverse complement strand
TTGGGCTGTGGCGGGTGCTGCAATGGTATCGTTTATTATCATGTTGATACTGCAAATAAAAGCCTTTCGATTGCTTTTTTCAATTTATCTCCTGCCAGTTTTTATTTTTAACCCATGAAGATTTTGATGGTTTGCCTTGGAAATATTTGTCGCTCGCCTTTGGCACAGGGAATTATGGAGCAGAAAATCCATGAGTATGGATTGAACTGGTCTGTGGATTCATGCGGTACCGGAGGCTGGCACAGCGGAGAGTTGCCTGACCCACGAAGCACAGCCGAAGCCCGAAAACATGGTATTGACCTCAACACGCAACGAGCCCGACAATTCAGAAGTATTGATATTGATGAGTTTGATTTGATTTTTGCGATGGACAGGCACAATAAGCGCGACATCCTCCAATTCTGCAATAATGAAGAAGAGAGCGCAAAGGTGAAACTAATTATGGATGAGGTGAATGAAGGAAAAGGCATTGATGTGCCTGACCCGTACTATGGCGGTCCTGATGGCTTTCAGCAGGTGTATAATATGCTGGATGAGGCTTGTGAGGCAATTGTGAAAAGATATAATCAGCAATAATTGAAAGGGTTTCTTATTTTAGAAAAGCAAATCAGGTTATGAGTCAGGAGAAAAAAATAAAACCAAGTTTACCAAGCGGCACACGCGATTTTCTGCCGGCTGAAGTGGCGAAGCGCAATTATATTTTCGATGTAATAAAAAAAGTATTTCACAAATATGGTTTTCAGCAGATTGAAACTCCTGTGCTGGAAAACCTTGCTACACTCACCGGAAAATATGGCGAGGAAGGCGACCAGCTATTGTTTAAAGTATTAAACAGTGGAGATTTTTTGAAAGATGCTGATGAAGAAGCATTAAGAAATAAAAATTCAAAAAAAGTTTTGCCAAAAATTGCAGACCGTGGTCTGCGCTATGATTTGACAGTGCCTTTAGCACGCTATGTAGTGCAGCATCAGAATGATTTAGTGTTTCCGTTCAGGCGCTACCATATAGCTCCGGTGTGGCGGGCAGACAGACCACAGAAAGGCCGCTACAGAGAGTTTTATCAGTGCGATGCGGATATTATTGGAAGTGATTCATTGATTAATGAGGCAGAGCTTACTCAGATTTTCAGTGAAGTTTTTCAGGCGTTGAAATTAAAGGCGGAAATCAGAATCAATAACAGGAAAATTCTGGAAGCAATTTCAATTTATGCGGGTTGTGCTGATAAGCTGGAATCAATGACTGTAGCTATTGACAAGATTGATAAGATTGGATTGGAGGGAATTTCAAAAGAGTTAACTCAAAGAGAATTTTCAGAAGAGCAAATCAATAAAATTGCTTCACTGCTTTCAATAAAAAAACTGGCTGATTTGAAAAACTATTTTCAGGAAATTCCTTCAGGAATGAAAGGAGTAGAAGAATTAGAATTTGTTTTTGAAAATGCGAATATTTCGAATCTGATTTTCGACATTACTCTTGCAAGAGGCTTGAACTATTATACAGGAGTAATCTGGGAAATTAAATCTTTAGATACTCAAATGGGCTCTATCGGCAGCGGTGGTCGCTACGCAAACCTCACAGAAATGTTTGGTGGCAGAAACATGAGCGGAGTGGGGATTTCGTTTGGTGTCGAACGAATTTATGACATCATGGAGGAGCTAAAACTATTTCCTGAAAACATCTCACAAAGCACCAAACTGCTTTTCGCTCACTTCAACGAAAAGAATCAGGATTATGCTTTCAAATTATTGCAGCAATGCAGAGCGGCAGGTATAGCAGCAGAGATTTATCCTGACCTGTCAAAGATTGACAAACAGTTCAAATACGCCAATGCAAAAGGAATTCCTTATGTGGCTGTAGTTGGCGACAATGAAATGAATACCGCTCAGGTAAACCTGAAAAACATGCAAAGCGGAGAACAAAAACTTTTGAATGCAGAAGATTTGATAGCAGCGCTAAAATAATTTTTGCCATTGGCAAAAATTATTTTATTAATCCTTATCAGGGAACAAGTTGTCCTTTATGAAGTCTGCCTCGCCAGCTTCAATCCCAATCAGGAAAGAAATAGCTGCCGGAATTACAAACATCCAGTTTAAATAAATTGCCATTACTCCCAGAGCAACTGTCAATATCAGCAATAGTTTACTTTTGATTGCTGAGAAAAATCGTGAAATCATACCTTAAATTTTCGCAAATATAAGAACAATAAAGCAAGTTTCGAACAGCTAACAGATTATAACAAAGATTAAATACGGTGAAGTTGTCGCTCCTACAGGAATCGAACCTGTATCTAAAGTTTAGGAAACTTCTATTCTATCCGTTGAACTAAGGAGCGAGAGCCTCAAAAATAAAAATATTCTCCTATTCATCTACCCAAACTTTTGTGCCCTCAGAGCAGTTGGTGCATATATCTATTTCTTTTCGCGATTTGATGATGTTGGAGCGGAAGTTTCTGTAATTCTCATTTTGCCATACTGCAGCAAAATGATTTTGGTTTAAATCACCCATTCTGTGTGAAGCATCTTTGTCAAAACAGCAGGGTGCTACTTTCCCATCCCAGGTTACAACGCACGAATGCCAAAGTTTCCAGCAATGATTAAGTAATTTATTTTTTATTGAAATTTCATTTCCACTGACATCATAGCGGCTGTAGTCTTTGTTTTCAGGAATCAAAGCTGCGTTTTCGTGCATGTTGTAAACCTGAACTGTCTTGAGTTTTAGCTCATCTACATTCAGTTCCTCGGCTAAATTTCTTACATCATTAATCTGATGTTCGTTATGTTTCATCACAATAAATTGCAGCACGATATGAGGGGTTGTCGACTTTAATCTTTTTTTCGCCTCTGTCAGATTCCTGATTCCCGTTATCACTTTCGCATAGCTTCCTCCTACTCGATATTTGGAATAAGTGTCCTGCGAGGTGCCATCAAGGGATATGATAATCCTGTCTAATCCAGATTTTACAGTTTCCTCGGCCTTACGCTCCGTCAGAAAATGCCCATTGGTTGAGGTTACAGTATAAATTTTCTTGCGAGAAGCCTTCTGAACC
>CANHIG010000194.1 GCA_947461105.1 Bacteroidota bacterium | reverse complement strand
TGATAAGGAAGCCAAAGTGCTTTAAACTCTTTGTAAGAAATAGTTTCAAAGAAACCATCCCCATAACGAAATGAACGGTTGTTCTCTGAGATTACAAGTGCTGATTCATTTATCCAGTCTCCATTAAAATAGATAACAGCCATCAATTAAATTTATAGATGAAATACTTTTCATTTGAGTCTAAAATACTAAGCTTGTCGTTATCTAAACTGCGATTAATAATAATATTCGTGACTCCAAGTTTCTTCCAATCATTCACTGAATCTGAATTGGCTTTATTGTAAAAAAACTTATCAGCAGGCCAATGCTTTTCAAATCCACTGTGAGTATCAGTTGTATCAATTCCATATACTTCTCCGATTCGCTTATACCATTCTTCCACAAACATTTTATTGCGCGCATTTGCCTTGAATTCCACATAGGCACTGCGCTCCGACCAATACTTAAATTCGCTCATACTAAATGGAATTACAAAAACGGCATCTTTGGGAGTAGCATTTTTTGCTTTGATAGCAATATCAATTTCAGGTTGCTGATACTTAAAATTCGCAATTTGATAAGGCACAACAAACGGACTTTGCTGTGAAAAAATCAGTGTCCATGATGTAATAACTCCAAGCAAAGCCAATGCAATTTGAATGCTATGTGGTATCTGAAATAAACGCGGTATATACTTTGTTGCAAAACCAATGAAAGCTACAATCCCGATAAATTTAATCCATTGAGTTGTTTTATACCATTGAAAATTAGCCATGGAAATAAGGTGCAAGTAATCAGTGCAAATTATGTAAACGAACAATATAGCTACTCCTAAAGCTACAAACCAAAATAGTTGTTCGCTTTTTTTTCTATAAAAGATTAATGCAAAAGCTGCTAACGTAAAAAAGAATAGTTTATTAAAAACTGGAAATGAAGAGAAAATGAAATGATGAGGATGCCTGAATTCAAAAAGAATAGCAAACAAATCATGATTAGAAACAGTAGATACTACATTTGATTTTGCCATTAGCACCATAAATAAAAACGGAAACGCAATGACAAAGTATATCAGGAAAAAAGATGATGCTGTTTTAATTGAAAGCTCCTTTCTCGCCAGTAATATCAAAACAATAAGACATAGCAATATCATTACGTCTAAGCCTTCCAAAACATGAATTAAGGTAGCCACACTCATGATGAAAGATGCGAGGATATACTTTCTGTCCAAAAAGTAATTGATAGCCCAAATAATCATAGCACAGGCAACATCCGCAGCCTGAATAGATGGAGTGTATAAATCTACATTACCCAAAGCTTTGTCGTTAAAGATTAAAATTGAAATAAAAACTGCTACCCATGCAAATATTTCTCTGTTTATGAATCTTGCCGCTAACCTATATAAGCCAAGAAGCAGCATAACAGTATTTAGTAAATGAAGTATGAAAATGAATATTTCAAGATGATTAACGAACGGCAACAGCAAATGCGCAAACACTGTTCGCTCATTGGGTTGATTAGCATGAAGCGATTGAATAAAGAAATCATGAGGATAAAGTGAATGGTCGTGCAGGAAATTAGTATAAGGCAGCAGTTCCACATGATCGCCAGAACCGAAGTAATAGCCATACCGGAGAATGAGCAGCGACCAAACAGCCACAGCTATCAAAACATCTTTAAGCGAAATCTGAAAAGAAAATTTATTATTCAAAACAGAGATTAAATCACCATTTCCTTCACATCGGCATCCACCACAAGTTTCCCCGCAGTTTTTGCTTTCACTTCATCCACCGTAACTCCGGGAGCCAACTCTTTCAAATGAAAAGCTCCATCATGAATTTCAAAATAGCCCAAATCAGAAACTACTTTTCTGATGCAGCCCTTTCCTGTGAGCGGCAATTCACATTTTGGTAAAAGCTTTGATTCCCCTTCTTTATTGGTGTGCATCATCGCCACAATAATATTATCAGTAGAAGCTACTAAGTCCATCGCTCCTCCCATTCCCTTCACCATTTTTCCGGGAATCTTCCAATTTGCAATATCGCCATTTTCTGAAACCTCCATAGCACCCAGAATGGTAAGGTTCACATGACCTCCGCGAATCATAGCAAAGCTCTCTGCTGATGAAAATATTGCAGAGCCGGGCAATGTGGTTATAGTTTGCTTCCCTGCATTAATCATATCAGGGTCTACTTCATTTTCATAAGGAAATGGCCCCATACCAAGTAGTCCGTTTTCTGATTGAAGGACAACATGTACTCCTTCTGGAATATAATTGGCAACAAGGGTCGGAATACCAATTCCAAGATTCACATAAAAACCATCTTTTAACTCTCTCGCTATTCGCTTTGCAATCTGAAATTTATCTAATGCCATGTTCTATTAATTAACTGCTTAAATTATGCTATTGGAAAAATACGCTGACGATATTGATCAAATTCTATCACCTGATTTCTGATGGCCTGAATCAATGCTTTAGTCACATTCTCAAACATCTGAGGATTGGGTAAGGAAAAACGGCTATACAAATCCACCAAGAAATTTTCTGCCTCCTGCAAAAAATCAATAACCAACTGAGCTATTTGCTCCAGCTTAAACTGTTTTATCGCATCGGTTAATCGGTCAAAAAACTCGTTAGTCATAGCTAAAAGTTTCTCGGCAAAAGCTTTCAGATTCTTTTTAATCAAATCATTGTAAATCGCCATCAACTGTTCTTGAAGCGTAGTGAAATTTTGATTAAGCTGCACAAATACCTGATTCATATTAATTATTTTCTCGTTGTTCTTTGTTCGATTCTCTTTTCGTAATTGCTTCCCTGAAAAATACGCTGTACATAAATTCCGGGGGTGTGAATCTGATTAGGGTCAAGCTCTCCAACTTCAACTAATTCCTCCACTTCTGCAATCGTAATCTTTCCTGCAGTTGCCATCATCGGATTAAAATTTCGCGCTGTGCCTTTATAAATTAGATTTCCTGCCTTATCGCCTTTCCATGCTTTCACTATGGCAAAATTAGCTTTCAGCCATTGTTCCATCACATAAGTTTTGCCTTCGATTTCGCGAATCTCTTTCCCTTCCGCTAT
>CANHIG010000193.1 GCA_947461105.1 Bacteroidota bacterium | reverse complement strand
CTTTTTATTCTTGGCATCAAGTTCTAAAGACTGCACTTCGAGTTGATCATACAATTCCTTGACCGCATTTAATTTTTCGAGCTTCAATTCCTGTTCCTTATTTTCGAATTGCACTCTAGCTTTATTCAATTCTTTGGTCTTCTCTTCTTGGCTAATGTCATTAGTGATCGAGTGTAGTTGTTTTAAATAATGAAATGACCGCTCATAGTCTTTTTGCTCCTCAAGGAATACGTAATACTTACTCAATGATTTCACTAACTCTTGTGTACTAATCTGTTGAGACAAAATCAAAGCCTGTTTATAAAATTCATTAGCCTGATCCATTTTCAATAGTTTATTGCAAACATCTGCCATCAAAAAAACAATTGAGTACTTTAAGTTATTGTTTGGGTATTTATCACAAAGAATACTAGCATTATTAAGTATTTCATAAGACTGATGATACAAGCCTACTTCATTTTTAAGGTTACCTAAGTTAAATTCAGCATTTATAAGTTCAATAAAAAAATTATTTGCCTTAGCAATTGTAATTGTTTCAAGTAAGATTTTTTCAGCTTTTTTATACTTTTTTTGTATAGTAAATATTCTACCGATATTGTTCAATATTCCAACTGAAATCACGATTTCACCTTTCTTAGTATAAATATCATATGCTTTTTCAAAGTACTCTACAGACTTGTCTAATTCTTTTAAACTATAATATATCACTGCCATATTGTTATAAATGACATCAAGAAAGTCATCAATATGGCTATCTAATGCATGAGTATAAAACTCTATGGCTTTTGCATATTCCCCTATTTGCCGATAAGAAACACCTATTGAAATCTGAGTTCTATGTATTAAAGAATGTAGAGAATAAATAGAGGCGTGCTCTATTGAAAGATGGTAGTATTTCAAAGCGTTAACATTATCACCCAAGCCATTGTAACCTACCCCGAACCAATAATAGCTTTCTGCCAAATCTTCCGAGCTCTTATATTTTCGTGAAAGAGATTCGTATTTTTTACAAAGATCTATGCCTACATTTGGTTCATTATTTATTATTTTTTCGATTTCGCATCGTAAAACCAATAGTTCTTCTCTTTTTACTATATCCAATAAATTAAGACTTATAGAATCAAGATCTTTTTTCATTAGGTAAACTTAACAAGTTTAAAACAATTTAACAAATCTTTTCAATTGAAGAATAACTTCTTCTATGATGATGGGATGCTTTCCCTACCTTTTTTCTGAATGTACAACACAAACTTAGAACCGTGAGGAAGGACTGGTTCATATGTCAAACAATTCTCCAAAGTTAGAGATTTATTAAAATATTTTAGCCTTCGTTTTGTTATCCAAAGTGCACTTTCGAAATTGGTAGTTTTCAAAAAGCTTTTTGAGTCTTGAAGACCAACCCCATTATCAACAAATTCTACTTTTATGACCCTTACTTTTTTAGATGTATAGACATCATTAGTAATAATAATGCTTAAACATCCACGAATTGATTTGTCCAGTTGAAAAAAACCATGCTTAACAGCATTTTCCGCTATTGGTTGGAGTACCATTGGCGGGAGAAGAATCTGCTTTGTGTTAATATCGGGAGATATACTAATATGAAACAAAAAAGAATTACCAAACCGCAAAAGCTCCATTTCCAAATAGTGCTTAACCACACAAAGCTCATCAAATAATGTTATTTGCTCTTTAGAGGAAAGATCGTAAATATTTCTCATAAGTTTGGAGAACAACAATAAATATTTATTCGCTTTCTTGTTTTCCTTGCTTTTTATAAGCGCACTGATTGAATTTAAGGTATTATAAATAAAATGTGGATTCATTTGAGATCTGAGTAATTGGCCTTCGCTAAGGTCTTTTACCGCTTTTTGTAATTTGTAATTTTTTGATTGAAATTGTATCTCTTTCTTCCTTAAAATTTGATTAATTGTATTTACTTTCTGAAACTTTTCAAGTTTCAACTCTTTTTCCTTGTTTTCAAAGTAAAATCTAGCTTTTAGCAAATCCTTCACTTTATTATCTCCCATTTTAATCTTGGACTTTTCTTTCAATAATTTCAAGTATGAATAAGCAGCAGTGTAGTCTCCATGAAGCTCATAAAATAAATGGATTTTTTTGAGCGTGTCAAGATATTCTTTATGGCTTAATTCCATTGCCAAGACAAGTGATTCTTCATAATATATCTTGGCCATCTCGTAATTTTCTAGCTTTTCTAAAACCATTGCCATCAATAACGAAATAGGATATAATTGATTTTTATTTTGCTGAATTTTACAAAGTTGATAGGCAACTTCTAACATTTTTTGTGACTGATCATAGTCACCTAATTCATAGTACAAATTTCCCAAATTAAAATCAGAAACAACAATCTGCATAACAACATTATTCTTTAAAGCATACTCCTTGGCCTTTTTAATCTTTTCAAACGCTTCATTGTATCTTTTTTGAATTGTTAAGATCTTTCCTATATTATTTAGAATTCCCAAGGAATTTGTTAAATCATCCCTAAGATTATAGATCTCAAATGCTTTACTAAAGTATAAAATTGCTAAATCATGTTCCTTCAAATGGTAATAAATCACTGCCATATTGTTATATACTGCATCTGAATGCTCGTTGCTACCTGTATTCAATGCCGAGGTATATGATTGAATTGCCTTTGTATATTCGCCGCTTTGCCTATAGGAGACTCCAATAGAAACATAAATCCTATGAAGCAAATTATTATCGTGTGTTATTTTTTTTGCTCGATTGAAATAAAAAACAGCCTTTTCATTCGAACCTAAAATACTATACAAATATCCCGTAAAATAATAAGATTCTGCAAAATGAGTTTTACTCATATAGCTACGAGCCATCTCCCTGTATCTCTTAATATCTTTAATAACTCCACTTGGTTCAGCAAACAAAAGCTTTTGAATATTGTAATTACTTTCCCTCAACTCCTCCAATTCCTCCTCCGTCGGTCCCGTTTTTTTCTTGGGTTTCAATCCTTCTTTCATGCTAGCAGAAATTAACTCAACAATAATTTCATCAAAAACTCCTTTTTCCTTTTGGATACATTTACTAGTATATCATTGG
>CANHIG010000192.1 GCA_947461105.1 Bacteroidota bacterium | reverse complement strand
TTGAAATCAATGAAAAATAAAAATCGTAAGCCGCCTTTGCATCCATATATTCACCCATAGGGCTGCTGTCATAAAATCCTGCATTAGTCATGTGTTCATGAGGTTTAGCCTTGGATGGTATTCGGGGCAGTTTCATAAGATCGTTTCCTTCATAAAAACAGACAATTACAATATCGGGCTTCAGAGCCGGAATATATTTTTGCGCAATTGCTGCATACTGAGCGGGGTCTGTTCCGGGTATTCCTGCTGCATAAATCATATAGCCACGCGCCAAAAGAAGATCGGTAAAACTATTATAAAAAGGACTTGCAGACATACCATACACAAATGAATCGCCAATAATTAAAACACGTGGACGCTTGGTATCATGCCTCTTAAACTCTATACTTCTAAACCCTTCTTTGTTAAAAGGATGCTGCACATATTTGAGAACAGCCTGCTCCCATTCATCGTGATTTGGGTTTGATTTAATTTTTTCGACAGCTATTTCAAACTCTGTCTTCTCCTCTGCTCTCTCTACCCACCGCTTCAGCTTCTGTTTAAATGAAAGATTTAAATTCCGGTTATTAAGCTGGGCAAACTGGATACAAACATCCTCAATTTTATCCGAATGCCTTAAAATGTTTTTTACCTGTATATTTTCAATTTCTCCGGTTTCGGGATTAATATATCGCTGAAGCGAATCCGTAACCCATGTGCTAAATTTATAAATGCCCGCATCGTCTGTAGTGTAGTTTTTATAAAGTATCAAAGAATCCACTACCTCAAATCCCGACAATTTCCTAAATATACCTGGCCGAAACCCAAAAATTCTCAGTGAAAATTCACAAAGAATTAATGCAAGGATTACTGAAACAACAACGAGTACAACATTCTTTAATTTCATCCAATATCAAGGTAAATGTAATACCCGCTGAAAAGGCAAATACGCAAACCAAAAAACGGCAATAAGTTTGTGAAAGATTTTCACCATAAATTTCGGTAGCTTTTTAAACAGCTTCCATTTTTCATCTAAAAACTTAATGGTAAGCGCAGAAAGACTCTGTGCACTAACCCAATATTTATTGCCGGCAAATTCATCGCGGGTTACATCAAACACTAATACAAACCTGCGTTTGTCTGAATCGTTCCAAACAGTATGGCGATGACAATCGCTAAATAGAACCACCTTACCCTCTTCCCATCCTCGCTCTTCATCTCCCACTCTTATTCCTGCAATAGGGTGCGTAGCCGGAATAACTATTCCTAAATGCCCTCTGATTGTAGTATTGGTTTCTCCAATATGGGGCAACACTCTGGAATGAGGTTCAAGCACTGTAAACTCTGCAAAGGTCAGATTCGGTACCGATTTTAGAAGCGCATAGGTTTTAGGATATAAACTACAGTTCTTGTGATACTGCCACATGAAATTCCAGAAATAAATATTTTTCCATGCGGTAGGCTTAGATAAATAGGGCGGATTCGGGCTGCTGAGTGTAATTTCTTCTTTTCCTGAAATAAAACCTTGCATTTCATCTCTGATAATCTGCCAGTTTTCCTCTAAAATTTGTACCCAATCAAAATGCTCTTTGTTATAAAAATAAGGCTCCGGTCCATTGTATACATCGTTTTCATCTAAGAAAAAAACTGCTTCAGTTTTCATAAAAATCAATTTGGGTCAGGTGAAGTTAACGATAGCAACTATCAATAACAACTTTAGCAATAATGTTATAACCCGCAGGTTTAAAATGTCCGTCCAACTTCCAGTATAAATCCTCGCTAGATGCTTGCTTTTTTAATTCCGGCATACAGTCTATTACTTTCAAACCATCAATTCCCCTTAAAAGAAACACCAATTTTTCGTAAATAACTGCATTACCCTCAAATTCGTGCTTTAAGGGATGAACCACAAATAGCAGATCCAGCCCTTTTTGCTTTGTCCATGGCGCAATATCGTTTTTAATTAATAACACAATTTTTTTAATGGCAATTTCTTCTTCATTGATTCTTTCTTGCGTGGTTTGCAGGTTGTAGTCTAATTCTAAAACATTATGAGCAAACAAACGCGAAACAAAACTAAGAGCATAAATAGGTTCCCACAGTGGACGTTTCGGATAGCTAAGTCTGCCATTGGGCAAAAAGCGCTCATTACCGCCTCTGGTAGCTACATCATTAATATCTGTAGTATTCAAAACAAATATGAGTGTTTTCAGCTCATATTTATCTTTCAATTTATGCACCATTTTCCAATCAAAAAAAATGTCATTACCTGCAATTCCTGCATTTAAAACATCTGAAGAAGTGTCGATTAAATAAAGTTGCTTTCTAAGCAATTCAGGTATACTGCTGTCTGCGGGAGCTCCGGCTCCTTCCGTAAATGAGTCGCCTAAAAGCAGGGTTATTTTTTTTGATTTATCGGGCAATTTCCCTCTAAATCCCAAAGCATTGCAGGTATCATCAGGATAAACGTATTCCCCGCAATCATTATCCCTAATTTCCCCCGAATCAAACTCAAGCGTATGCACATCCTTTCTTGATTTCATATACATAAAACGCCAATTACCGAACTCCCCATATCTATCAGGCAATACATAACTCATACCATTCTGCTCTCCATAACTAATTGGATACCTAACAATGAACCGTAATATAAACTCTGCAGCAAAAAGTGAAAAAAAAATAGAAAATACAATCAAAAACACATTGGGGGATGCCTTTACTTTTAGAAGTAGGAAGTACATAACAATACCAATCAAAGAGTATGTATAAGCTGTAGTAATAAAATTGCTTTGCCCAATATAAAGCCAGCAGTATTCCCAAATACCAAATATCACATAAGCAACAATCAAAATCTTTCGAGTTACTACATTTGTAAATATTTGTTTTGGCGTAAAATTCATATTCTAATACTTTAATTTTTCAAATTATAGCGCTACATTGAATTATCTTTTTTTTTATCAAAATGCTATGTGTGAATTTAATATTAATACGTTATTGCATTATTTTAAACAAGAGTTGATGTTTAGCTAAGCTGTCTGTTTCAATAACATCAGTGCCTATCTTTTGAAATGGGAACGTAATTGCATTAAACTCAAATTCATGCGCTACTGATATTCGGGGCAAATCGGCTGGTTTTAAATT
>CANHIG010000191.1 GCA_947461105.1 Bacteroidota bacterium | reverse complement strand
GATGCTATTCTGTTAATACCACTTGTACAGTTTCCATCTGGATCTATAGATGCCAGTCTGAATTCAATTTCACAGTCTGCCGCTATACTTTTGAAAGCAGGAACTATTGTTGACGTATCAGGATTTTGCTTTCTGAAATTCCAATTCATCACTTTCAATCCGCTGAGAATTTGTGCATCAGATATGGTCTCCGCACCATAAGTATGAATTAAATGAAACACTACAGGAATAATTAATAAAGAATCAATGTTCCTGCCTGCTCTGCCCGAAACATATTGTTGGGTGAAAGCCTTAAGTTCAGCTCGCCTATTAATCATAAGTTGCTGTAAATGGGGATGAGAATCAAATAATTCCTTAGCCATTTCATCTGCCCCGCAATAGTTTGCCTTTTGTGCAAACAAAGGGAGCGAAAACTGGATGATAATAGAAATTACAAATATTTTTTTCATAACACAAAACTTTGAGCTAAAAATATAAAATGAAATTAACTTATGACTTGTTGTTTATCCTTTTGCAATAATGAAATACCAGATAAAACAAAAAGCCACGCTGGGATAATTTGAACGAGCAATCTGATGAGTGAAGTTTCTAAATGCCAATTCAAATCTTTTGGAGTAACTACATAAATGAAAAAATAAAATATTGTAAGCAATAGCAATAACTGAGCTGTTGGCAACTTTATCAAAGTAAAAAGATTACTTCGGAAAACAATTATTAAGAAAGGAATAAAAAGCAGTAACCAGAATTGTGATTCAATTAATGTTTGTAATCCATAATTACCAATAACCTTATAGCGAGTAGCATCGAATAATTTCAGTATAAAAGCCTCAAAACTAGTTGCAACATACAAATCATTTTGTGGAGCAAAATGAAGTTTGAAATATAATGGCAGAAAGAAAGAAAGCAAAATAAATATGGTTGAAATAAAATATCCTCTTCTGAATTGAAAAGAAAAGTATCTGTGAATAATTAAGATAGCCATAAAAGATAGTGTAAAAAGAAGAGCTTCATTTTTAATCCAAAGAATAACAAATGCTATAAATGATGCTAATATTAAAGCTTGTGTGCTTTTATTACGGAAAAACTGATTGAAATAAACTAATGCAAGTAATATCCCCAAAGCCAAAGGAGCGTCAGCCATTTGAGAGAGCATCCATTTCAAATACGTATCATTGTAGCAAAGTAATAAAGGCAAGAATATTGCTAATAACTTTTGAAACAAGCTTTTTTGGGGAAGTGAGTCATGGAGTACAATAGGAATAGAAAACGTAAAAAACAACGAAATCAAAAAAGGAACAGTGGCGGATATATTCCCGATTGCTTTCCAGAAGTAGGCAATTGAAGCGGGCAAAAATAAAGGATAATCAGGATGTGACCACTCCATATTTGAAAGCAAATAATCGCTCCAAGAATTTTCTGAAAAAAGAAATTTAGCGTGGAGATTCCATATCGCAATTGCATCCCATCTTCCCCACATGGAAATATGTGCTGAAAACTTTGGCATAAATCCAATCAACAAGGCAAAGAAAATCAATGATGAAAATGATACAGAAACTGAGAGGTTATGAATTACGCTTTTATATTTTTCAATTCGTAAAAAAGTAACTAAGCCGATTGAAATCAAGATAAATACATGAAAATAGATTATCGAAACCGCTAGTAATAGCCATATAAAATACAATGCAGAAACAATATAAATAGCGATGAAAACGGCTGCAATTGCAATAGTAAAAAAAGAAATAGATACTCTGCGAATCTCAAAAAAGCAAATCAATGTTATTGCTAAAAACGAAAACATCATTATCATTTTAACTTACTGTTTTGATAATAGGTAAATGAATAGCCGCCAGATGTATCAGAGAAAACAGTAGCAAAAATAGAGTCTGTAACAATAGCAGGCTCATCAACTTTATTGTATTCGATTATTGATTTACATGGAGCAGTTTGAGAAGATTTCAGAAGTAATACTCTCGGAGCGAGCAAAAATGATAGATAGTAATATATTCGGTTTCCATCTTGCAAATTCGTCTTGCAACAGAAGCTACCCAAAGGGATATTCGTCTCCAATCGTCCAACCTGATTTTGAATTAGATCAGGCTCTAATTCTTGGTGATACTTCAACAACTTATTAAAACCCAACAAAAACGCTAAAACCAATATTACTGCAAGGATTTTTTTCATCACACACAGATAATGGGGAATTCAACAAAAAGAAATAGGTGAAAAATTAATCATTCAGTTTTAGTACATTGATAAAGGCTTCCTGGGGAACTTCTACTTTACCAAACTGACGCATTTTTTTCTTTCCTTTCTTTTGCTTTTCAAGAAGCTTTCTCTTTCTGGAAATATCGCCTCCATAGCATTTCGCTGTTACATCTTTTCGCAAAGCAGAAATACTCTCACGCGCAATAATCTTTGCACCAATTGCCGCCTGAATAGGTATCATAAATTGCTGACGAGGAATGAGGTCTTTCAATTTTTCACACATTCTCCTCCCGAAATCTTCAGCTTTGGAACGGTGAATCATGGCACTGAATGCATCCACTTTTTCTGCGTTAAGCAGTATATCTAATCGCACTAAATCTCCGGGGCGATAATCAGTTCGCTGATAGTCAAATGACGCATACCCTCTTGAAATAGATTTTAGTCTATCATAAAAATCAAAAACGATTTCAGCCAACGGCATTTCAAAATGCATTTCTACTCTATCTTCAGTCAAGTAATTTTGATTAAGCAATATTCCGCGCTTATCCATACATAGCGTCAATATATTTCCGATATACTCCGGCTTAGTAATTACCTGTGCCTTGATATAAGGCTCTTCTATTCTATCAATCCGTTGAATATCGGGCATATCCGCAGGATTATGGATAACGACTTCTTCTCCGCTTGTAAGATAAGCATTATAAGACACCTGAGGTACAGTTGTAAGGATTGACATGTCAAACTCACGCTCCAAACGTTCTGTTACTATTTCCAAGTGCAACAAACCAAGAAAACCGCATCTAAAACCAAAGCCAAGTGCAATTGAAGTTTCAGGTTCGAATACAAGCGATGCATCATTAAGTTGTAATTTCTCAAGTGAATCTCTAAGGTCAGCATAATCATCGTTATCTATCGGATAAATACCTGCAAACACCATGGG
>CANHIG010000190.1 GCA_947461105.1 Bacteroidota bacterium | reverse complement strand
TACTTCCGGCACAGCTACTATTCCGTTTATCCAACGCAATGCAGCAGTAATATTTTCCTTGTTTGGAGAGAATATCTCTACAATTCCTTTCTCGTCTTTCTCTTCGATTTGGATAGTTGTTCCTGTTACCTTCTGGATTTCCTGAATAATTTTTCCTCCCGGTCCGATTATCGCACCAATGAATTCTTTTTCAATCACGATTCTTTCTACTCTCGGTGCCTGAGGTTTGTAGTCTTCTCTTGGAGCTGCTATAACTTCAAGCATTTTGCCCAGAATATGCAAACGACCTTTTTTCGCCTGCTCCAATGCCTGTATCAAAAGTTCTTTTGATAAGCCATCAATTTTGATATCCATCTGGCAAGCTGTGATTCCTTTTTCAGTTCCGCATACTTTAAAGTCCATATCGCCTAAGTGATCTTCATCACCCAAAATATCAGACAATACAGCATATCTGCCTTTGTCGTCAGTAATCAATCCCATGGCAATTCCTGATACAGGCGCTTTGATTTTGATACCTGCATCCATCAGCGACATAGTTCCTGCGCAAACAGTAGCCATTGATGATGACCCGTTAGATTCCAAAATTTCAGAAACCACACGAACTGTGTAAGGCAAATCAGTTGGCATTACTTTCTCCAGAGCTCTATGAGCAAGGTTTCCGTGTCCTACTTCTCTTCTGCCCAAACCTCTTGGTGTTCTTGCTTCCCCTGTGGAGTATGGCGGGAAGTTGTAGTGCAATAAAAATTTCTTTTCGCCTGAAATCACTACTCCGTCTATTTCCTGAGCATCCATAGATGTACCCAAAGTAACAGTAGTAAGTGATTGTGTTTCACCACGCGTAAACAAAGCTGAACCGTGAGGACTTGGCAAATAGTTTACTTCGCCCCATATAGCGCGAATCTCGTCCATCTTTCTGCCGTCCAAACGAATTTGCTTGCTCAACATCACATTGCGCACAGCTTCTTTCTCACATTTGTGGAAATACTGACCAATCAAAAATGCTTTTTCTTTGGCTTCTTCTTCTGTAATTGAAGCGATGAAATCTGCTTTCACCTGATCAAATAATTCAGAACGCTTGTGTTTATCGGCAAGTCCCTGAGCTGCAACTTCTTCGCATTTAGTATAGCATGCATCAAAGATTCTTTTCTTCAAATCTTCATCGCTCTTTTCGTGAACGTATTCGCGTTTTGTTTTTGTTCCGGTAGCAGCTTCTAACTCTCTGATTAAAGCGATTTGTTTTTGGATTGCTTCGTGAGCAAATGCAATAGCTTCCACCATATCCGTCTCGCTCACTTCTTTCATATCGCCCTCTACCATCACAATACTTTTCTCAGTAGCAGCCACAATCATATCGATATCTGTAGCCTCTGATTCAATATCAGATTTAAAAGGATTGATTACAAACTTACCTCCTATTCTCGCAACGCGAGCTTCAGAGATAGGCTCCTTGAAAGGGATAGTAGAAACGGCCAATGCCGCTGAAGCAGCAAGACATGCGTAAGCATCCGGCAATTCATTTTGGTCTGCTGAAAACAAAGTGATATGTACCACTACGTTTGCATGATAATCATCCGGAAAAAGCGGACGAAGCGCTCTGTCCACCAATCTAGAAGTTAAAATTTCGTTTTCGCTTGGTCTTGCTTCACGTTTGAAGAATCCACCGGGAAATTTTCCGGCTGATGCAAATTTCTCTACATATTCCACAGTTAATGGCATAAAATCTACACCATCTTTTGCATTCACATCTGCACAAGCTGTAGCTAACAACATAGTGTTGCCCACTCTCAGCATTACCGAACCATCGGCTTGTTTGGCAAGTTTGCCTGTTTCGATTTCGATAACTTTACCGTTACCCAAATCAATTGATTTCGTAATCACGTTCATATAAATTGAATTAAAATATTAATGATAAAAAAGAAAAAAGGTCGGTGTTTGTACACCAACCTTTTCTTAAGATTTATTTTCTGATATGGAGCTTTTCAATCAATGCTCTATAACCATTCAGGTCTTGTTTTGCAAGGTAGTTGAGTAACCTTCTTCTTTTTCCTACCATTTTCAATAGGGATAGTGTAGAAGAGTGGTCTTTCTTGTTTGTTTTCAAGTGACCGGAGATGTGGTTGATTCTCTCAGTAAAAAGAGCAATCTGACCTTCTGTAGAACCGGTGTTTTTTTCTGAACCACCAAATTCTGTAAAAATTTTCTTGTTGTGTTCTTTCGTCAATGGCATCGTTTATGCTTTTTTCTTTTTTAAATAGTCCGCAAAAATAGGAATATTTCTTAATTACTGAAAATATTTTTTAGGAAAAGTGGAATTGAAGGTTACCCTTTCAGTAGGCTAAGCACTAAAGCCAACTTATCGCGCAGCTGTTTTCTGTCTACAACAAAGTCAAGAAAACCATTTTCCAGTTGAAATTCAGAGGTTTGAAATCCTTCAGGCAGCTTTTTCTTCATGGTTTCCTCAATAATTCTGGGACCGGCAAAGCCTATTAAAGCTCCGGGCTCAGCTATATTCAAATCGCCAAGCATGGCAAATGAGGCCGTTACACCACCCGTTGTAGGATTAGTAAGCAATGAAATATAAGGGATCTTGGCTTCCGAAAGTTGATGCAATTTTGCTGATGTTTTAGCCAGTTGCATCAGGGAAATCGCTGATTCCTGCATACGAGCCCCACCAGATTTGGATATAATCAACAGTGGCTTTTTAGTTTGAATGGCTAAATCAACAGCGCGGGAAATTTTTTCGCCCATCACAGAGCCTAACGAACCGCCAATAAACCTGAAATCCATAGCAGCAATAATTACTTCATTTCCACCAATCTTTCCATCAGCAACGCGCATAGCTTCCTGAAGATTGGTCTGAGATTCCGAGTCTGTAATTCGATTTGCGTAGGGCTTTGTATCTGTGAAATGAAGGAAATCTTTAGCTCTCAGCTCCTTGAAATGCTCTGTATAATTCTCATCATCGAAGAGTATCCCGAAATAAGCCTCCGCATCTATTTTTTCATGATAATTACAATCGGGACAGGTATGCAGATTTTCCTCAAACTGAGAAACGAGAAACGCTTTTTTGCATCCCGAACATTTATGCCATAGACCATCAGGCGTTTCCAACTTTTCCTCTGTTGAGGTGGCAACACCCTTGCGCATACGTTTCCACCACGGCACTCTCTGTTCTTGCATAAAGTG
>CANHIG010000189.1 GCA_947461105.1 Bacteroidota bacterium | reverse complement strand
TGTATTTGCCGATTTTAATGCTGCACAAACGCAAGTGCTTATCACAACAGTTAAAGGCAAGGTAGAAGTAAGGAAAGAAAACGGGAGCCTTGAGCGCACCATCGGAAACGGTGATGCTACTTCTGCCCGCTGGATGGGTGATGATGTAGACATAACCACCAACAAAGGGAAAACCGAAATACGCAAAGCAAATGGCAGTTTAGTACGAACAATTTAGTTACAGAAATATGAAACATATCTTTTTTCTTATTGCCATCTTCTTCTTTGCTACTCAGTCAAGCAAGGCTCAAACTATTTTTTCTGTTGACTATGCCAATCAGGCAGATGTTAAGGTCTATGTGGTTAAGTATGAGAATCAGGCAGACCTGAAAGTATACAAGGTTAAATACAGCAATCAGGCTGGGCAGAACGATGGTAAATGGTTTTTCACTCAATACGCCAATCAGGCAAAAAAGAAAATCTACTTTGTGGATTACGAAAACCAAGCAGACCTGAAAATTTATTTCGTTGAATTTGAGAATCAAGCTGGCTGGAGAAACTCTTCGAAAAAATCATTGCTATATTAAACCAGCTCTTTCGGATTTGCAATCCGAATGCAGATACTATTAGCCTTTGTAATGCTATTCAAAACATATTTCTAGTCAATTGTTGGATTGCAAATCCATATAATAGTCACATTCAGATTGCAAATCTGAATGAGCAAAGCAGCGGAAGGGAAGAAGTATTAGGATTTAAAAGTGATGTCAGGTCGAAAGATCTGGCAGCCTTGTTTTTTTTATAATAGTCAGTTGGGAACCACCGACAGCAAGGAAATAAAACAGTAATTATTTGTGGCGGAGTCACGGGTACATATTCGTCACTCGGCACAAGGACTAACCGAGCGACTGAGGAGTGATGACATGTGTTTGGCGACTAAGGACTAATCAAGCAACCTAAATATATTTTTGAATTGAATCTTTGAAGTATGTCCATAGTCCCTAACCAAAGGCTTGGCTTCAGACTACGGACAATGAGGTTGTTTATTAGGATTCTTGTTATAAGTCGAATGCACCATTGTTAAGCTACGATTGAAAAAAACTCTGTTTGTTGATTTTAATCCAACATTTTCGAAAGGGTCAACTGTAATTTTTCAACATCAACTCTGATGTTTTTTCTGTGAGGGTAAGTACAATCTACCGGCTCGGCAAACAAAGCCCCATACTTTAGTTTATTGAATAAGCCATAAACCAGAAAGGTGGTATTGATATACTCTCTGTTAAAAACCTCCAATACCATTGCGCCTGGATTCATGAGTAATGAATTTGTGAGCCCAGAGCCTTGTGGGGAAACCACAAAGTCAGCATTTTTGAATATTTCAATCTGCTCTGATACCGAAAAATCCTGAATAAATATAGACTGAAAACCATGTCTTTTCAATACATCAAATACAGCTTCTTCATTTACAATACACATCCATTTGTCCCGGCTTCTGCTCAAATATATCCGCTTACCCACAGCTTTCGTTGCAGCAGTTGACTTGGCCAACGGTAATAATTTTTCGCGTATCACCTTAAGTCCAAACATAGAATGGTGCGCGTTGGATGGTACAACCAATTCTTCACAGTATATACACTCATTGCGCCCTGTTTCAAAAATTTTTTCTCGAGGTATTCCCAGCATGTCAACCAATTCCTGTTGAAACGGGTATTCTAAGCCGTTGATTAAGATATGGTTGAAATCATTCCATTTATGACCAAAATATTCGGTATATCCAATTCGGGGCAATAAATCAATTATCCAATGACCGTAGTTGCCCGCAGCTCCGATTGTACTAAGCAAAAGTGATTTCCCCTTTAATACCTTTCCCTGAGGATACCTATCTATTCTCAATGCGGGATGAACCCACTTATTGCTCAATCCAAAATAACTTCGAGTAAAAGACAAAGGCTCAAGTATCGCTCCTTTGTATATGACTGAGTCATGCCCTCCTATGTTTAAGTAAGTCGCATGCCGCAAATGAGCCAAATAAAAATTACAGCATTTTTTTTGTAAGCTTTCCCTATTATACTCATAAAATGAGGCCGGTAATTGATCCTCAATATGAATTGGCAATGTGTTTTCATCAAGGCTTATAGAATATGTTGCCTTTGCCAAGACCCTTTTATCAATGGCTTCTATACTTGTAACAAGATGTCGGGGGCGTAGGCCGAGTGCTTTATAAGAATTGACTTTAAAGTAGTTAACAATTCTCTTTAAAATTTGCATTTGGAGTAATTTAGTGCCGCGGTTACGATTTTTTAAACGCATTTTATGATTTTAAGAAACGAAGTTGTCTAAAGTCGTCTGCATAAAATTAGCATAAAAGCTATGAAATAGAAATCTTTCCAGTGGTTTTTGTTGGTTTCAAAACGAACAAGTAGTGTCCTAAATCCATCGAGCCATGCGTTGGTTATTTCGATGACAACACACAGTTTATAAAGGATTTCATCAAATACCTGCAATTGTATTTGTTCATTTCTTTTATTGGATGCAATGTTGGCATGTATCTCATTTTGATAGCAATAATTGCGCAGTTCTTTTATATCAAATCCGCTGTCGGCATTTAAGAATAGTCCTTGGATATCAATATTGCTCTTTCATATTGCGTCCAACTGACTTGCAAAATACACTGTAATTTTATGTGCATCGTTATGATTACCCGAAATTGGTTCGCTACAACATAGCGCCCCCCGCAGTCGCTCGGTTAGTCCCCGTACCGAGTGATTGAAATGTTCCTGTGGCTTTGCCACATAACTAACATCACGCTTCATCTGATGCATTAATAAATGCTTTTACTTTTACATTATTGTTTTTTGCGGCACAGCCGCGAGAACATATTCGTCACTCGGCTACTTCGTAAGCCGAGCGACTGCGGGAAGAGTTAAAAATTCATTGACATAGAGAAATTATTAGGGATGCATCTTCTCTTTTTCATAAACTACTTCTATGTTTAAGAAACTAAAAAAGAAAGCTGTGAAAAAATTATTCTTCGTTATAGCTATATCCATCGCAACAATTTCTGTTTTAAATGCACAAAATGCTGAGACTGTTTCTAAAACTACCGAACGCTCTGTTGAGGATTTGGCAAAAAAGAGAACCGAAGGTTTTTCTAAGCGGTTTGGAATTCCTAAAGATTTAGAACCTAAAATCTACTCGATAATGCTTGACCGTATTT
>CANHIG010000188.1 GCA_947461105.1 Bacteroidota bacterium | reverse complement strand
TCGGATATAATAAAGCAATTCAGAATTACTCACCGGATGTGATTGACGAACTCCATGATCTGGTCGCTGCAAGCCAAAGTCTTCAATATTTCCATTTTCCAATCTTAAGACAAGCGCATAAACGGCATCGAGAAGAAAATCAGGAACCCCTTGAAACTTATTTGCAATAACGTCTGCCGGTTGTCCGAATACAAACTTTGGAATAAAATGATATCCCCTGCGCATTGAAATGGCAGTCTTTTTAGCCACACGACAGACTTCAACAGCAGCATCACAGCCTGAATTTCCGGCACCTATAATCAATACTCTTTTGCCTTCAAAGGGTTTGTTGTTTTTAAAGTAGTGGGAGTGAATAAATTCCCCTTCAAATTTTCCAGGATAATCCGGATAACGAGGATTCCAATGATGTCCGTTCGACACAATCAATGCATCAAAAGATTGTGTGTTTTCTTTACCGGAAGCATCTGTTGAATGAATGGTCCATTTCCCATCTTCCTCTCTCGTTATGTTATTTACTGTGGTATTAAACTTCACTTTTTCTTTCACTCCAAACTTCACAGCGTAGTCATCAAAATATTCTGCCATCAACCAATGAGAAGGATAATCAGGATAATGAGCAGGGATTGGAAAGTCAAGGTAAGCAGAGTGATGTTTGGACGTAATGATGTGCGTTGTTTCATAAACAGAAGAATGCTTGACGTCTTCTGTGTAAACCCAATTACCTCCTACCCTGCTGCTTTGCTCAAATATGGTTATATTGTGATAACCTACCTGAATCAAGTTTTTGCAGGTAGCTATACCCGATGAGCCTGCGCCTATAATTGCTATTGAGGCGTCCTTGTTTAGTTTCATTCTGTTTTATTTATCCAGTTATCAATATAATTAGCTGCAAACTCCCATTTTGTATCGAGCATAATATCATGAGCAATGCCTTTTATCTCCTCAAACTTGCCACCAAAACCCAATGCCGTTTTTTCATGGTGAGATTTATCAACTATGAAATCATTTTCTGCATGAAGGAACAAAGCCGGCACTTCAGTTGGTTTTGGCTGATGTAAATTCAGAAATAGCATATCTATGTATGCTCTGTATGATTCAGATTGCAAATGAGCTTTTGTTTCTGTTAAAATCTTTGGGTCTATCTCATCTGAAAAGCAGAGCGTTTTCACAGCATATTCTGTTTCTGAAAATGGTGCAGTACTTAATCTCAGATTGCCTTTCAAAAATTTCAATGGAAATTTACTTGCGGTTTTGATGCTACCCTTAAGCATCCCATTTGCAGGAACTGTTGAAAGCAATATCGCAGCTTTGATTTTCTTCTTTTCCAGCAAATATTTTTGAATGATAAAACCACCCATTGAATGCCCTATGAGGATTGGCTCATCACCAATTTTGTTTAAGGCTATTTCTAAATCTTCAAGATAGTCATTGATGCTCCACCATCTCAGTTTATCTTTTCCCTCACTCATGCCATGACCACGAAGACTGATGGTGTAACAATCATATCCTTTTTCTGTAAAAAACGGGACAAACTTCCACTCCCAACACCATGCTGCATGAGCCATACCGTGTACAAACAAAATAGGATGTTCGTGAACCCGGTTGTGTGATTTAAAGTGGTTAATTTCCAGTTTCATTGAAACCAAATATAAAAAATTCAAACAATTGTTTGAATTTTTACAAAAGGGGTTAGTTTTGGAATGACGTGCAAAATCATGAAAAAAGAACTCAAAAAAGAAGAGATACTTCGTGCAGCGGCCAAAGTATTCAGCAGCAAGGGTTATCATGCTGCTCGCATTCAGGATGTTGCAGAAGCATTGGGCATGCAAAAAGGTTCTTTGTACTACTATATCAAAACTAAGGAAGATTTGCTGGGTGGGTTGGTAGAGGATATTCTCGAAAAATCTGTGGAAGTTACAGGAAACATTTACGATACAGAACATTCACCAACTGAAAAATTAAGGCTGTGTATTGAATCCCATTTGAAGTTGTTTCATGAGAATAAAGACGCATTTGGGGTTTTTATGAATGAAGACTTAGGACTCATCAACAAAACATCGGGGCGTAATATTTATCAGCTGATGAAAGAATACGAAAAAGGCTGGGAACAAATTTTTATTGAAGGAATTAAGAAAAAAGAATTTAAACTTGACTTGGAATATAAATTGGTGGTGAAGTCAATTATCGGTATGATGAACTGGAGTTACAGATGGTATCATCCGGAAATGGGACACAGCATCAGCGATATTGCAAAAATAATGACCGATTTTGTATTGAACGGAGTAACGAAAAAGTAAACAGTAAATTCAAAATATAAAAATGAAAGAAGCATACATCTACGACTCGGTGCGCACTCCGAGAGGAAGAGGAAAAAAATCAGGTTCACTATACGAGGTGAAGCCTATAGATTTATTAGTGCCATTATTCAAAGCTCTGACTGAGAGAAACGGCAATTTTGACACAGCAAATGTGGAAGATGTTGTTTTGGGTTGTGTGACCCCAATCGGTGAGCAAGGAGGCGACTTACCAAAGTTCGCACCTATGTATGCAGGTTGGGATCATATCGTTGCAGGAATGCAAATCAATCGATTCTGCTCTTCAGGATTGGAAGCAATCAATCTTGCAGCCATGAAAATCCGCTCAGGTTGGGAAGATTTGATTGTAGCGGGTGGAGTGGAATCCATGTCGCGCATTCCGATGGGTAGCGATGGTGGCGCATGGTACAGCGACCCAATGGTGAACTCTGCGCTTGGTTTTATTCCACAAGGCGTATCGGCAGATTTGATTGCCACTATCGAAGGTTTCACTCGTGAAACAGTTGATAATTATGCGTTGCGTTCTCATCGCCTTGCAGCGCACGCTCGAGCAAACGGCTATTTCAAAAAATCAATTATTCCAATTAAAGACCAAAACGGTTTGTTGATTTTGGATAATGATGAAACAATAAGAGATGATGCAAAAATGGAAAGCCTTGCAAAACTTACACCATCATTTGAAATGATGGGTGATTTTGGTTTTGATGCGGTAGCATTATTGAAATATACATCTGTAGAAAAAATAAATCATGTTCACTCTCCGGGCAACTCATCAGGTATCGTGGACGGAGCCGCACTGACATTAATCGGCTCTAAAGAAATAGGGGATAAACTTGGATTGAAACCAAGGGCAAGAATAGTTTCTGCTGCGGTTACTTC
>CANHIG010000187.1 GCA_947461105.1 Bacteroidota bacterium | reverse complement strand
GAAGCTACTACTTCCAAGATTGGCGAAGATTTGATGTTTTATTGCCAGCAACGCGGACTCACTCAGGAAGAAGCGGTGAGCATGATTGTGAATGGTTATTGCAAAGATGTTTTCAAACAACTGCCGATGGAGTTTGCGGTGGAAGCGCAAAAACTTTTGGGCATTTCACTCGAAGGCAGCGTCGGATAATTTATTTCAGAAAAACAATTGAACACAGAGATGATACATATAAAAAATTTAAACGTTTCTATAAACGGCAAAAAGATTCTAAAGGACTTTTCATTGGATATGAAACCCGGAGAAGTACACGCAATCATGGGGCCAAACGGAACAGGGAAATCAACACTGGCTTCAGTTTTAGCAGGTAAAGAAGAATATGAAGTGGAAAGCGGTGAAGTTACTTTCAAAGGAAAAAACCTTTTGGAAATGGCAGCAGATGAAAGAGCTAGAGAAGGATTGTTTCTGGCATTTCAATATCCTGTAGAAATTCCGGGAGTGACTACGACCAACTTCATGAAAGCTGCTGTGAATGCAAAGCGCAAGCATCTTGGGTTGGAATCTTTGGATGCAAAAGATTTTCTGCAACTGATGAAAGAAAAATCTGCCATTGTGGAATTAGATAAGAGTTATTTGTCGCGCTCAATCAACGAAGGATTTTCCGGTGGCGAGAAGAAGAGAAACGAAATATTTCAGATGGCGATGCTCGAACCCGATTTGGCTGTGCTCGATGAAACTGACTCAGGACTTGATATTGACGCGCTGCGCATCGTGGCAAACGGAGTGAATAAATTACGTGATGGTAAAAAATCCTTTCTCGTGATTACGCACTATCAGCGATTACTAAATTATATCGTTCCTGACTTTGTGCATATCATGTATGACGGACGCATTGTAAAAACGGGCGACAAATCGCTTGCATTAGATTTGGAAGCTAGAGGTTACGATTGGGTGAAACAGGAATTAGCGGTTAATTAATTTATAGAGCAAATGATAACTGCAGAACAGGAAAAAACAGACATCAATAGACTGCGAAAAAAGGCAAAAGACTTTCTCGCTGTTCATTCGCTGCCTTCGGTAAAGGATGAGGAGTGGCGCTTTTCATCTGTAAGAAAATATTTTACGGATGAAATTGCTGTGGCAGCTACAAAAGCTGATGCAATTACTTTTCCTGATTATTTCGCTAAGTGCAGCGGAAACAAAATTGTTTTGGTAAACGGACTTTTGTGTACTAAATGTTCTGAATACAGCGAAGAAGGTTTTGAAGTAAAATCAATAGCTGCGAACAACGAACACATCGGCAATCATATTGTTTCGCCAAATTTCTTTACTGCACTCAATGATTTGAATTTCCCTTTTGGTTTGCATATTACTGTGAAAGGAAACGTAAGCCAGACAATCAATATTTTTCATGTAGCTACCGATAACGGCTATGTGTTTCCTCGTATTTTCGTTGATGCAGCGCGCAATTCATCTGCAACTATCAATGAATTTTATAGTTCTGATTACGAAGCTGTGTTCAATACCATTACAGAGATTAAGGTGGATGAAAATGCACAATTAAGCTGGAACAGCATTGAACAAGACATTGCGAAAAGCAAAGTGATTAATACTATTGAAACCAAGTGTGTACAAAACGCTTCGTTCTTTCATACTTCCATTGTGCAGCGCGCGGCTTTTGTCAGAAATAATATTCATGTTCGCCTGAACGGTGAAAACGGCCACGCTTCGCTGGCTGGATTTTATCATACCAATGAAAATGAATTGGTCGACAATCATGTTTTGATTGACCATCAGGTACCAAACTGCGAAAGTCATCAGCTGTTTAAAGGATTGCTGGATGGCGAAAGCACAGGTGTTTTCAATGGGAAAATATTTGTGCATCCCGATGCACAAAAGACGAATGCATTTCAGTCTTCAAAAGCAGTGTTACTTTCTGAACATGCCACTGTGCATTCCAAGCCTCAGTTAGAAATTTTTGCCGATGATGTAAAATGCAGCCACGGTGCGGCAATCGGGCAGATGAATAAAAACGAGCTGTTCTATTTCAAAGCACGAGGCATTGACGAACAAACAGCAAAATCAATTCTAAACTTTGCTTATTCCGCTCAGATTTATGAGCATATCAAAGACGAATCGTTGAAAAATTATTTACTGGAGCAACTGAAAAATGAAGCAGGAATTGACTTTTAAAGCCATGAGCAAAATCGAACAAAACATCCAGGCAATCAGAAATGATTTCCCTATTCTGTTGCAAACAGTAAACAACAAACCGCTTGTTTACTTCGATAATGCTGCCACTTCGCAGAAACCACAATCGGTGATTAGCTGCATCAATGAATATTACAGCGAATACAATAGCAACATTCACCGCGGGGCGCATTTCCTTGCCAACAAGGCCACTGAAGCCTACGAAGATTCAAGAAAGTATATTGCCAATTATCTGAACGCAGCTTCAGATGTGGAAATAAATTTTGTGCGCGGAACTACCGAAGCGGTTAACCTTGTGGCGAATTCTTACGGAAAAAAATTCCTCAAAGCCGGAGATGAAATTATTGTTTCTGCATTGGAGCATCACGCCAATATCGTTCCCTGGCAAATGGTTTGCGAAGCCACAGGCGCGAAACTGAAAGTGATTCCAATTAACAATGCAGGCGAACTGCTAATGGACGAATACGCGAAATTGCTTTCTGCAAAAACAAAAATCGTTGCAGTAAATTATATCTCCAACGCACTTGGCACTATTAATCCTGTGAAAGAAATCATCGCACAAGCTCATGCCGTTGGTTCGAAAGTTTTTATTGACGGAGCGCAGGCTGTGCCGCATCTGAAAGTGGATGTGCGTGATTTGGATTGCGACTGGTTTGCATTCTCTGCACACAAAGTCCTTGGCCCTACGGGAATCGGAATTCTATACGGCAAGCGCGAATTGCTGGAGCAAATGTCGCCATACATGGGCGGTGGCGAAATGATTGAAACCGTTACGTTCGAGAAAACTACTTACAACAAACTGCCTTATAAATTTGAAGCAGGTACTCCGCATATTTCGGGTGGTATCGCCATTGCGGAAGGTTTGAAATATCTGGAACAAACCGGAGTGGAAGCTGTGGCTGCTTATGAAACAGAACTATTGCACCACGCTGCGGACAAACTTAAAACCATTGACGGAATCCGTTTCTGGGGCACTGCGAAACGCAAAGCTGCTGTACT
>CANHIG010000186.1 GCA_947461105.1 Bacteroidota bacterium | reverse complement strand
GGTTTATTTACAAATAAGTGAATGTTGTTAGACGCAGGATTTGGAAATAATGCCATATCAAGATTGAAATCTTTTACTTCATTCACTTTAGTTGGTCCTTCATAGAAAGCACATGAGCCATTCAAAGTATTATCAATAGTTGGGAATGTAATTTGTGTTGGGTGCTCAGGAGAGAAGTGAATTCTTTGAACCGCAACTCTTGGTGACATTTCTGTTCCATTAAAAATATAAGTTTGTCCATCACCAGGATTTCTTCTAAAGAATTCTCCATCATTCAAAGGAACATTTGGATTTACCTGATATCTAGTGAAGTTAGAGCTGTTTGCCAACAATACCAGCTTATGACCTTTACCCCAAGAATATCCTATTGGCAATGAAAGGAACTCATAATCAAGAACTTCTCCGGACATAATGTTTTTGTAGGGAATCGCTATGTCTTCTTTAGATTCTATATCATCCAATAACGCTTTTGCATAATCTCTTGCTCTTGCTCCCACAACTCCTTCTGTAACAAAGTAAATTCTTCCATCAGGGAACTCATCTCCAAGACGAAGCATCCAGTCTGTATCCGTAGGTTGACCATCCAAAACTCCTGCAGGATTTGTTTTTGCCCACATTTTAATTTTTGGAAATCCAATTATGGACAATGAATCTTGAATTGCATCGCTTTTGAAAATTAACACTCCTTCTCTATTCAAAGTATATGGCGCATTCGTAGGATCAGTCCATTCCATTTGACCTTGACTATCTCTTGTTCCATCAGGAGATCTTACAATCATATTTCCTCCTCCTACTGTTAACACAGGGTCGTTTGGATCATGAACATAAACTCTATACCCTTCGTCCGTTGTAGGTGCAGAATTATTTATAGAACCATCGCTATGTAAGAAGAATGTTTTGTTTCTGATGTTTTTGCAAGGTGGAAAACGATCTGTCTCATACCAGTAATTTCCTACTTTGTTGTTTCCTGTAACGCCAGCTGAAACGTCTGCTGAGTCATCTGGTCCAGCAATAAACATTCTAAATGTAGGAATATCTCTAAACTCTGTATATGGTATTCCTGATGCAGGTAGTGAATCAGAGAAACCAAGTGTTCCTCCGGCAAGCTTGATTGGTAAAGGGATGAATTTTATTGATTCTGATGTATCGCTAGGATTATCTCTTTCAGCATAATTCATATTTTCCAAAGATCCTTTTCCTGCCAAAAAGTTAATCATTGTTGGGAAAGGAACAATATAATCAGTGGCAGGCATTCTGATTTGTTTACCTAATACGAAATCTTGCCATCTTGTACCGGCTTTGATAATAAATTTAGGCTCAGCCAATTTTTGATCAGAGTGATAATTTAAATTATACCTAAACCAAGTAATTAAATCTGATCTTATTAATTGACCAAGAGGCACGTTATTAAGATTTACGTTTCCAATATCAATCTTAGTGATATCATTTACTGTCTCCGGATATGTTCTATCTCCTGTTGTTCTGCTTCCGATAGTTTGATGCGCCCACGGCCCAACAATTATTTTTTGTACACGTTTGAAAGAATCCAAAACCTCATTCTGCGTAAATTGGAGGGTCCTAATTTGACCATTTATAAAGATATCCCACCATCCTGTTAAATGCAAAACTGCAGTTTGAAGATTTGTATATCTGCTGTGTTTTTGATTCGCTCTTGGCAACTGAGTTGTGCCGTCAATAGACTCACCGTCTGCATCAACATAAGCAACACTTGCATCCATATCTGCTCTACCGGCCGAGTTTGGATAAAATCCAGAAGGACTTAACGGATCATTTGTATAATCCGGTTTGCTGTACCATGGATATCTTACCGTAGAAAAGTGATCAATAGAAATGTTGGCAGCTTCAAATTTATTTTTTTGCGCTATTCTCGTTACTCCGTTTACGGTATATGGTTGTGGTAAATTATAATCTGAAGAGGAGTGAATAGAGTTGTCTTTATAACCAGCTCCTGAAGCTTCATCGATAGAATTCAAATCATCATCTGTTCCTGTAAAAATTTGTCCTTTCAACCAACCGGTTACAATTCTATGTCTAAATACACCATTGTTATAGCCTGTAGAAAGGTAATGTTCTGTTGTAGCAACTATTGGTAATAAACATTTGAGCTGTGGTACAGAATCCATAATTCTATGAGCCAATCCCAATTGAAGTTGCGTATTTCCAAGAGCTGAAGCCCCAATCATACCGATGCTTCCATTATTCAATCTTGTATTTGTGTGAGGATAGCCTTTGTAATAAGTCAAGAAAATTGATTTTGCTAATGAGTCGCCATATTTTGCAATATAGCCAGAGTCAATTACTGCTATTTCTTTTATGGAATGATAGCCATCCTCATGTCTATTACTGTTTCTTGGATCAGTCAATGGGTATGGATCGAGGATGTGTGAATAGTTTGGATGATATCCGTTTTTATTCCAGCTATCACTATACATCGGGAAATATATACCTCCAGACGAATAGCGACCTCTCATATCTTGTAGCATATAGTTATACCCTAAAATCGCCATAATAGATCCCAATGCATCATACTCTAACGGGTTTCCTTTGTTATAAGGAGTACGAGTAAAAACGGTAGGCAATTGGAAAGGATTAGGGTTTGGTTGCCCATTCAAAGAATCATAAAAAAGGATTTGTGTTCCCTTTGGTATAACCTCAATGTTATAGCCTAGAATGTCTGTAACCAAAGAGTCTCTTGTTCTTGGCACATAAAAATCTGTAAATAGTTTTGTGCCATCAGGCATTACTAACGGTACAGTGAACTTAGTCGTAAATTCAGATATGTCATCCAGTTGCCCATTATTCAATGTTGATTGGGCATTGGCTGAAAAAAATGAGAAAAAAACGACTGATACGAATAGGGTAAATAATGATTTTTTCATATTTGGTTTGGATGTTTTGAAAAATGAAAGTATAAATCAATTTTGACATTTACAACAGTTATAGGCACAAATAGTTACTTTTGTTTTTCAAAGATACATTTTTGACCTCATGAATATAGGAGATAGAGACCCCAATAACCCCAACGAAAGAGCTGTTTTAGTGGCTGTTTCTTCAAAAAATCAAAGCGAGGAGCAGACAAAAGAGTTTTTAGATGAACTCGAATTTTTAGCACTTACTTCCGGTGCAAATACCATTAAACGCTTCGTTCAAAATCTCCCACATCCTGACCACAGAACATATTTAGGAAAAGGGAAAAT
>CANHIG010000185.1 GCA_947461105.1 Bacteroidota bacterium | reverse complement strand
ATTTACAAATTCATGATGGCTCTCTTGATGACTCCGCTGATATATTTTATTCATTATGCGGTTGAAAAATATCTTGGAGAAGAGTTAGCCACAAAGCTTAAACAAGAAGCTGCAAGGGCGGATTGAGCTTATCCACATTTTTTCTGAAAAATATTTAAACAATTTCTCCAAAATTAATTTCCTTTGCCCACAGCAAATGGTACTTATTGGATTTCAAGTCCAAAAAAGTTTAATAGGGAATCAGGTGTAAATCCTGAGTAGTCCCCGCTGCCGTAAGCTTCATTAGTTGTCTTTTGACACACGCCACTGTTAGGTAACACTGATGGGAAGGCTCAAAAGACGAAGCAAGCCGGAAGACCTGCCAATTGCAAAAAAAATATTTCACTGCTTTCGGGAAGAAAAGCAAGAAGAGAACATCTGGCCAATGTTTCCTTTTTCCTTAGTTCCTGTTTGCTTAAAAAACAAACAAAATGAACAAAAAGTTACTTGCAACATGTATGATTTTGCTAATAGCAAAATCTTTCGCTCAAACGGCTAATGAAAAAGTAATAGTGGTAAACAGCGGAAAATTTGAATCCACTGCTCCTTTTCAGGATTATGTAACTGTAGGCGTTTACAACCCTTTCAGCAAACAATACAAAACCATAGATACGCTGCTAAGTCAATCGGCACAAGGTGTACTAGTAGATGGAAAATCAGGCTTTGTAATAGCTGAAAATAAAATTGCCAAATACGATTTTAAAACTGAGCAAAAAATTCAAACAGGAACTTATCAAGGGGTAAGCCCTAAATCATTGGCTGTCTCCGGCAATAAACTTTTTGTAGGAAACTGGTATGGTCAAAATGATTCTTGTTTATACATCTATGATGCAACAACACTTATACTGCAACAAGTTGTTCCGCAAATCACTAAAGAAGTAAAAGATATTTTAATTGTAGGCGACACAGCCTACATCGCTCAAAATATAAAAGGCACCATTGACTATTGCTCACCTTATGGATGCTATAACGATACCATTGGACAACTTGCATTGGTTCGCGTTTCTACTGGTGCATATATCGGCACCATCAATATGGGAACAGCTGCTGCGGGTATTGGATCATTATATCGCAACGGCAGCTATATAGTAACGGTAAATGCGCAAGCAAATTCTGTATCACAATTTAATGTAGCTACACAGACTTTTACAACATTTTCAGTTCCAGGCGATTTAGGCAAAGGTATAGCTTTTATAAACGGAGAAATATTTTCAGAACTTGATGGCAATGTGGGGAAAATCAGTCTTCAAACAAATCTGGTAACATCAAGCAACCTCGCTCCTATCAGCTACCCGCTCGCAACAGTATACGATTCTAACCTTGGTAAATTTTATCAGTCTGTGTCTGATTATGCCTCATACGGTTCTGTTGTTGCATCGAAACAAAACACCATTCTTGATTCAATAAATGTGGGAATTTCTCCTGAAGCACTTGGCTTGTACTATTCAGCAAATAATGCTCCTGTTGCAGTGAATGACTTGGTGATTGTAAGATACGATACTGATACTCTAATTGATGTAACAGATAATGATATAGATTCCAATTTCAAACCTCTAACAGTTACTTATGTTTCAACTCCACTAATTTTCGGGGCGCAAATTTCAGTTGACAGTACAACAGGCAAAATACACTATACCCCTGCAACAGGTATAGAAGCTGATGATCAAATTACTTATATAGTTTGTGATGGCGCGCAGCTCTGTGATACTGCAATCCTTTACATTAAAGTAAAGGGAGTCACTGCTATTGCAGATATTGATATAGAAAATGTAAGAGTGTATCCAAATCCATTCAGAGATTATATGTCTATCTCGGGTATAAATACTAATACTACGGTTTCAATGCTATCCATTGATGGATTGGTAATTATGAGTGAGGAAATTACATCTGAAAAAATAATTACAACATCGCAGTTACCATCAGGAGTATATTTCATTCAACTCAGCAATGCGAAGCAAGTGAAAGTGATAAAAGCAATCAAGGAATAGTCATGAAAATTGCAAATAACAATATTGAAACAGCAATCAACGTGTGCAAAAGTGTGACTCAAAAGAAAGATGAGGCTGATTTCTATAAAGAAAATGGGCTCGTTGTATTCACCGCTGCATTCTTAAGCAAACGAGGCTATTGCTGTAAAAACAGCTGCCGCCATTGCCCTTATGGATTCAAGAACAAAAAATGAAACACCATTTCACCATAGTATTACTTGCATGGTTCGGTACCGCACAGGCATCGAACTGGCAGGATACTGTGATGCTGAAAGGAGTAGAAAAAATAGAACAAATTCAAACTCTTGCATATAACAAGAAGGAAATCAGTTTCATAAAACTTGAAGCCAATGATATCAAAAGTATTGACTATACTTTGGAATTTGAGCCGGGAATTTATTTCAAGCGTTACGGAAACGGAATGCTTTCAAGCATTTCCTACCGCGGAACTAATGCTGCTCAATCCACTTTTATGTGGAACGACATTAGTATTAATTCTCCCGTAACCGGGCAAATGGATGCTTCTCTTTTTTCTTTATTTCCTAATGCAATGATTAGTCTTTCGCCTGCGAGTTCTTCCATTGGTGCTACTATAAATGTAAATTCCGAAAACTTCTCTTCGCGAAAACTTAACTCTAGAATTTCATACGGATATAACAGTCTGCAATCCCATAATGTGTCGCTTGGTGCTTCCGGCAATTTCAAGTTCTTTTCCTTCTCAACTGATTTCACTGCATTCAACAGCAAGAATCGCTTCATCGTAATCAATCCTTTTGAACTCAATTCAAAATCCATGCAAAGGAATTCTGATGTCTCACAGCTTTCGTTTCAGCATAGTCTGAAGTTTTCACTTCCCAAAATGAATAAGCTATCACTGGCTTTTTGGTGGACAAAAACTGACAGACAACTTCCTTCTCTAAACATTAAGAATCCTGCTTATGAAAGGCAATATGATAACAACATTCGATTAATGCTGAGTTATGAAGGAACCAAAAATGGCTACGCATGGCAGGCTAAAACTTCCTATCTGCATGATAATTTCTTCTATGGCAATCCGCAATTAGAAATTAAAAGTGATTTCACCACAAACATTTCACGCAATATTTTCCGATTTGAAAAAGGACTTTTAAAATCAAACGGCAAAGCTGGTGCAGCAATTCACTATGATTTTGAAAGTGCTAACTCTTCTAAT
>CANHIG010000184.1 GCA_947461105.1 Bacteroidota bacterium | reverse complement strand
TACGAAATGCGATGCACGATTACACATACTTCATATTTCCACCTTAGATGAATTGCCGCTTTTCAGAAACGATATTCCTCTTGAAAAAAAGAGAATAACATCAGAAGTATGTGTGCATCATCTTTGGTTTGATGCGGATGATTACAAAAAATTGGGAAACAAGATCAAATGTAACCCCGCAATAAAAGATAAGCGACACAAGGCACAACTGCTTCAAGCTTTGCTTGATGATAGACTTGATATTATTGCTACAGATCATGCTCCGCATACCATGGAAGAAAAAAACAGCCCATACCTCAATGCCCCCGCAGGTTTACCTTTGGTGCAACATCCTCTTTTAATGATGCTGGAGTTTTATCGTGATGGCAAAATCACACTCGAAAAGATAGTTGAAAAAATGAGCCATAGTACGGCTATCTGCTTTCAAATAGCTGAGCGGGGCTACATACGCGAGGGCTACTTTGCAGATATGGTGCTGGTAGATTTAAATAAGGATTATACAGTTTCCAAGGAAAATATTCTATACAAATGTGGCTGGTCTCCGCTTGAAGGTCATAGATTTACATCCAGCATAGAAAAAACATTTGTAAGCGGTCATTTAGCTTATGACAACGGCAAAACAGATGAGTCTCAATTCGGAAAACGATTAAACTTTACCAGATAACTTATTTATCGGTACAGGTATATCCACCCTCACTCAGAAATAGTTTTTCCTGAGATACATTCTTGGTTACACATTTATCTATAGAAGAATCTGAAGCAGTATCTACACAAGTCCATCCCAATCCGGTTGATGTTAAAGAATCAACATATTCTTTATAATACTTCTGAGTGAGCTTATCAGAACAAACACGAATTCTAAAATGGCTATCAGTGCATATTTTACATTCATTTTTGCAACTAATGCATTTTTTACAGCCATCCAGCGTTAATACAATGATAAAGAGCCAGAATATTTTTTGCATTCGGTTTATGCGTTTAATTTTGACGAAGATATAGAAAGTATGCACGATATAGAACCATATTATGAGTGGCGCGACTATTACATAGCCTCGGAAGACTCGCGCTCTGTTTTTTTCAGAAGAAAATACAGCGAGTTCTCATTTACCCATAAAGTCTATAATTACTATATCCATCCTCAGTGGGATGCATTTGGTTCTTCCACCCTCTATTGCAAAATATTGTATGTAGGGTATGATAAGCAAGTTGCTGTAATTGAACTAATAGGAGAATGGAATGATACGCTCCACAACGATATTATGATTTTTAAAGAAGAGATAATTGACCCGCTCATTCATAATGGCATTAATAAATTTATACTCGTTGGAGAACAGGTCATGAACTTCCACGGGTCTGATGATGCCTACTATGAACAATGGGCAGAAGACATCAGAGAAGAAGATGGATGGATTTTAGCCGTTAATTTTTTACCTCATGTGAAAAGTGAAATGCGCAATTTCGGGATTCATTCATTTATTGATATGAATGATAGCCTAAATGAGGTCGAATGGCGCAAAATAAAACCTCTTTATATTCACAAGGCTGCCGAAGACTGGATGATAAAAGCAATTGGTGAAAAAGAATAATACCTGAGCTAATTCTATAATATATACCTCGCACCCTGTCAAATGGGTATTTTTTTGAATACGAAAAACAAATGACCTTTAAAATGCAGAATTCCATTCCCTGAAAAACGCAAATAAGGTAAATGTTAAAGCATTTTTAGGGGAGCGAAAGGGAAAATTTGAATAATTGAAATGGATAGTTATATTTGCGTCCCGTTTTTATGGGCGGGGGAACAACTACGGGAATAGTTCAATGGTAGAATAGAGGTCTCCAAAACCTTTGATCAGGGTTCGAATCCTTGTTCCCGTGCTAATTTTTTCGGAGCAATAAAGCACCGCAACTATGGAAAAAGTGAAAATATTTTTCAAAGAAGCTTATGATGAGCTTTTGAATAAAGTGACCTGGCCTACATGGCCGGAACTGCAGCAGAGTGCCTTTATAGTGCTTGTTGCGGCTCTGATTATTTCGTTTGTAATTGTGGGTATGGACCTGGCCAGCAAGTATGCTATTCAGGAAGGACTATACAAATTCATCAGAAAAGGATAATAAAGATGTCTGAAGAAAAAAAATGGTTTGTAATGCGGGTAATCAGCGGTCAGGAGCGCAAGATTAGAGAGCATTTATTGCTTGAAATCAACCGTAATGGTCTTGACAAAGTGATTGCCAACATTTTGGTGCCTACCGAAAAGGTGTACACCATCAAAAACGGAAAGAAAACCATTAAGGAAAAAAATCTTTTCCCGGGTTATCTGTATTTTGAAGCTGATGAAAAAGGGATGACTGCTGAATTGGTGCAACAATTGCGTCAGGTTCAGGGAAATCTTGGTTTCCTTGGCGGAAAACATCCTGAACCTTTGCGTTCTGCTGAAGTGCACAAACTATTGGGTAAAGCCGATGAAATGCTTGAGGCTGGAGAAACAATGGCTGAGCCATATATCATTAATGAGGAGGTTAAAATCATAGATGGTCCTTTCAACGATTTCAACGGAACCATAGAGGAAATCAATATGGAGAAGAAGAAACTAAAAGTAACTGTAAAAATATTCGGCAGAAAAACTCCGGTAGAAGTGAGTTTCATGCAGGTAGAAAAAATAGCTTAATAAATCATTCAACAATAAATATCAAATTAGTACAAAATGGCTAAGGAAATTCAAACATACGTAAAACTTCAGGTAAAAGGCGGACAAGCAAACCCTGCACCACCAGTAGGACCAGCATTAGGTTCAAAAGGGGTGAACATCATGGAGTTCTGCAAACAGTTTAATGCAAGAACACAAGATAAAATAGGCAAAACTTGCCCGGTTATCATCACTGTTTATACGGACAAGTCTTTCGACTTTGTAATCAAAACAGCTCCTGCACACAGCTTGCTGATGGAGTTGACTAAGAAAACAAGCGGTTCGGCTGAGCCAAACAGAAAGAAAATAGGTACCGTGTCTTGGGATATCATCGAGAAAATCGCTGATGAGAAAATGCCGGACTTGAACTGTTTCACTAAAGAATCAGCCATGAGCATGGTAGCAGGTTCTGCAAAAAGCGCAGGCTTTACTCTTGACGGAGCAGCTCCTTGGGAAAAGAAATAATAACTTTTTAATAAACCGGTGGAAGTTCCCTTTCAGAACGCTATCACCACCAAAAAACAACAACAATGAAACTAACAAAAAAAAGAAAGGCAGTT
>CANHIG010000183.1 GCA_947461105.1 Bacteroidota bacterium | reverse complement strand
TTCTTTCTCAAAAGTTCTCAGCGATATAAAAAAATTATTCAGCGTCTTTTGCTTTGTGGCACTTAGTTTTGCTTCCTGATGAGCAAGTGTATATGAAAACATCGGCATTTCTCCTTCATTGATTAACTCAACAGACTCTTCCAATTTCTTGTCCTTTCGTTTTGCATCAAAGTCTGCCCATAGTGAAAAGTTCAATTTTTCTCTTCCTTCATTAATGTGATTTTTCAGCCACCATGAAACCGGAGCTACATTAAAGTACCACGGATATTTGGTTTCGTTTGAGTGGCAGTCGTAGCAGGAAGTTTTTAATAAATCAGCAACTTCTTTCGAAGGCTGAGTGACATTTATAAAATCTTTTTCAGGTACACTAACCGGATTTGTCTTGTCTACACGAATGAATTGAATCGCTGCAAAAATTGCAATGGCAGTAAATAATATCTTCTTTATCATTGTTTTAGTTCAAAGCTATCAAAAGGAATCAACACTGTAGATTTAACATTTTTCGGAGTAAATTTTTTAGAATCTTTTTACCTACCAAACGTTTGGTAAAGTGAATATTTTATTATTTTTGGAATCAACTCAAAATTAAAAACCATAAAAGTATGAGCACAACAACTCAAAACAAAACAACCCTCAGAGGAGGTGAGTTTTTAATCAAAGATTCTTCATGGGAGGATATTTATATTCCGGAGCAAATCACTGAAGAGCAGCAAATGATGCGTGATATGACCAAAGATTTTATCACCAAAGAAATAGATCCGCGTCTCGAAGAGTTAGACAAAGACCCGATGAAGGGTGTTGAGTTGCTTGATAAAGCAGGAGAACTTGGTTTATTAGGTTTGCACATTCCTACTGAATACGGTGGTGAAGGTAAAGACCTTACTACCTTTTCTTATGTAACTGAAATACTCGGCTGGGGACATGGAATTTCTGTGGCAATCGGTGCGCACACAGGAATAGGAACTTGCCCGATTATCTATTACGGAACAGATGCGCAGCGCGCAAAATATCTTCCGAAACTTGCTACAGGTGAATTGAAAGCTGCATATTGTCTTACTGAGCCGTGGAGTGGTTCTGATGCTTTGGGCGCAAGAACAAAAGCAGTGCTGAGCGAAGATGGAAAGCATTATATTTTGAACGGACAAAAAATGTGGATTACCAACGCAGGTTTTGCCGATGTGTTCATTGTATTTGCAAAGATTGACGGTGATGATAAAAAATTCACCGGCTTCATCGTTGAGAAAGGATACGAAGGGCTGAGTGTAGGAGCAGAAGAAAAGAAAATGGGAATCAAATCCTCTTCTACCCGTCAGGTGTTTTTCAATAATGTAAAAGTTCCGGTAGAGAATCTTTTAGGCGAGGCAGGTAAAGGTCACAAAATTGCATTCCAGATTTTGAACATTGGTCGTTACAAATTATGTAACGGAGTTTTAGGTGGAGCAAAAAGAGGATTGGATCAGGCTGTAAAGTATGCGAACGAGCGTCAGCAGTTTAAAACACCAATTTCTTCTTTCGGTGCTATTAAGCATAAGTTGGGAGAAATGGCAATTAGAATATGGACTGCAGAAGCAGCTTCATACCGAGTTTGCGATTGGATAAACCAAGAGGAGCACACTCTAAAGGCAGCAGGGAAATCAATGACTGAATACTTAACCGGAGGTGCAGAAGAATATCAGATTGAATGTGCATTGCTGAAAGTTTTGGGTTCTGAAGTTTTGGATTTTGTAGTGGATGAGGCTTTGCAGATTCACGGAGGTTATGGTTTCTCTGAAGAGTATCCAATGGCGCGCGCATACCGCGATGCACGTATCAACAGAATCTTTGAAGGCACAAACGAAATCAACAGAATGCTTTCTATTGATGCTTTGCTGAAGTTTGCTATGAAAGGAAAAATTGATTTGATGACTCCGGGAATGGCGATTCAGAAAGAGCTGATGAGTGTGCCTGATTTCTCAACTCCTGATGCTGATGATATTTTTGGGGCAGAGCGTAAAGCCTTGAAAAATGCGAAAAAAGCATTCCTGCTAGTGGCAGGAGGTGCAGTGCAAAAACTGATGATGCAGTTAGAGAAAGAGCAGGAAATTCTGATGCATGCATCAGATGTGTTGATTGATATTTTCACAATGGAATCTGCACTGCTTCGCGCAGAAAAATTAGTAAACCTTCATGGTTTGGAAGCATCACAAATTTATGTGGATATGGTGAAATGCTTCTTCTTCGATGCGATGGACAGAATCAATACAAACGGGCGTCAGGGACTGGTTGCTTTCGCCACTGGCGATGAACTTAGACTGATGTCAATGGGATTGAAGCGATATACTAAATATGAAGTAATCAATACCAAAGAAATCAGAAGAAAAGTTGCAGATAAACTAATCGCTGAAAACGGCTACTGTTTTTGGAATTAATTAAAGCAGAAACCTGCGATGTTTTAAAACATCGCAGGTTTTCTAATAGAAAATCCCGCATTTGCGGGATTTTTCTTTTTTAATGAAGAGAGATTTAATTTGTTACTTCTATTTACTTAAGTAAATCTTCTCGTCATTTTTACCGAGATAGTAATTTCCTCCTTTAGGTCCGGTGTAAACAGTTTCACCTTTAGGTCCTTTTGCCTCTTTGTTGATTTTGTCGCCTGTTTTTGTTCTAGCATCAGCATTCGGACGTTTTTTCTCATCTGCCTTTGCAGCAGTCGTTGTTTTAGGCTTTTCTTTGGTGCTTTTTGCTGTTTGCGCAAACGAAGTGTTCATTGCGAATAGTACAGAGGCAAGTAGTATTAGTGCTTTTAGTTTTTTCATAGTATAAGTTTTTGATTTTAGATACTAAGTAAATTGAATGGATCTGTAAAACCAAAGATAAATACTGCTATGACTAAAATCACAGCAGCTTTTAACATTATTGATATTACTTTTATCTGCAAAACAATAGGTGTTGTTTAAAAAATAATTAGTTGAAAAAACTTAACTTTAGGAGGATTTATAAACATGGAATATACAATAGAACAAAAGACTGTAAAGATTATTACCCCCGACCCTCCTACTATTAAGGAGTATTGGTTGGATATGATAAAATATCGCTCATTGATTTGGGTTTTTGCGCTTCAGGAAATTAAAACCATGTATGCACAAACATATTTTGGCTTGATGTGGAGTGTTTTCAGGCCCTTAATTACATTGACTATTTTCTCTATCATTTTTAATTACTTTTTGAAAGTTCCAACTGAGAAGCCTTACTATATTTTTGCTTTTGCAGGAATGATAGCCTGGAATTTTTTTTC
>CANHIG010000182.1 GCA_947461105.1 Bacteroidota bacterium | reverse complement strand
TTGTCAGGATTATTCGGACTTGTCCATGTTTCAAAACCTGAATTTGGGATTTGTTGTGCGAATGCAGCTGCCCCAAAGGCTACAGCCAGAATAGATGTAAATATTTTTTTCATGTTTTATAATTTTGACGCAATCTTATCCATTAAAAATCAACCCCAAAGGGATTTAGCTCTTAGTGACTTTGATTTGACAAACTTGTGACAAAAGCACAGAAATTCGCTATCATTTGAAAAATAGATGATAAATAGTATATTTGCCGTCCTTTTTGCAGGTCTTTAATTAAAAACGGAGGTGAAACATTTACGACAATATTCAATTTCTCATGTAGGGTTGAAAATCGGGATACACCAATTTCATTATGAAATAGACAGCCGCTTTTTTAAAGAGTTTGAAGGTTCACTCATTGATGAATGCAAAGTAAATGTGAAGCTGGAACTGGAAAAAAAGGAAACGCTCTTTATTTTAAACTTTTTTATTGACGGCACAGTAAAGGTAATTTGTGATCGTTGTTCTGAGGCTTTCGACAAGGAGATTTTTGGCGATTACCAGTGTTTGGTGAAATACAAAGATGAGCGCAATCCGGATTTGGAAGATACGGATGAGCTTTTGTTTATTGCACGGGAAGATGCTCATATTGATGTTTCAGGACTGATATATGACTACATCAATCTAAGTCTTCCAATGCAAAAGATTCATCCTCACAAGTCTGACGGCAAATCGGGTTGCAATCCTGAAGTGCTCAAATACCTCCGTGTGAAAGAGGTGAAAGAGGAAAGTGAAGACCCGCGATGGGAAGCACTAAAGAAGTTTAAATCAGATAATTAATTTTTCAATAACATAAAAACGAAACAAAATGCCACATCCTAAGCATAAGATCTCGAAAGCGAGAAGAGACAAAAGGAGAACGCACTATAAAGCAGAAGCGCCAACATTGAGCGTTGATGCCCTAAACAGCGAAACCCACTTGCGTCATCGTGCGCACTGGAGCGAAGATAAAATGATCTATCGCGGTAAAGTTGTTGTGGACAAATCAAGCGCAGCATCTGAGTAATAATTTGCTTAAATAACTAGTACCCTGCAATTTTTTGCGGGGTTTATTGGTTTAAAAAATAATAAAATGGCAACAACTGCTGAAATCAGAAATGGACTTTGTATCGTGTTTAATCACGATATTTTTCAGTTTGTAGAGTTTCAACACGTGAAACCCGGCAAAGGAAACGCTTTTGTGCGTTGCAAAATGAAAAGCCTGAAAACAGGAAGGGTTTTGGAGCATACTTTCCCTGCGGGTCATGATATTGAAACGGCAAGAGTGGTGAAGCATCCACATCAGTTTTTATACTCTGATGAAACAGGATACCACTTTATGAATCAGGAAACTTATGATCAGATTTTTATTAGTGGAGATATGCTTGACAATAAAGATTTAATGAAAGAAGGTGATGTTTGTGATGTGATTATTCACGAAGAAACTAACCAGATTCTGTCTGCTGAATTACCTAATTTTGTAGTACTTGAAGTGGTTCAGGCAGATCCTAATGTGAAAGGCAACTCGGCTTCCAATATTACCAAAAACTGTGTGGTAGAAACAGGAGCCAACATAAAAGTGCCGTTGTTTGTAGAAGTTGGCACAAAAATAAAAATTGACACCCGCACTCGCGAATACATGGACCGAGTTTAGTATGCTCTTTATAACGATATTGTAAACCGCCTTTATGGCGGTTTTTTTATTTGTTGAAAAATCAATAAGCTGCTTTCGGGTGATTAATTAATTTAGCGCAGCTAAACACTTTCTTCATGCAACAATATCACGATCTGCTGCGCCATATCATCACCAATGGCAGCTGGAAAGAAGACAGAACCGGAACCGGAACATGGAGCACTTTTGGCTATCAGATGCGCTTCGATTTGAAGGAGGGTTTTCCGTTACTCACCACCAAGAAGGTATTTATGAAAGCCATAATTCATGAGCTTTTATGGTTTTTGAAAGGAGAATCAAATATCAAATATCTCGCACAAAACGGAGTGGGTATTTGGGATGATTGGCCATTTGCTACTTACAAAAAAAGCCCAGCTTATCAGGGTGAAACTATAAAGGAGTTTAGTAAAAAAGTGGCAGAAGATGATGCTTTTGCTGAGCAATGGGGCGAGCTTGGTCCTATTTATGGTGTGCAATGGCGCTCCTGGCTGGGAGCAGATGGCAAGACTACAGACCAGATTATACAGCTTATCGAGCAAATCAAAAAGAACCCCAACTCACGTAGGTTAATTGTAAATGCTTGGAATGTGGCCTTAGTAGATCAAATGGCGCTGCCACCTTGCCATACCATGTTTCAGTTTTATGTGGCACCGGCTGATACGGCCAAAGGTGAGACCAAAGAAAAGCTAAGCTGTCAGCTGTATCAGCGCTCAGCAGATGTATTTCTTGGAGTCCCATTCAATATTGCCTCTTATGCACTACTTACGATGATGATAGCGCAGGTTTGCGATTTAGATTTGGGCGATTTTGTACACACTTTTGGTGATGTGCATTTATACAAAAACCACAAAGAGCAAGCCGACCTTCAGCTATCGCGCGATTTTCGTCCATTGCCTACAATGAAAATCAATCCTGAAGTAAAAAGTATATTTGATTTTAAATACGAAGATTTTCAATTACTCAATTACGACCCTCACCCGAGTATTTCGGCTGAAGTGGCGGTATAGGAAATAGCCCTTTCTATCTTTGGATAATCCGTTCCTGTAAAAGTAATAATTACTAACTGCTGCGCATTCTTAATCTTATTTTCAGTTTTGAAGATTTCAAAATCGAAACTAATAGGCAGCATGGCATATCTGTATTGATGTGTATTTAGTTGGAGTGTTTCTGCTATTTTATTTTGTTCTTTCTTATCAATTTCTTCTAGGAAGATTGGTTTAGGTTTTACTTTATGAGAGAGGAAATAATCTATGCTCACTAACTGTTTCAACACATTGTCATCAGCATATTTTTCAGAAACAAAATCAAAAAGTGTTTCATAAATATCTTTCACCCCGTAATGCACGCCATCGTATTTCTTTTCAAATGCAGTTCCCAGTTGCATCAAAAAATCAAAAATGCTACAATGAGCTGTAGCATATTTTAAGGTGTTTTCTGCCCTTTTTTTATTCCAGTAAATCTCCAATGCATTTTCCAGCAACATAATCTGATGCAGTTGTTCTTTTGATAAAAAATTGCTTTCAATAATCTGATATGGCGGATTCTGGTCAAACACAAAGCCATACTGCTCATACTTCTCGCGCACCGGTGTGCCTTTCAGAAATTTCAAAAAACCGAGTTGCA
>CANHIG010000181.1 GCA_947461105.1 Bacteroidota bacterium | reverse complement strand
TCAGAGCGTTTTGGCGGAAAAGGCGGCATGGATATTTATAAATTTGAAATGGATGAATCTATCAAACCACAACATGTTACTTATTTCAAAGGACATGTGTATGATGAAAGTACAAAAGCGCCTATCAAAACCAACATCTTGCTTTATGATTTAGATAACGGAGGTAAATTGTTTGGCTCACTAACCTCAGATCAAACTAATGGTGAGTTTTTAGCCACCATTCCTTATGGTCATGATTATGCTTGTCAGGTAAATAAAGAAGGCTATCTCTTTTATTCCGCCAACTTTACTCTGAAAGAGTTTAAAGGCAATAAGCCTTATGTAATGGATATTTATCTCAAGAAAATTGAAGTGGGCAAAACTGTAGTGCTTAACAATATTTTCTTTGAAGTAAATAAGTATGAATTGAGAACAGCATCACATACTGAGCTCAATAACTTGGTGGAACTAATGACAAAAAATCCTTCTCTGAAAATTGAAGTGAGCGGTCACACAGATAGATCTGGTGCTGAAGCAGATAATAAAGTGCTTTCAGAAAAAAGAGCAAAGGCTGTAGTTGATTATCTTGTTTCGAAGAAAATAGATGCTGCTAGGCTCAGCTATAAAGGATTTGGCGCATCAAAACCAATTTCTGATAATAATACAGACGAGGGCAAAGCATTAAATAGAAGAACCGAGTTTTTAGTAACAGGGATTTAATTCCTGAACGAACGATTTTTTAAAATTATGAGACAAAGGACGCGCAAATTTTTGAAGCTTGCTCAGCAGCAATTGAATGTTTTCCTGTCTACACTCACACAAGGAGGAAACATTGTGATTACATGCGCTGTGCTGTCTTTGATTCTTGCAAACAGTGACCTTGGTAAGTACTTTATCGGCATTTGGCATTTCTCATTTCATATTGATGCCATTTCACTTAAGTTCTCTGTAGAGCAGTTTATTAACGATGTTTTCATGACCTTTTTTTTCCTGCTTGTAGGATTGGAGATAAAACGCGAGCTGCTTATTGGCGCAATTTCGGATGTAAAGAAAGCTGCGCTCCCACTTGCCGCAGCATTAGGGGGAATGATTTTCCCTGCTCTTATTTATTTCTTTTTGAATTATGGTCAGCCATCTGTAAAAGGCTGGGCTATACCAATGGCTACGGATATAGCATTTGCGCTCGCTATTTTAAATCTTTTGAAGGGTCGCATACATCAAAATCTTATAGTGTTGCTTACAACACTTGCAGTAGCAGATGATTTAGGAGCAGTATTAGTTATCGCGGGATTTTACACAGCAGATATAAATTTCATTGCACTTGGCGGTGTAGCCTTTTTCACCTTGCTACTCATTATTTGTAATTGGAGAAATGTAAAATCACTTTGGATATATGCGCTGCTTGGAATTTTTCTTTGGATTTGCACAGCCTATTCCGGTATTCATGCCACAATTGCGGGAGTGATTTTAGCATTTACAATTCCATTATCAGACAAACACGATGCCCCATTTAATGTGTTGATGGACTGGCTTGAAGAACCGGTAAATTACTTCATACTGCCTGTTTTTGCTTTGTGTAATACTGCCTTTGCCCTTTCCCCTGAATATTTTGAAAAAATCACCTCCCCTATTGCACTAGGTATTATTCTCGGATTAGTGGTTGGGAAAACTTTAGGCATATTTTCTTTCTCGTGGCTATCTACAAAAATTGGTCTCAGCAAACTGCCGGAGCATGTGAACTGGAATGAAATACTTGGAATCAGTTTACTCGGAGGCATTGGGTTTACCATGTCTATTTTCGTTACCCTTTTGGCATTTAGCAATCAAGCTGATATTGAAGCTGCTAAACTCTATATCATCATTGGTTCTTCGATTGCTGCCATATCAGGATTGTTCTTTTTATTCAGCTTTGGAAAAAAAGCTCCAACGAGCTAAATAAACATTAGCTTTTTTAATATTCACTTAATGCTTTATTGCTATCTTTAGGAATAATAAAAAACATTACGTCATGAAATCTATATCAAGAATTTTAATTTTAGCAGTACTTTTTCCTGCTCTGCTATCTAGCTGCAGTCGAAAATCAAAACTCAATGACACCGCAGACCCGAATGCAAAGCAGCATAATGAAGATGTATCCAACATCAAATCAGAATCTGACAATCTAAATTCTGATATTAACCAAATACTTAACGGAGTTACCGGATTTGGGAAAAACGGAGCTATTGAAGCTGTTAGTGTATGTGGCGCAACTATTGACTCATCGCAACAATATTCAGCTACTCCTACGCTATATATCAATTTTGACGGATCTACTGTTTGTCCGAATCCAAGCAGAATCAGAAGTGGTCAAATAAAAATCGAATTGATATCAGGGGCTAAATGGACTGATGCCGGGGCAGTATTAAGAGTAACTCATACCGCATACAAAATAAAATTCCCTACTTTGAACAATCATTTTGTAACCTTTAATGGTACAAAATACCTCACAAACGTAAATGGGATAAACTGGATTAGCATTTATTTTGGAACGTCTACCGCAAAAATCAGAGAAAGAAGCTATGACATGACTGTTACTTTTGAAAATGGTCAAACATCGTCATGGAAACTTGCCAGACTATCAGAATGGGGGATTCAAAATCAAAATCTGAATCAAATTTATGCCATTGTAAATGGCGATACAATTATTGGCGGCAAAACTATTGACTCGTGGGGAGTAACCAGATTTGGAACAAGCTTCCGTACAGAAATGTTACAAGCTTGGAAATCAGGTACTGCATGCGGATGGTGGCATCCAACTCAAGGAAAATATACCAGTGTGACAGACGACTTTTCTATCACAGCCATTTTTGGTGTAGATCAAAGCGGTAATCAAGTATCGGCTGGCTGTCCCTATGGATTTAAATTAAACTGGATACTTAATGCAAACAGCAGCAGTGGAGAAGCTGTAATCGGGTATTTCTAAAGAGAATGATATTTACAAACTAAAAGAGCCTTGGATTTCTCCAAGGCTCTTTTAGTTTCGTTTAGTTAGACTTGAAATTATCCAAACTTACCAAAACCTGCTTTTACTGCAGCCTCAGCCTTATCTTTAGATAACATCGTAGTCATTTTATTGCCTTTACCGTCATGTCCCTGAGCCATATAACCACCTTTGGCAGTTTTAGTGATGACAGCATCTAACATCAATACGTTTTTCTCTTTAGTTTTCATGCAGTAAGCATGAATTGCATTTTCGTTCGCCATAGTTTTAAGTTTTTAATTGTTATCAATTTATACCAAACATGCAATTATTATTTTAATTGCTCACATTGATTTATTAACAATTAGCATTTATTATTGAATACTAATACTTTCAAAAGAAATTTGGATAATAATTTTATTTTCAAGGAGAGT
>CANHIG010000180.1 GCA_947461105.1 Bacteroidota bacterium | reverse complement strand
TGGGCAGTCTGAAAGCAGGTAAAGATGCCGATGTGGTAGTGTGGAGCGATAATCCGCTTTCGATTTATGCAGTAGTAGAAAAAACTTTTGTGGACGGTCTTTTGCTGTATGACAAGAACACAGATGAGGTAAAGCAAAAAGAATTGCAGACAGAGCGAGCAATACTAATAGAAAAAATGCTTGCCGATAAAAAAGCAGGAGCGCCAACACAAAGTCCTAAGCCTAAAAAAGAAGGAAGTTATTCATGCGGTGAGGATCATGAGCATAATTGATTTGGTGATTTGATGAAGAGAAGAATGAAGAGAGATTTGAGATTATATAAAAAGAAAAATACTACAATGAAAAGTAAAATGAAGATGATTTTGATGTTGATGGTTTTCGCTGTTTTATGCGCTACAGCACAAGACGTTCCTTCACCTGCACCAAAGCAAACTGAGCGATTGTGCATCAGAGGAGCTATGGTTCATGTTGGTAACAGTAAAGTAATCAGCAACGGAATTGTTTGTTTTGAAAACGGACTGATTACTATGGTAGCTGATGCAACTACTATTAAAACTGATGAAACGTTCGGCAAAATTATTGATGCCACAGGTAAAAATTTGTATCCTGGATTTATTGCACTCAATACAACGCTTGGCCTTACTGAGGTTGAGGCTGTTCGTGCTACCCGTGATTTTGAAGAAATTGGCTCACTCAATCCTAATTCAAAAACAGCCATTGCGTTTAATACGGATAGCAGAATTATTCCCACTGTTCGCTCCAATGGCGTTTTGTTTTCGCAGACTGCTCCGCAGGGTGGTGTCATCTCTGGTTCGTCATCTGTCTTGCAATTAGATGCCTGGAATTGGGAAGATGCTGTGGTGAAATCTGCTGACGGAATTTATCTGAACTGGCCTTCGATGTATCATGTGAAAGGCTGGTGGGCAGAACCGGAAGGAAGCGAGGAAAACAAAGAGTATCATAGGCAAGTGGAGCTCATTGAATCCTATTTTGATCAGGCAAAGTCGTATTACGATGCAGTGCATCAAAAACAAAATTTACAGTTCGAAGCGATGCGCCCGCTCTTTGAAAAAAAGATAAATCTTTATGTGCGCACAAACTACGTTTTGGAGATGCAGGAGGCAATCCGTTTTGCTGAAAAGTATGGAATGAAAGTGGTTTTGGTGGATGCATTAGAAAGCTACATGATTGCTGATGAACTCGCAGCGAAAAAAATACCGGTGATTTTGAATGCGCCTCACAGTCTCCCGGCTGATGCATTCGGAGATATTCGACAACCTTACAAAACGCCTGCATTATTGCAAAAGGCCGGTGTTTTGTTTGCATTGAGCATCGGCTCCTCATGGCAGGAGCGCAATCTCCCTTTTCAGGCGGGAACGGCTGCTGCTTATGGTTTGTCTAAAGAAGAAGCAGTTGCTTCAATCAGCTTTAATGCCGCAAAAATTCTTGGAGTGGATAATAAAATCGGTACCATCGAAGTGGGCAAATCTGCATCATTTATTTGTAGTACAGGAGATATTTTGGACATGAAATCATCAAATATCGAATTTGCTTTTATTGACGGCAGAGCAATTAATTTGGGAAACAAACAAACGGATTTGTATAAAAAGTTTTCAGAAAAATATGGTTTGAAATAAAGTATGGGAGGAAGAAAAGATAAGCTGAAGCGGATTGCTGCCATCAACACTTTTTCGAATGTATATCAGAACGAAGATTTTAGAAATCCTGTTTTGATTGATTACTCAGGAAATGTATTGCAGTTAAAAGGAAAGTGGAACGAAAACGTTTTTAAAAATCATTTGCCGATAGTGCTGGAATTGGCTTGTGGCAAGGGTGAATACACTATTGACCTTGCCGAAAGATTTCCAGACAGAAATTATATTGGTATTGATTTTCGCGGACCGAGAATTTTTACCGGAGCAAAAATGGCTCTTGAAAAAGATATGAGCAATGTGGCTTTTGCGCGAATGAAGATTGAGAATATTCTCAATTTTTTTGCACCTGAAGAAGTATCTGAAATCTGGATTACGTTTCCTGACCCTTTCCCAAAAGACAGGCACGAAAAACATCGGCTTACTCATGCTAACTTTTTGAAATTGTATAAAAAGATTTTGAGGAAAGAAGGATTAGTAAATCTGAAAACGGATGACATAGATTTATTTCGATACAGTGCTGAAGTTCTGAAAAGCGAAGGAATAACTCCCGTTTACTATAGAGAAGATATTTATGCTCAGCCTTTGGACTTTGATTTTCTGGAAGTGAAGACTTATTTCGAGAAGAAATTTATGGCAGTTGGTCGTACTATTAATTTCTTGCAATTCAAATTTTGATAAAATATTCAGAGAACACCCAATCCTTTTTTCAGGATGTTTATGAAGTGGTTCGCTTAATTCCCAAGGGTCGTGTAACCACTTACGGAGCCATTGCCGAATATCTTGGTAGCCGTGGTTCATCGCGTATGGTAGGTTGGGCTATGAATGTCTCTCATGGTCAGCATCCCCCCGTTCCCGCTCAGAGAGTAGTGAATAGAAATGGTTTACTCACAGGTCGCCACCATTTTGAAACACCGGATGCTATGCAGCATCAACTTGAAAAAGAAGGGGTAACGGTTAAAAATAATCAGGTACAGTATTTTGATTCTGTGTTCTGGAATCCAAGCGGTGAGCTTTTTTGACTTAATCAGGATAGTTATTTAAATAATTTTCATTCACAGTATTATTATATAAACACTTCCATCCTTTTATTACTATCTTGTATAAAATATATCTGAATGAAGATTCTTTTTAGCTTATTTATCGCCATACTATTTTCAACTGTTTCATACGGGCAAACCAAAGTTAGCTTTTGCACGGCAGTGCATGAAAATAACTGCATTTTTGGTAATTCAAAATTCATTGCACAGCAAGACAGCTTGCGCTCTACTCTGTTTATTTTTGTCCAAAATGACAATGGATTTAACTCTTCTAAGCTAGTTTACAGAATTTTCGGACTTAATAAAGATGGTTCAGAAAAGCTGATGGAAACCTTTGAGCAATTTGTACAAAAAGATTGGGTTAAAGCATGGATGCCTTATTATTTCCCAACAGGTTCAAAATACAAAGTAGAAATCACTAATGAAGCAAACGAAAAAATGACAAACAATACTTTTGAGCTCTTGAGTTACTAGCCATTTATTGATTAATTCCCTTACTTGGATGATTAACTTATCCTTTATTCTAAATTCATCTCATATTTAGTTGTCATATTTTTGAATCTCAATTTTTATTTATCCCATTATGAAAAAGTATCTTATTATAGTTTTTTTCTCGTTTGTATCACAATTTGCCTCCGCTGAGCAGAAAGACAGTTTCTTAGTTTCCTATACACTAGTGAAAACTCACACACAGAAGTCGCTGAAAGCAATG
>CANHIG010000179.1 GCA_947461105.1 Bacteroidota bacterium | reverse complement strand
CCAAATCTTTAATTATTTCTTTAGGCACAAATTTCTCCACCTTGCCTTTTCCTCTTATGATTTCGCGAACGATAGAAGATGAAATAGACGACAGCTCTGCTGAAGATAAAATCAGCACCGTTTGAATATTAGAAAACATGGCTGAATTAAGGTGTGCAATAGTTTTTTCGTACTCAAAATCTGCAGCAGAGCGTATGCCACGAATGATGTAATTTGCTTTTTGGTCATTACAAAAATTCACAGTAAGCCCCTGATAGGAAGCAACAGAAATCTTAGGTTCTTTGTGAAATACCTTTTTAATCCATTTCATGCGAAGTTCCAGCGGATATAGACTTTGTTTTTGTGAATTGGCTCCAATGGCTATTATTATTTTGTCAAACAAAGGCAACGCGCGCTTAACAATATCCACATGTCCTACAGTAATCGGGTCAAAAGAACCGGGGAAAATGGCAATTTTTTCAAGTGATTTTTTAGCCAAAGCTTCTGAGTTTAAGATATGAAAATAGGAAATATTTATTGTTCGCTTTCCGAACTCTTTACTTTATTAGTAAAAATGGAGAAAATAGTTGTCCCGTAATTTCTCGATTTCCAAAAATTGGGATGTTTCTCGAAATTGTGATTAGGATTGTGCTCCATGATAAACCAACCTTCTCCTTCTATCAAATCATGTTTCAAAATCAAATCAGGAATTTCGGGCAGATTAGGAAGTGGATAAGGCGGTCCGGCAAAAAGCAAATCATATTTATCGCGAGTTGTAGCTATGAATTTAAAAACATCCATCTGCATCACCTGAATGCCTTTTATATCCAAATCCTTCACAGTATCTTTTATAAAATTTGCACACTTGGGGAAAATCTCCACAGTAGTAATATTCTCGCAACCTCGCGAATGCATTTCATAGCTGATGCTTCCAGTGCCACCAAATAAATCAAGGAACTTTATGTTTTCAAAATTGAACCAGTTGCCAATGAAATTAAACAATCCTTCCTTGGCAAAATCTGTAGTAGGCCTCGTTGGAATATTCTTTGGCGGATGAAACTGCCTGGCTTTGTATTTGCCTCCTATTATTCTCATATACTATAAACTAAATAAATCAATATTCTGATGTCGCGGATAGGCATCAAACAAACGTGAAAAGGCGTTTCCCTCTACTTCAAAGAATTTCACTTCCTGAAAATAGGTGTAAGCCATTTTGAACAAGGCAGAATCTTTGACCACATCGCCCGACATGACTAAGCAGGTTTTATTTCTGTCTAGCCCAAGCTCAACAGCCACAAGATTGGTGTAGTAAGCAAAATCTTCAGCCGTTTTAAATTCAAAGGTGCTGAAAAATCTTATCGCATTTAAAGAACGAGCATAAGCTACCTGCATCAAACCATTACTGATGTGAACAAACAATTTCGACTCATTGGCATCAGGCAAAATCAGTTGAATCCAATTGCAGGGTAATAAACTAAAAACAGCCTTAGGAAAAAATGCAGTATAAAACTCCATTTCATGATTTGGATATGGAATAGCTACCATAATTTCGCTACCGCTCAACTGCTGACTAAAGAAAGCTGTGGAATCTTTATTGTAATGAACAGTAGGATAAAGCTCCGCTCTGCCAAGCGATCCAACAGTCACTTTTCTGTAGGTATCAGAAAACAATAAATCAGTAGCTACAATTGCTTTCAAATCGTGAACTACATCCTTAAATGAATTTGCGTTTTGAAAATGAAATACTTTGAGAAAAATAATTTCGTTTGAAGACGCATTTTTCACTACTACTCTAAATGAATTTCCCACCCAGGCCATACTCAGGTCAAAACTTCCGTTTGGCATAGAATAGAGCATGATGCCCGTTTCTTCTATAGAATAATTACTTTTCACTTTACCTCAATAATTTGAATGATGTTACCGTCAGGATCTGTAATTTCAAACATACACTTTCCTTCTTTCACTTTCACTCCCGACATGGCTACTTGCAGAGCAGAAAAATATTCTTTGGCTTTTCTCCAATCGCCTATGCTCAGTGCAAATATAGTTTTAGCCGCAGACTCCTCTCTCACTTTTTCTATTCTTAAAATTCCAGTGCCTATTTTGCATTCCATAACACCAACAGCATCATCTGAAAACTCCTGCTCCAGTATCAGTGACTTTAGATAAAAATCTTTAAGAACGAAGTAGTTTTTGGTTTGAACAACCACTTTATAGAGATGTAAATCGTTTTCCATTTGAAAGGGTGAATAAAACTAATATTTTCGCCAAATGCAATTTGTCAATTCATATTTTTTGTGGGCGCTTGGGTTAATAGCCATTCCAATCATTGTACATCTTTTCCAATTCAAACGATTCAAAAAAGTTTACTTCAGTAATGTTACTTTCCTGAAATCTGTTCAGCAGGAATCTACCAACAAAAACAAACTGAAACATCTGCTTATCTTAGCATCCAGAATTCTTGCCGTAATATTTTTGGTGCTGGCTTTTGCTCAGCCTTTCATTCCCTCAAAAAATGCTGATGCCAACACCGGCAAAAAATATATTGCAGTATATATAGACAATTCATTCTCTATGGGTGCTGTGGGGAAAGGCGTTTCATTGCTAGACGAAGCTAAGGCCACCGCACGAAACATTGCCCAGAGTTATTCACCAAATGATTTATTTCAATTACTCACTAACGATTTTTCGGGCAAGCATCAAAGGCTGGTGAACAAAGAAGAATTTATTGCTTTTATAGATGACGTAAAAATATCTCCTGCAAGTCGCAAATGGCCTGAAATACAAAAGAAAATAGCTGATATACTCGGTCATGAAAACTCACCAAATCAGTCTGCTTTTTTGATTTCCGATTTGCAAAAAAATATGGGAAATATTGAGAACAATGAGAAAGTAAAATTTCATCTCATTCCACTCATCGCACAGAAACAGGCAAACATTTATATTGACACTTGCTTCTTCTATGAACCTACTCAACTGCTCAATCAGAAAAATAAATTAATCGTGCGCATCAAAAATTCAGGCGATGAAGACGCGGAAAATCTGAGAGTTGCCCTGACTATAAACAATCAGTCAAAGGCATTGGCAAACCCGACAGTAAAAGCAAAAAGCTTTGCTTATGACACCCTCAATTTCAGCATTACAGAGAACGGATGGAACAAAGCCACAGTAAGCATTGAAGACTTCCCGATTACTTTTGATGATAAATATTTCATTTCGTTTTTTGTTCAGGATAAAGTAGATGTCATTGAAATTAAAGAACCCGGTGCAGGCAATTTCATCTCAGGTATTTTTGCCAATCAGGCTGAATTTAACTTCGCTTCCGTATCATCAGGAAATATAAATTATACTGCGTTATCAAAATCACAATTTCTGGTTTTGTCTAATGTAAAATCTATTTCTACAGGGCTAAGTGATGAGCTTGGAAAATTTCTGAAACAAGGTGGTGGCGTTCTGCTATTCCCAAATGAGCAAGCTGATATCAATAGCATCAATACTTTTTTGAGCAGTATAGAT
>CANHIG010000178.1 GCA_947461105.1 Bacteroidota bacterium | reverse complement strand
TTCTTGGAATTCAAGATAGGGAAAGTATGCAGGATTCAATAGCAGAGTATAAGTTTTCACAAACTGGCGCAAGAATGCGGAGAAAATGGGAGAGGGAGATTTGTTGCAAACAAATATTTATGATTCATCCTCGTTGCGCTTCGCTAAACAAGGACGAGCAAAGGATTACAAATCCCGAACAGCGGAGCTAATCTATATATCTGATTATTTTATCGTTATTATACTCAGCCTGACGAGCAGAGCCATTAGGGAAGTGAATGGTTGCTTTCCCTTCAAGTTTATTATCTACAAAATTACCAATGATAAACTCTCCTGATGTAAAAGTGTACTTTCCTTTACCATTTGGCAATCCGTTTTTCTTTTCGCCTTCATAAAAGCTTCCGTCTTTATATTTTTGGGTACCATAGTATGTTTCGCTTATATCTAACACCTTTTTTCTCCAAATCTTATAGATCAGGTAAATGGCGCACATTAATACTCCCAAAATTAAATATCCATAAATACCAATAGTTGCTCTCCCAGATTCATTAAACAAAGCACCAAAAAATGCGATCAAAGTTAGAGAGAGTATAATAATAAGAACACTTGCAAATAATCTTTTCGGGAGAGCCTTGATTAATTCACTTGTGTTTTTTTTGTTTAATGCAATCTCCTTTTCTTTATGCGTTGGAGGGGGAGTCTCAATGTAAATGTCTTTTAGTTCCTGACAATCCTTTGCAAATTTCCATTCATCCCAGCCAGATTTCCAAACAAGTGTATTGTCATAAATATCCATTTTTATAAGTTCATCAAGGGTAAAAGCACCTTGTTTATTTCCATTAAAATCAATAAAGTATTCTTTTTTTACCATTATTATTAATCTATTAGAAGTCCGCTATTCGACATGTTCTGAAAGATATGTCGAACTTAAAGATAAAAATGAATTTGCAATTCATCTTTGAACTTTCTTAAAGCTTAAAACTCCGAGAAGTTATTTTGACTCTTCAATCAGCTTTTCCAAATCAGCTTTAAGCTGCGGCAGGTGAAACTGAATAACCGACCATACTATATCATCGCTCACTCCAAAATAATCATGAGCCAGAAAATTTCTAAAGTCATTCGCTCCACGCCAGTCAATGTGCTGGTTATTTTTCTTTAGTTCATCACTCATTTTGTTGCAAGATTCTCCTAATACAATAAAATGCATCAACACGGCATCATGAGTACGGCTGTCATCAATAAACTGTTCCTTACTATGCGTTACTTTCAGATACTCCTTTATTTTGTTCAATGAGAAAAGAGCTTCCTCAATGCATTTCTTGTCTAAATCAAGCATAAACGGCTTGCTTTAAAATAGTGTCTTTGTAAAAAGGTTTCAGAGCCTTGGAAATAGCAATATCTACTTCGCGTTTAAATTCAGCCGAAAGAAAATCATTGAGGTTTCTGCGAATCATGTAATAGTCCAAATTACCTTCTTCAAACTCCACCAAAAAATCAATATCGCTTTTTTCGTTGGCTTCATTGCGTGCAAAAGAACCGAAAATGCCAATTGTTTTTACATAAAACTTTTTATGCAAAAAATCTTTCTGCTGTCGCAAAACGGAAATAATATCCTCTCTGGTAAGTGAATCACTCATGTTTCAAAGATAATGAATTTTACTCTTTCAAAGTCTAATCATCTAAAATCTAATCTCTAATAATCTTGTACTACATGCTACGCCTGTATTGGCCTCCAACTTCAAACAGCGCATGAGTGATTTCGCCAAGCGAGCATACTTTAACTGTTTCCATCAGTTCAGCAAAAAGATTGCCGTTGCTTATGGCTACATCCTGTAATCGTTTTAGCGTAGCAGCGCTTTTATCTGCATGGCGTTTTTTAAATGCATTCAGCGCAGCAATCTGAAATTCTTTTTCATCAGTAGTAGAGCGGATTACTTCACCCGGAATAATAGTCGGTGAGCCGCCTTTACTCAGGAAAGTATTCACACCCACAATCGGATATTCGCCTGTGTGTTTCTGATGTTCGTAATACATACTCTCCTCCTGAATTTTATTGCGCTGATACATGCGTTCCATTGCGCCCAGCACACCTCCGCGCTCAGTGATGCGCTTAAACTCTGTAAGTACAGCTTCCTCCACTAAGTCAGTCAGCTCTTCAATCAGAAACGAACCTTGATTCGGGTTTTCATTTTTTGCAGTGCCCAGCTCGCGGTTGATGATGAGCTGAATCGCCATGGCTCTGCGCACACTTTCTTCAGTTGGTGTTGTTATCGCTTCGTCATATGCGTTGGTGTGCAGCGAATTGCAGTTGTCGTAAATCGCATACAGCGCCTGAAGTGTAGTGCGTATATCGTTGAAGTCTATTTCCTGTGCGTGCAGACTTCTGCCCGATGTCTGAATATGATATTTCAGTTTCTGCGAACGCTCATTGGCTTTGTATTTTTGCTTCATGGCTTTTGCCCATATTCTGCGCGCCACACGGCCAATCACAGAATATTCGGGGTCCATGCCATTGCTGAAAAAGAAAGAAAGATTTGGCGCAAAGTCATCAATCTTCATGCCGCGGCTCAGGTAATATTCCACATAAGTAAAACCGTTGCTGAGTGTAAACGCTAATTGAGAAATCGGATTTGCTCCGGCCTCGGCAATATGGTAACCACTGATGCTTACCGAATAAAAATTCTGCACTTTGTTTTCGATGAAATACTGCTGCACATCGCCCATCATTTTCAGCGCAAATTCTGTAGAGAAAATACAAGTGTTCTGCGCCTGATCTTCTTTTAAAATATCAGCCTGCACCGTTCCGCGAACTGAAGAAAGCGCTTTTGCCTTCAGCGTTTCATAAACATCTTTCGGTAACACATCGCTGCCCGAAAGTCCGAGCAATTCCAATCCTAAGCCATTATTGCCTTCGGGAAGATTGCCGTTGTATTGTGGTAGACTAGCAGCTTGCGACTTGCGACTCGCAACTTCTTTTTCCAAACCATTTTCTCTTATGTACTTTTCACATTCCTGATCAATAGCCGCATTCATAAAAAACGCCAGAATCATTGGAGCCGGACCGTTGATGGTCATGCTGACTGATGTTTTCGGATTGCACAAATCAAAACCGCTGTATAGTTTTTTTGCATCATCAACTGTAGCAATGCTCACACCGCTGTTGCCGATTTTTCCGAAAATATCAGGGCGATTGTCCGGGTCTTCGCCATAAAGTGTAACGCTGTCAAAGGCTGTGGATAATCGAATCGCTGGCTGACCAAGCGACACATAATGAAAACGTTTGTTGGTTCTTTCCGGTCCGCCTTCTCCCGCAAACATGCGTGTAGGGTCTTCGCCTTCGCGCTTAAGCGGAAACACTCCGGCTGTGTATGGAAATTCGCCCGGAACATTTTCCTGCAACTGCCATTTCAGAATATCGCCCCAGTCGCTGTAGCGCGGCAGATAAACTTTTTTGATGCTTGTGCCGCTTAGTGATTTATAAGTAAAGGGCAAATCCAAAACTTTATCGCGCACCTTGAATGCAAAGGT
>CANHIG010000177.1 GCA_947461105.1 Bacteroidota bacterium | reverse complement strand
TTTTAAAGGAACTGCAAATACAGTAAGTGTAACTGCAAGAGGTATTGGGTTTATGATTGCAGGCCATAATATACATCACCTCAATATTTTGAAGGAGCGCTATCTGTAGCCATTACATTTTGATAATCTCACCGTCCTTCATTTCAATACTTCGGTCTGAATTTTGCGCAAAATCGGGGTCGTGTGTTACTGATATAATTGTTTGCCCTTTGTCAGCAGCCAAGTCACGAAGAATTTCAAATACAATACGAGTGTTGGCTGTATCAAGATTTCCTGTGGGCTCATCCCCCATGATAATAGTGGGGTCGTTTATAAGTGCCCGAGCAATAGCAACTCGCTGTGCCTGACCACCAGATAGCTTTGACGAAACTTTATTTGCAAAATTATGCATGTCTAAAAGTTTTAGTTTTTCATAAGCTCTGTCTTCAATTTCTGATTTTGAGTATTTACCTAATTTTTCTGCTGGCAACATTACGTTCTTTAGTGCTGTAAATTCAGGCAGCAAAAAGTGAAACTGAAATACAAAACCGATATGTTGATTTCTAAAGCTTGCTAATTCGTTTTGAGAAAGTCCGGTGACTTTCCTGTCATTGATAATTATTTCGCCCTGATAATCGGTGTCGAGTGTGGAAAGAAGATAAAGTAAAGTGGATTTACCGCAACCGGATTTACCGATAATAGAAAGAAATTCTCCCTTACGAATACTGAATGAAACATCTTTAAGCACATGAAATTCCTCGGGCTCATAAAAATATTTATTAAGTCGTTTTGCTTCTAAAACTATAGCATCATTATTATTTAATTTTGCCTCCAATTCTGGGTATTCTACTACTCCGTTCATATTTCTATTTGAATCGTATTTTTATTACATTTAATTTATGAAATCTATATCATTGATTGAAAAAAGAATAATTGCATGCTCCATATTTTTAATGCTTTTATTTTTGCATTTTTTTGGAAAATCCATCTTTTCAATTTCTTTCCTAAATCCATCACTAATTTTACTGGCATACTTGTTATTTGCTCTTTTGTATTTAAAGGCTGATAAATCTAAACAATATACTTCATATGAAACCAATATAGTTGTGTCCTTCCTTATTGGGTTTCTGACAATAGCAGCTGGATATAATAAATTTAAAGAAGCAATAGATAGCTTAAGTGTTTTCGATTCATACAGCGATATTCTAACACAGCTTATTACGCAAGCGAATTGGTTTTTAAATGGAATATTTCCCTATCAAGAAGTGAGTTCTCCTAATTTCTTTCATAAACCTTTCCCTGTCTATATGCCTCTGCATTGGGGGCCGCTAACTATTGCAATAAAATTAAATCATGATGTAAGGTGGATTGGTTTTTTTGCATTGGCTTTTGCCTATGGCTTATGGGGTATATTTTATTTTAGAAGAACAGCTTTTTCTATATTTTCTATAATAAACTTCTTTATTCCTTCTCTAGTTTTTTTGAGTTTTATGTATAAAGACAAGATTTATGCTGTAACTATTGAGACACTTATTGTTTCCTACTATTTGATACTGCTTCTTGGATTACTTTCCAAAAATAATTTAATAATAGCAATAGGTATTTCTCTTTGCCTCTTATCACGTTATACATTACTATTTTGGATGCCATTATTTGCTATCGTATTTTATTTTGAAAATTCAAAAATGGCTAACATTAAGCTTTGGTTAATTGTGCTTTTTGCAGTGCTTTTTATTTATGTTATTCCATTTTTAAGTCATGATACAAGTATATTTCTCAAAGGAATTTCTTATCATAATAAGGCTGTAGTTGATGAAATAAGAGGGTATGGCACGCCTTTAACTTCTTATACTTTCCTTGATAAAATTCATTTTGCCGAATTTTTCAAATCATTGATTAATAGTAGCGACTATGCATATACAGCAAAAGTTATCAGAGCTATTCAATTAGGTGTGATGTTTCTCGTAAATATAATAGGCTTAGTAATTTACTTTTCATTCAGAAAGAGTTTTGATGCCAACAATTTCCTTGCAGTTTTCCTTATTATTTTTCTTGCAATGTTCTTTTTGTTTAGTCCTCTAACCTATTTCTATTACTTAATGACGCCTCTGTTCTTAACGGGTTTTTACATCTCGTATAGGAACATAGTTTCAAAAGCATAATACAATTCAGGCAAAGTATTCGAGGTAATTATTAACCTCTGAGTATCGCTACAGGATCTATCTTTCCGGCTTTCAAACTCGGCAATAAACCCGCAAAGAAAGTAGTCATCATACCAAATGCAATTCCAAAAACATAATGACGGAGATGGAAGGTTACCGGATAGTTTGTAATTGCTATCATTTCATTACTTGGGAAAGGTAAACTCCAAACACCATAAGACATCAGAAATCCTAAAACCAATCCGAGAATAGCTCCAAAAAATCCAATTACCATAGATTGGAACAAAAAGATTTGCAAAATATCATTGGCAGCAAAACCTTGTGCTTTCAATATGGCTATGTCTTTCAACTTATTCTGAATGGTCATATTCATGATGTTATAGATACCAAATCCGGCAACTACCAATAGTGTAAAACTCACTACTACAGTCATTACATTTCTGATTTTAATTGAAACCATAGCCGAAGCATTTGCTGTTTCCCAATCATCAGCTTTATATCCATATCGCTTAGCATAATCAGCAGCAACAATCTTCGCCTTATTAATGTCTCGTAGTTTCACGCTTATATCCGTGATATATTGGTTGTCCTTTCCTAATATCTGCTGTACTTTTGAAATATTTACATAGCTTCTGATATTATCAATAGAACCAAAGCCAAACTGAAAAGTTCCCACCACTCTAAACCTCATAGCTGTACCTTTTGGTGTTGCCAGAGTCACCAAATCCCCCATGCGCACATTGAGCTTTTTAGCCAAACCATGACCGAGAATTATTCCATTATCTGTTTTCAGTAAATCCTCTATACTGCCTGTCTTCATCTTATCACCAAGTCCGGTAAGTTTTGCTTCCTCCAAGATTTTCACTCCATTAAGGGTACCATTAATCTGCACCGGACCGCTGTTATAGAAAACTTGTGTGGATACCTGCGGTGAAGCAGCTATTATGTCAGACTTCTTAATGTCATTCAAGATTTGCCCTGTATTTCTGATATTGGGGTTTACATCTTTAGGCTTGGGATGATGAACCAATACCATTGTTTTTGCAGAATCCGTAACATCATTCAAAATTGATTTTGAATAGTCTGTTTTTATATCGTTGTAAATTCGAACATCAGGAGTAGAGGATAGTAATGCATCTTCAAGATATTCATTAAATCCTGTCATGAAAGAAATCATCAGGAGATACATTCCGATACCGAAAGTAACACCCATCATAGCAATAAAAGTCTGCCTTTTCTTAGCAAGCAAATGCGTAATTGCGATTTCTATATTTACTCCTATTTTCATTGACTTCCCTGCTATAAAAACTACTGCTTAGGCAAAACAATTTCATCTCTTTCTGTGATCCCAGAAAGCACTTCCACTTCTTCTAAATTTTCTATGCCTTTCTCCACTTTCACTTTTTTGTTTTTCCCAAGGCTCTTTACTGTTACAT
>CANHIG010000176.1 GCA_947461105.1 Bacteroidota bacterium | reverse complement strand
GCAGATTTCATTTTTTGAAGGTTTAAACGCGCTTCGCTTTTTTGCAGCTTTTTTTGTTGTGATGCATCATGCAGAGACCATAAAAAAGAAAAATGGTCTATTTGATTTTGAATGGTTGGGTTTGTTCAGAAATGGAGGTAACGCAGTTACATTTTTCTTTGTATTGAGTGGGTTCTTAATTACCTACCTTTTGCTTCAGGAAAATAGCAAAACAGGTATTATAAGTATTTCTAATTTTTATTTAAAAAGAATGCTTCGTATTTGGCCGCTTTATTTTCTGTTGGTTGCAATAGGAGCTATAATATTGCCGGTTCTGATTTCAGCACTGAATATTAACTATGACATGCCCTATTATTTTGGTCAGGTATGGTACTATTTTCTCTTTTTTGTTCCAGGCTTAGTAACGTTTTACTTTGGGCATCACCTCCTTGAACCACTTTGGTCTATTGGTGTTGAAGAGGTGTTTTACTTGATTTGGGCACCTCTTTTTCGTGTATTTAAAGACAAAAATATTCTGGTTCTTCTTTTCAGCGTAATAGTTATAATGATTCTATTGCTGCTACTTGATTTATTTTGGATAAAAATTCCGGTATTCAGCTATCTGGTAAATACATTTAGTTTTGAGGCTATGGCGGTGGGTGGTCTTGGAGCTTACTTCGTCTTTAATAGGAGCAGCCCAATTTCAGAACTTTTCATTTTCAGCAAACTGTTTCAGCTTTTTATTTTTACTGTTTTGGCTGTATTTCTTTTGTTTCATACAAACATTAATAATGCTATTTGGAATATCGTTTTCAAAACCCCAATAATCTCAGAGTTTTTTATTGATTTCCTTTTTCTCTACTTGATTATTGGTGTATCACTGGCCAAGAATTGCATACTTAAATTCAACAATAAAACACTTTCTTACTTAGGAGAAATCTCTTACGGCATTTATATGTATCACATGCTTGTGATATTTGGATTGATGCTTTTTCTGAAAAAATATTTTGCAACAATGCATCCAATCGTTTTTACAATTTTTTTTTACCTTATGGTTACAATTATTGTGATTACGGTCTCCGCTATTTCTAAAAAGATATTTGAAAACAAATTCTTGCAACTAAAAAGCAAGTTGATTCAAAAACATTAGCACAAAAAAAATCCCGCCTTTTGGGGCGGGATTTTGATTTAAAGAAAGCTCTAGGAATTAATATCTATTGTTATTGTATCCTTCGTTTCCTCCACGTCCACCACGGTCACGGTTAAAACCACCGCCTCCGCCACGGTTTCCGCCACCACCTCCTTCAGTACGAGGTTGAGCTTGTGTAACTGACAATTCTCTGTCTTTTAGAGATTGACCGTTCAAAGTTTCGATAGCCTTAAGCGCTTCAGCGTCATTAGGCATTTCTACAAAACCGAAGCCACGGCTACGTCCTGTAAACTTGTCAGTAATAATTTTTGCAGAACTAACTTCTCCTACCTGTTGAAAAAGTTCTAAAAGTTCTTGTTCCTTAACTCCGTAGTTAAGATTTCCGATGTAAAGATTCATGTTGTTTAATTAAGAAAGTGAATTACGAAGATATATTAAAAGCACGAATAATCTAATTTTATCCACAAAAAATATTTCAAATGGGGATAAAGCTGCATTTTCAATAATCATAAATCATTGAAAATGAGTAAAAACAGGTGTTACACTTCGGCTACCTGAACCTGATTCTGATTGGCAATTAACTGAAATACTCTTTTCTCATCATCATTCTGAATGATAGTGATGGTACAATTGTTTTCATCTGCCCAATCAAACTTTATATTAGTATCATTCAAATCATCTGCATACACCTCAAATATCAAAGAGCCTTCCTTGAAATCATAAGCTTTTACTTTTAGCTCGCATTTCCAGGGATCGCCCATCATAACCTTTTTTCCGATGAGTTCCACTTTCACGTGTTTCTCAGGAGAATTATTGGCAATAATCTTTTCTTCGTTCATTTTGCAAGAGCTTATGGCTAAAAGCAAAAACAGATAGATTGAATTTTTCATAGTAATGGTTTAATTGTAAAAGCGAAACGTAAAAAGTCTGCTATTTCTTATAAATTCATGATGGTTAGCTCGACTTCTTTTTTAAAGCTATGTTTCTTATAAGTAAAAACAAATCCATTAGCTGCTTTTTTCAATTTGTTCATAGCATTTTGTGGAAATATTGCTGAGCTGCGATTAATAAGTAAAACTGCAGTTTAGTTTCTATACTTTTGATATACATATAGAATTTGCTTTTATGAAGTTGTTGTCATTGTCAATACTCACATTTCTGATTTTCTTTTCGGAATATTCTTTTTCACAAACTTTTGAAAAAGACTCGCTGCTTTATTTTAATTCTCTTTCGAGTAAAGAAGAAATGAATCATTGGATAATGGAAGGCGCTGGTAATACAGAATTTAAAAATGGCTGGATGCAAATGTTTTCTTTAAATAATAGAGAGCATCATGTATTATGGTGTCCTATAGATTTCCCTGAGAGTTTTATTGCCGAATGGGAAGTGCAAAATCAGGATGTGAGTGCAGGATTGTGTATCGTGTTTTTTGCTGCGAAAGGACAGCATGGGGAAGATATTTTTGCGACTTCACTACCGAAAAGAAACGGAGATTTCAACGGCTATATCAAAGGAGCTATAAATAACTACCATATTTCTTATTACGCAAATGGCAGAGACGAGCCGGGAAGAGAGATTGCCAATCTGCGCAAAAACAAAGGCTTCTATAAGGTGCAGTCAGATAATCCTGGAATTCCTATTCGCTCCACTGCAATGCATCGAATCAAACTCATCAAATATCTGGGTAAAATTATCATGTATATTGACGACCGAAAAGTTATTGATTGGACTGATGATGGGAAACATTTTGGAGCATTGCTTGGAAGCGGAAAGATTGGTTTTCGGCAAATGAAGTGGACTCATTTTGCCTACAGAAACTTCAAGGTGTGGCGCTGTATAAAAAAAGGGTGATACTTATTCGGTAGTTTTATATTCTCTGCTACTTTCCACTTTGCAAATCTGACTTAGCCATCTTTCATACCAGCTGTGCGCGTTGCTCTTTGCAAAAATATGCCTTGTATGATTTTTCCAGTTTTCTATGCTTGCTTCGTCTTTCCAATAAGAAATAAAAATTGACTTGTTTTCATTTCTCACGTTTTCATAGCCCATATAACCTGGTTGCTCAGTAGCGAGCTTCATGATTTCATCATCTAGTTCATGATAGCCAGTTAAATCATCCTTTTTTTTAGAAATAAAAATTACTGCATAAAAAGGTGTTTCGGAAGTGGTGATTTGGTGCATAATTTTTTAGTTTACTTAGTGTCAAATATATTTTAAAAAAGCCCACACCTTCCTATTCCTAATGTAATACTGCACCCCATCATTCGCAAAAGCCTCTCGCTCGAAAATGATATTTCGGTAGGCTTCATCATGGGTTTTATAGCGCAGCAGATTAATCAGATAATTCAGTCCGTAAATAATAAAAAATGGAATAATGAGCATTTCTAATTGCTGCATGTGATGAATGCGTTCATGATACATCAGCGTTTTATTTTCTTTCAGTTCTCTGGCTCTAAGCAACACAAACGGAAAAATC
>CANHIG010000175.1 GCA_947461105.1 Bacteroidota bacterium | reverse complement strand
TTTGGGTCACTCATTTTATCACGTAGATAAGGCTCTATAGCGCTTTTGAACTGACCACAATGAAAATCCTGAACTTCAATACCTAGCTTATCAAGCGCATTTTTGTAGTACATGATTTCTCTTCCAAAACCGGTTATTTCCATGCCACCGCTAGGATTGAGCATGATTTTATCTGCAACACTTGATATGTAATAAGACTTTTGAGAGACCATTGATCCGTATGCATACACAAACTTTCCTGATTTCTTGAAATCAACAAGCAAATTCCTGATAACTTCAAGAGTTGCATATCCATTGGGATTAACCCCCATTTCAATATAAATCCCTTTTATGTTCTTATCAGATTTGGCAGATTTGAGTGCTTGCACTATATCATTTAGCCCTGTCGCTTTTCTGGGTTTAAAAGAAGTGAAATCCATGGATGCGAATGGGTTGCTATTAGTCATCTCAGGAATCTCATAATTCAAATCCAATTTCAAAACAGAATTGGGCTTAACATCAGCTTTCTTTTCACTACCGGCCACAGCAGCTATTCCAACTAAGAATAAAATCCATAAGATGGAGAAGAAGAACATGCCTACTATTGTTGCAAAAACGTATTTGAAAAATTGTTTCATAATTATGTTGTTTGTTGTTTTATTTCTTTTGAGAATATATAAGATAAATTGTAGCAATAACTTTTTTGACTCTGCAATATTAATATATTTGAATAGGTAGAACGAATGAATCAGATTTTTTTGCTTTTAGGTAGTAATTTGGGTGACAAAGGCAAGATATTGTCACAGACGTTGAATTTAATTCGATATAGAATTGGCCATGTTTTTATTACTTCCTCTCAATATGAAACAGAGCCGTGGGGCAACAAGAACCAACCTAATTTCATCAATCAGGTGGCTGGAGTGGAAACTATTCTTGGGCCAAATGATTTGCTAGACATCTGCAAAAAAATTGAGAAAGAGAGTGGTCGAGAGGAATCAGAAAAGTGGGGACCAAGATTAATAGATTTAGACATCTTGTTTTTCGGAAATGAGATATACCAATCGGAAAAACTCACAATACCTCATCCTCAGCTTCATTTGAGAAGATTTACACTAGAACCTCTGAATGAAATAATGCCTGATCTGGTACATCCTGTTTTTGCAAAAAGCATTTCTCAATTGCTGGAAGAGTGTCCTGACCACTGTTTGGTGAAAAAAGTGGAGACTCATGAGTTATAACTTCATTACTATTGAAGGTTGCATTGGAGCAGGAAAAACATCGCTATCTTCTATGCTCGCAGCAGCATATAATGCCAATTTAATTCTGGAACAATTTGAAAACAATCCATTTTTACCTATGTTTTATGAAGATAAAGAACGCAACGCGTTTGCTGTTGAGCTTTTCTTCATGGCTGAAAGGTTTCACCATCTAAAGAATCTTTTGAGTAAATCAGATTTATTCAAAACATTTACAATTTCAGATTTTCTGTTTCAAAAATCATTGATTTTTGCGAGCCAAACACTCAATGAAAATGAAGAAAAACTTTACCGTTCTTTATTTGATATAATCAATACTTCGTTGCCAAAACCCGATTTGATTGTCTATCTCTATGCTCCGGTTGAGAAGTTGATGCAAAACATACAAAAGCGCGGACGAAGCTACGAACTTCAGATTCAGCAATCCTACCTGGAACAAATACAAAATGCATATCTGGATTATTTCAAATATCAAACAAACTGCCCGATTGTATTGTTAGACACTGAAAATATTAACTTTGTCGAAAACAAAGATGACTTTGAATTTGTAAAGCAAATATTACAAGCAGAGCATCCAATCGGAATTACTTCAATAAAAAAACAAACGTAACAACATGTTAATCCCAAAGAAAATTGAAAAAATGCTCAATGAACACCTGAGCTATGAACTTGGTGCCATATATAGATACCTTGCTGTTGCTTCATGGTGCGATAAGGAAGGTCTAGACGGATGCGCAGCATTTTTCTACAAACAAAGCGATGAAGAAAAACTCCACTTTCAAAAATTCTTTCAATACATCAATGAAGTAGGCGGCCATGCATTGGTTCCTGAACTAAAACAACCCAAAGCTACATTTAGCTCAGTTTTGGAAGCATGCGAACTTTCACTTGACGGAGAAAATAAAGTCACCAAGTCTATATACAAAATAGTTGAAACTGCCCGAAATGAAGGTGATCACGCTACAGAAGAGTTTTTGAAGTTCTTTGTAGATGAGCAAAAAGAAGAAGAAGTACTTTTTAAAAAAATTATCGATAGAATAAAGCTAATTGGCAAAGGCGCTCAGAGCATGTATTACATTGACAAGGAAATGGAAAAATTCGCAACTGCAAAACCAGCAAACTCAACCGCTAAATGAAAAATTCAATATTAATATACGGCTGTTACGGCTACACCGGTCAGTTGATTGTAGAATTGGCTGTAAGTCAACAATTAAATATTGTCCTCGCTGGCAGAGATGAACAAAAAGTAAAAGCGTTAGCTTCGAAATACAATCTCTCTTATGAAGTATTCAGCGCAGATAATGCTCAGGAAGTAGATAGTGTATTAGCCAAATACAAAGTACTTTTGAATTGTGCTGGTCCTTTTATTTTCACAGCTACTCAGCTCATGAATGCCTGCATCAAGCATAGAGTTCATTATTTGGATATTACAGGAGAATATCAGGTTTTTGAATTGGCAGCTTCATTAGGCGAAAAAGCAAAACAATCAGGAATTATTTTGTTGCCCGGTGTTGGATTTGATGTAGTGCCATCAGACTGTTTGGCAAACTATCTGAAATCAAAACTACCAACAGCGAACAAACTGGAGATGGTGTTATACTCAAAAGGCGGAAGATTATCACATGGCACCGCGATTACAATTGCTGAAAATCTTGGCTTGAAAACGCTAATCAGAAAAGATGGAAAGCTAACTCCAGTTCAAAACGGAGCCCTCAATAGATCAATTGAAATAGACGGAAAAAGCAGAATGTGTACTGCTATTTCATGGGGAGATATTTCCACGGCTTTTCATTCTACTGCTATTCCGAATATTACCATTTACAACTGCTTGCCTGAATCGGTAATCAAATCAATGCGATTCACTAATTACATCGGTTGGTTGCTTCAAAATAAATGGGTGAAGAATTATGCTATTAAAAAGATAAAAGCAAAGCCTGCCGGACCATCAGAACACGAACGCAAAACAGCAAAGAGTTTTATTTGGGGAGAAGCTACTGATGCTCAGGGCAAAACAGTAAGAGCCGTGCTTGAAATGCCCGAAGGATATAGCCTCACAGCAAGCACTGCAACAAAAATTTGCGAATTGGTTTCCGAACTTGATTTTCATCAAAGTGGTTTTAAAACTCCGGCTTCTGCATTTGGAGAAGATTTTATTACTACTTTTTTGGGTGTAATGAGGATTGATTTGTAGAAACTAAACTCGCTTCTCCCAATTCAATTCCTTGATATTAAGCTTCAAGGTTTGAAAACGAGCAAGCGTAAACAAAGCATCACTCAATCTATTTAAGTATTTTACGACTAGCGGATTAAGAGGGGAAACGTGGTGCAGTGCCACACAAAGCCTTTCTGCTCTGCGGCAAACAGTACGACTCACATGGCAAAATGAAATCTGCTCGTGACCACCGGG
>CANHIG010000174.1 GCA_947461105.1 Bacteroidota bacterium | reverse complement strand
GAAAAGCAATATAAAGAAAAGACTCCCTACTACTCGGGTAATATTCATACAGACTTGCAACCTGGTACAAACCTTCCCAACACTTATTTCGGCTCACCTGCAATAACTTGTTCTCTTTATATTGAATTTTTAAATTTATACCGTAACCGGTTTTACGGCTCGTTTTATGGAAAGGATTAAACCATATTTTTTTTTAGCAGGTTTTATCCTGATTATATCTTGCCGGCAAAACCACACTAATCAGGAGCCGAAGTATCAGCAACACCATTCTTACAAAGAGTTTTTGGAGTTTTTAAAACATAAAACAGATTCAATTGACTCTGATTACGACAAAACCACTTACATACGCATAAAAACTGCAGAGCTGATTGACAGAGGTTTTTTAGATGGACAAAGAGACGCGAAGAACATTGATCAAAACTGGCCATCATGGAATGGAGAACGCTATTACAATGTATTTCTTTTTGATTCCGCAACTGTGATTTGTGGTGGCTCGGCAAATTTTCTGAATAATATTTACAAGGATTTAGGTTACACTGCTACTACTTATGATATGGGAATTCCAAATGTTCACACACATCAGGTAACTTTAGTTCGCCCTTCATCTAATGCAGATTATAATGTTCAGGATGCTTTTTTCAATATTACATTTGAAGATGCACACACAAGGCAACCGCTTTCTTTCAATAGTTTAATACAATATTTGAAAAGCAAGAATTATTCTCTTATCAATGTTAATCAAGCTGATTACGAATTTCAACCAACTTTGGACACTACCGGAATTTCTCGGTTAAAGAAGCTCAAACCCGAATCCAAAGAATTTCTCGACAGCATTTCCAATATCAGCAGATATGATTTTGCAAAGCTGGTAATGAAGCACAAAAAGGTTTTCGAAAGATATTTTTTACCTAAAGGATATCCTGACAATTTATTGTATCTATACTTGTTTCCATTGGAGCATAACCCCCAAGAAGTCAATGAAATTGTTCAGGAAGAACTTTCAAAATTACCCGAATGAGTTTGCTGGAAACATTCAAGGTAAGTAAATGGTGGAACTACAAGATAGGTGGTGCTCTTTTTACTTATATAGTTGTCAAGGCCATATACAAGGACTCAATCGCTAATACAGAAGACATTGTTTTGTTTGTCACATTTTTGCTCTTGATTTTTTTAGGCTTCGGAATCAATGATTTTTCTGATTACGAAATAGACAAGCTAGCTGGCAAAAGCAATTTCTTTAATGTTGTTCCTGTAAATTTTGCGCCTTTATTCTTTATTACTTTAACATCCGTAAGCGTAGTATTATGCCTTTGCTTTTTAAAGTATCAGGTATCTGTACTTTTGCTGGTGTTAGTTGGTATAAATTACCTCTATTCCTGCAACCCTTTCCGACTTAAAGCACATAAGTATTTATCAGTTATCACTACAGGAATCTACGAGAGAGCCTTGCCCTATTCAATCATTATTCTGCAAATTACATCTCCAAAAAGACTAGGTCTATTGCAAGTTGCTTTTATCAGTTGCTACCTTATTTGGGGTTTTCTGTGGGAAATTAGAAACTATATAAACGGTCAGATGAGAGACAGCATTATAGAGGAAAAAAGTGGAATTAAACTGTTGCTTGCTGACTGGGGTCAATCAAAAGTGATTTCATTTAAAAATACTATACTTATTACAGAGATTGCGTTTTTGATTTTATGGCTATTCATTGTTGTTATAATAAATCAAACACTTTTGCTATTACTCTTATGCATAATTGCCATCCCGTTCTCCCACCTCATTTTACAACATAAATCAATTGATATTTTCTCTTCTAAAGAACAATTATTGGATTATAGTTATAGCTATGCCTTTGTTGCAGCAGCTGTTATATATCAGATGACTTATGGCTCAGAGTTGTGGCTTGTCGGAGGTGTATTTTTGTTGTTACTATTTAGTAGCCACCATTTTAAAAACTCAGTTAAAGGATTTTATGCACGAGTTGTATTGAAAATAGCAGAACGCACATATAGATATGTGAATCATGTTTGTTATAGATTTTACCTCACTTGCTCACGAATTTTAAATTATAGCATCTATTATTTCCGAAAATATGCTTTACGGTGGCCGGAAGAGAAGTGCAGAGGAATGAAAAATAAATTGATTTTCCTTCATATTCCGAAAACTGCCGGAACAACTTTTCATAACATCTTGGATAAACAATTTTTACCTGAAAATGTATTCACCATTCAGGTTATTGATGATACTCGTCTGAATATTGACGAATTTATTTCTCTGCCCAAATCGGCAAGAGAAAAAGTATATCTACTGAAAGGGCATATGAGTTTTGGTCTACATAAATATATGGTTGGTGAAACAAAATATATTACGTTTTTGCGAGAACCACGTGAAAGGATTATTTCATTTTATTACTATGTTTTGCAAAATTCCAATCTTGAGTTATACACGCTTATAAAGAGTAACAATTGGAGTTTGCATGATTTTGTCGCAAATGTGAACATGAAAGAATTAAACAATGCCCAATTGAAACTTATTAGTGGAATTGAAGCCAATGACGAAATGATGTTGGAAAAAGCAATTGAAAATATCAGAACACATTTTTCATTCGTAGGTATTACCGAATACTTTGATGAATCTCTTAAGCGTTTAGAGAAAATATACGGCTGGGATATCTCAGATTATATAAACCATAAGGTAAATGATTCACGTCCTAAATTAAAGGATATAGATCCAAAAACGATAAAACTTATCGAGGAGAAGAATCGTGGTGATATTCTTTTTTATGAACAACTAAAAACAGAATTTCTAAATGTTGATAAGCCATAGAAAGAAATTTATTTTCATTAAAACTGTAAAAACTGCTGGCACATCAGTTGAGGTTTACTTTGAAAAATGGTGTATGCCTGAGGGTGAATGGTCAGAGTCACATGCTAGAGAAGAATATATCTCCACTGAAGGTATTATTGGTCACAGAGGTTCAGATGCGCATACCAGAAAATGGCAGAATCACATGGCTGCAAAAACTGTAAAAGATTATGTATCCCCTGATATTTGGAACAACTATTTCAAGTTTACAATTATTAGAAACCCTTTTGAAAAAGTAGTGTCCGATTTTTATTTCAAAAAATTTTTATTTGACAGGAACCTCAATATCGATGATACTTTCTTCGCTGCAAATCTTTTTGATATTAATAATAATGAAGCAGCTATTTTACGATTCAGGGAATGGGTAAGACGGAAATTTTTTTCTGTGGATACCGATAAATTCTATGCTGAAGGTATTGATTATATGGATTACTATATACAATACGAAAATCTAAGCGAAGGAATAAAGTTTGTTTGTGATAAACTATCCATTCCATTTGAGGGAAATAGCATTCCACGCCTGAAGTCGGGTATCAGAAATATACAAATTCCAATACGAGAATTTTATAGTAATGAGTGTATCGACATTGTTAATTCTTCATTTCCATGGGAAATTGAAAGATTTAAATATCAGCTTCAGAAATAGGAAATACCTTTTTACATAACTATCCGAAAGTTTGAAAAAAAAGAAAAGCCCGTTGTAAATTGAATTTGCAACAAAACAATAAACAATGGGACTTTTCCGTAGGACTAAAAATAACAGCAAACCACTACTTCGCCAAATTATAGACCTGATTCCTCCATTTATT
>CANHIG010000173.1 GCA_947461105.1 Bacteroidota bacterium | reverse complement strand
TGTATCGCCAGCGGTACTGCTACTGTATCTGCCCCTCCTCAACTTATTGCAGATACGGTGAGTACTACGCTTCCTACTAATTGCACTTCAAATGACGGTCAAATAGTTGTTGCTGCATCAGGAGGCACTCCTGGCTATTCATACGCAATAGATCATCAATTACCTTTCCAGTCTTCAGGTGTGTTTAATGGACTAAATTTTGGTAACCATGTGATACAATTTATTGACACAAATGGGTGTAACGATAGTATAACAGTCAACTTACCTCAACCAATTTCAACATCGCTTTTAGACACAAATAAAATAGATGTCAGTTGCTTTGGTGGAAGTGACGGATCAATAGACCTGATAGTCATAGGTAATTTACCACCTTATACATTCGCATGGTCAAGTGGCGAGTCTACAGAAGACTTAGGAAGCAAACATGCAGGTAAGTATTTAGTTACAGTAACAGATGGAACTGGATGTATAGTACAAGGTCTGGATTCTATTGAAATTATCCAACCTAACCCAATAACGGCAATTAATACAGTATCAAATGTAAAATGCATCGGTGGTTCTGATGGATGTATTGATATTACTGCCAGCGGTGGTAATGGAGGCTATACATATACATGGTCTAACAACACCTCGTTAAAAGATCCATGTGGTCTTACTATTGGCTCTTACGATGTTACGGTTACTGATTCAAAAGGATGCACAGGAGTGTTTACAGGAATAATTGTAACAGAACCTACTGCTATTACAGTGCAATCTTCAACATCACCTGTAAAATGTCCAGGAAGAACAGATGGCAGAATAATTGTAACAGTAAGTGGGGGAACTCCCAGGTATGGATTTTCTTGGTCAAATGGATTACCCCCTCAACCTGTTCATGTTAATGCCGGAGTTGGGCAATATGATGTAATTGTTACTGATGCAAATGGTTGTACAGCAACACACAATGTTATAGTTGACCAAATTCCTGAAATGCAAATTAATCCTACTGTTAAAAATGTGTATTGCGAACCCCTTAAGAATGGAGCAATAGTAGCTCTACCAACAGGAGGAACCCAACCATACAGCTATGCTTGGTCAAATAATTCTGGAGCCAATTTTATAGCAGGTCTTGATACAGGAAGATACACTCTAACTGTTATTGATTCGAACGGATGTGCCAAAGATTCTGCATTTACTGTAATCAATGAGCATGCATTTAGTACAAATGTTAATCCAAGAGATACATCTGTAAATCTTGGTGAAATAACACCAATAGAGCTAAACCCGATAGGAGGAGATATTGCATCAGCAATTTGGAAACCGAGTATTAAACTTTCCTGTACCAATTGCTCAAATCCAATATCAACAACGCTGCAAGACATATTATATACCGTAAAAGTCGTTTCAGATAGTGGATGCGTAGGTTATGATACAGTTCGCATCAAAGTCATAAATGATTATCCACTGTATATTCCAAATGCATTTTCTCCTAATGGCGATGGCGCAAATGATTATTTTGAAGTATTCGGTAATAAAAAGACGTGGTTAGAAATAAGCATAGTTATTTTCAACAGATGGGGAGAAAAAGTATTTGAATCTAATGACATAGACTTTAAGTGGGATGGAACATTCAAGGGCGTGTTTCAAAATCCTCAGATATATGTATATGAATTTAAGCTTACGTACATAAATGGATACAGACTACCTCAACAAAAAGGAAGTATAACACTGTTAAGATAATAACCTAAATATAATCCTCCCCCCAGCGGCTAACTAAAAATTAGCCGCTTTTTTTATCTTACTTATAGCGTTAAAAGACAATAAATAAAATATTTAATTTTAATCATTCACAATTAGCAGAAAAGAGAAGCATGGTCGAAATGAACGGAAAGAATTAGTGTCCGTTAATCGACTCTGCCCAAAGCAGCGCATGCGTTTTTAAACCTAGTCCGTTAAAGTGGCATTGGTCGAAGCGGTATTCATTGCCCATAATGTCTGTATTGGGTCCGTTGAATATACCCAGCGAATCATTTGCAAGTTCTCTTTGTACACGCAGTAAAGCTGTATCGGTAGTCAATTGCGCACAGCGCGATGTCATGGCAGGAAAAATCGGAGCATACACTCCCAAAGCCCTGATTTGCGCTACCAGCTTCAGGAAATTGGCTCTATAATTTTCCGCATTCTGGGTAGGAGTAATTTGCTGATTGAAATAACTATTGTTCGATTCGCCCTGATGCCAAAGCACATGAGTTACTTTTAAATTTCGCGATTGCAGACTCGCGATAGTTTCAACAATTAAGTGATTCAAAGCGCCACCATCAATCCATTGCTCAATAGTAGTTCCGCCAACTGCAGCAGGAGCAACAATCACATGAGCTGCAAAATTATTTTGAATCAACAATTCACCCAATCTGCTCCATACACTTCCGCCATCTCCGTTCGAGCCTTTAAGCGGATCGGCCAGAGGATAAAATGCTCCGTTATAAAAATTCTGCGTTTGCGAACAAACAGAAGTGTATAGTTCCTCTCCTGCATTTGCAGCATTAGATTGCCCCAATACCAAAAGTACCACTGTATCATGCTTTGCAACACCTGATTCACAAAGCGTAGTATTCCATTCAATCTTTGGGTCTCTTTTACAGGATGCAAAAACAACACAGGCAACTAAAATTGAAAGCGCCCAAAGCATTATGATAAAAGGGGATAACTTCATTTTATGTATTTGCTTTTACTATAAATTTATCGTTTATTTTTAAAAAACAATACATTCAATAACTACAACTCTAATAATGAACGCTGAAAACATCATCATCAAACTGCAATTACAGCCCCACCCCGAAGGTGGCTATTACAAAGAAACATTCAGAGCATCAGAACTCACCAATAACCAAGAAGGAAACATCCGCAATATTTGTACATCAATTTACTTTTTACTGGTAGATGATAACATCTCCCATTTCCATAGAATCAAATCTGATGAAATGTGGTTTTTCCATCAAGGCAATCCAATTGAAATTGTTTCTATTCAAAACAATGAATTAGTTAGTATTATTCTTGGCAATGATATTGATAAAGGTGAGATGCCACAAGCTGTGATTCCTGCAAATGTTTGGTTTGCATCATGCGTTAAAGATGGCGATGGATTCGCCTTAGTGAGTTGCAGCGTAGCTCCGGGTTTTGATTTTGTAGATTTTAAAATGGCAAGGCGCGATGAACTGCTAAGTTTATATCCGCATTTGAAAAATACAATCGAGAAATTTACCTAATCAAATAAAGCATGTACGAAACTGTTATTATACGATTTTGATGTTATAGTGCAATAAAGCAAGGTATTAAATGATTAATTCCAGAGAGTATTAAGATACTATGATAAGTATCATAATGGATTTATTTAAAAAAATATTGCTTTCTCACAAAACAATTTACTTTTGAATTGTTTATACTGAATCTAAATAACAAAAGTGCGTACATTTTACCTTGTAATACTATTTTGCTGCTGTATTTTGAAATCAAATGCACAGCAATCACTTGATACTAAATCTAATAACCAGGCAGGATACATAGTTCACTTGCTAAATTATCTGGGTAATGACTACTCGCATGCCGTGGCGAATGGGAAAGTATTAAGTGCCAATGAATACGAGGAAATGAGCGAGTTTGCTCATTCTATTGATAAAAATGCACAGCTTCTCAATCCAAAAGATTCGTTAGCGAAAATAGCTACATCG
>CANHIG010000172.1 GCA_947461105.1 Bacteroidota bacterium | reverse complement strand
TTGTACATGCTTCGCAACCAAATCATGCATGGTGGAGCCACCTATAAAAGCAAAGTAAATCGTGCGCAAGTGAAAGATGCCTGCAATATCCTGAAGCTTTTCATTCCCATCATTGTTGATATTATGATGGATAATAAAGAGGAAGATTGGGGAGAGATTTATTTTCCGGTGGTGGGGTGATAAATTTGTTTATTTGGTATCACTCCCCTTACACCACCTCTCGGCTCTTTAACATCTCCATAATACCTCGGTATCAAATGTATATGCACATGAGCCACCGTTTGCCCAGCTGCTTCATTAATATTAATACCCACATTAAAACCGGCTGGTTTATATTTTTCTTGTACTATTAGTTTAACACGATTTAATAGTTCAAAGCAATCTGATTGTTCTTCAATAGTCAAATCAAAATAATTAGCTGAATGCCTTTTCGGAATTATCAATACATGTCCTTCATTTACAGGAAAGCCATCGTAAATAGCAAAAGACATTTCACTTTCCAATATTATTTCTCTTTCTACATTGCAGAAAGGACAAGGCTGTTTTAAGTTCATTTTATAAATATTCGAAGCCATTATTGGCGGCAATTGTTATTAATGGTTGTATCGTATCTCTAAATTTATTTTTTGTATGGTTTGTTTCCAGATTATTCAGTTCTGGCAAAATAGTTAAATAATCTTCAAGCGATTTGTTTTTGGGATCTTTTTCATTTACTATTTTAATTGCGGTTTGATGCATATTAAAAAAGGAATCGAAATATTTATTCATTGATGGCAGTTTGTCACTTTTACTGCTATTGAAAGATTTATCAGCCGGAATTAAATTCCACATTAAATCATGTGAAACAAAATTATAGGGCACAAAATGCTCTACAGCAAAATCACCTTTTGTCAGCGCACGTTTTGTGTAGATACAATTTACGCTTCCCAATTCATCCAATACAATATCCCAAAATTTACGTTGTTTGTTAAGGCTGTTTCTTGATGCAGGCTTTATCAACTTGTTTGCAATATCAGGCACATTTGGATTTTTGGCTTGCAAAAACAATGACAGATTCCAGTAGCAAAAATCTCTGATGAACGCTGCATTTAATAAAAAGTAATTCGTCCATAAAATATCTACAGCAATAAAATCACTGTGCAATGCATAAGGACAATAAAACGAAGAATGATTTGATTTTTTATAGATGGTAGCTTTGTCTTCTCCTGGAAACCAAGGACTCAGAAACCAATGAGGAACATTGTTATTAAACTGAACAAGTTGCTTTTTTGTTGCACTGTTTTCAGTGTTCAATAATTTTTTTAAGATATCATTTTTATTGGCATCAATGGTAAAAGCCTCTGAAATTTTTATTGCTTCGATAGCGGATTGCAATTTATCCTGTACACCAAATGAAATATGAAAATAATTAATTGTGTACCAAGCATTGCCTATCATTCTTGCAAATAATTCCTTTTTTGTAATCATTGTTGATTGTAATTCTATGCGTGCTTCCAATGCATCAACAATTGATAACAACCAATAGAATTTATAGGTAGCTGACGTGTTATTGAAACAAGCCGCTAACTTCTCTATAGGCAAATTTTTATCGTTGGGTAGCTGTTGCATAATTATATCTTTTCAAACCCTATCGAAGCCAAATAATTATAAGTATTATTATAATAATTTTCATCTCTGGTTGGATCGTCTTTATCACCTTCGGGAACCACTATAATCATTCCTTGTCTTGCCCTAGTTAATAATACCCTGTACGCATTTTTTAGGTACTGCTGCCTCTCCGGCTTTCTAATGTTTTGCCATTTGTTGCCAACAAATGAAAAATGCTCCCAACCATTTTTACCATATCTAAAATCGCCATCCCACGTAACACAAGTCCAATCTAACTCGAGGCCTTGAACCTGAAATTCAGTAGCAACGTCTTCTAAATAATAAGAGGAGCGTACATCATCCTTATCATCTAAAAACCAATGAATAGGGTCAATGGGGGTTTTTACATCGATGGCATGGGGCTTTAGTCTTTGTGCTTGTGAAGAAACAATCAATCCATAACGTTCTGTTCCTCGTGCTTTTGATCTTACCCATTTTTTTGCCTTGTTTACATCACGAGTCAATGCGATTGGATATTTATTTTTTATTTTATTATAGAGATGTTGCGCCATTTCAATCTCTCTATCCAATGTGCTTTTGATGAGATAAGACAAGTCTTCTGCCCTAAAAGATCTTAATGAGACAGACAAATGCAACTCCGGCTTTATAAAAACATGTTGATGTCCTTTTACAAGTTTTAGCGCATCCCCTGCTGCATATTCGCTATCTGTAAGTTTATCAGAAACATAAATCTGCCAATCAGGAAAGGAGCGATTTAATGCGTGGATCCATTCACTAATACCTGCTTCCCCTGTGTTAATCTCTTGTCCACCACCTACCAGACATACAATAACAGCCCAATCCTGATGTCTATTTAAGCAGGATATCAAAAACTCTGGTTCAGACATGTGAAAATTTGGCATTCCCTTTTTTCGACTCATGAAATTCACCGTTTGTTCGAAATTCCATGCTCTTTGTGCTTCATCAAAAATAGCAACATGATCAAACGGCGCTTTTTCATCTCTGAGATATTCATCTCTGTAGTGATGAACATTTTGAATAAACGTTTTCACCTCAGACATCACGTCTCCTTTCTTGATTTTTTCTCCTTTTGCTTTAACTCTTTTTACTTTATCCCTAGTTAATGCTTCTCTAAGGATTGCAACTAAGGGTCCGTTACCAGATAAAAAAACACTGGTTAATCCTTCGTCTTTATCAAAATGCTTGGTAGCAATATCTAATCCTACTAAAGTTTTTCCTGCACCAGGTACACCCGTTACAAAACAGATAGATTTATGTTTGTTTTGTTTGGATTCTTGAATAATACTAGAAATCGATTTACTAGTAGTGGATAAATTTTCAGCAGTCGCATCACTTCTGGTAATATCGGCAACAGAATGACCTTGATATAATGCCATTGCGGCTTCAATGATAGTAGGCGTTGGAGAGTAACGCCCTTGGCTCCAGTTTTGAATATTAATACTTTCTCCATTTGAAAATTCAAGTACTTGTTGAATAGCAGTTTTTAATCCTGGAGCATTTGACTTTAGGGGATAAAGAAGTCCATCTTGATGATGGGTAAACTCTATTAAGTGATAATTCTCCCTTGCATTAGTAGCTATAAGGATGGGGGCAATAATTTCGTTATGGCTAGTTTCATGAAAATGTTTTAAATCCAGAGCATAATCCCAAACCTGATCTAATGCTGAATTAAGATACTCTTTTTCCCCTACTTTAAACTCTAAAACAAAAATTACATGATTGATAATAAGAAGAACATCTATTCTTTTTCCCATCCTCGGAATGGCATATTCAAAGAAAATAGAACCATCGAATACTTTGAGTATGTCTTGTAATAGTACTATTTGTTGTAGCCAAGCATCGGTCTGAGTTCGTTCTGCTGAAAACTCATTATTTAATGTTAGTGCTCCTAATATTTCTTCGGGAGTAGTACTACAAAAGATGCCTATATAATCTGAATAATAGTGTCGATTCATTTTTAAGGGCTAGTTAAGTTATTTTTAAAATACACCCTCGTCTCTTCATCCACGCAATACACATAACAACCCTTCATTCCTCTGGTCATTAATGTTCGGTAGGTGTTTTTAATTATTAAATCCAACTGCTCTTTTGCCTCCTCAAGATTTTCTTTCATCAATTTTTTATACCCTTTTACAGAATTATCGGAGCTGGCTCTTTTAGAAGCATCTGTAATTACAAT
>CANHIG010000171.1 GCA_947461105.1 Bacteroidota bacterium | reverse complement strand
TCAAGGTCGTTTCTTTGGAAACCTCAAGCAGGTAATCAACAAACTTATTAAAATGGTTGTTGGCGATGGTAAACGATGGTAAAAATTGGTGTGTAATTTTCATTTGAATTTTTTGTTTCAATGCATATCGAACCAAAACCCAATTATACCAGCCATTACCACGAAAAGGGAAATAATTATCAGTCTCAACAAAGTAGTAACCGCAACGGATTTTTGAATTGTCATACTCTGTCGGATAATCCATAACTGAGTATTGGGGGTAATCAAATTTAGAATGACGAACCAAATTACGGCGGCATTTGGCATGGTCAATTTTGTGAAAATTATCTTGAAAGTTATCGAGAAACAGATTACAAAATATGGTGCCATCGTCATATAACAAAGTATGAATTCTTTCAATAAATGCCCACTGCTTGAAATGGTGACTCTGAATAATTTCAAGTGACTTTTCATTAAAGGTTGATGCTATTGGGTCAGACTTGATAAAATCGGAATTTTCGCGCTCTTCCTCGGTCTTCTGCAAGTGGCAAGGCTTACAAAGTGCTTGAAAGTTGGTTAGGTCATTTGAACCACCATTCGCCAAGGCTTGGAGATGGTCAAATTCAAATTTATCGGTCACCTCGTCACAGATTGAACATTTGGACTCTTGTTTATCAATAAGTTCCTGCTGCTCCTCTGTGGTTAAGTGTCGTCGCTCAGTCTTAAAAAACTTTTTGCGAAGATGGCCAATTAAGCCCCCAATGCGTTGATTCTTGAATGGAATTTCGGCCTTGTCGCAAATGGCTTTGATGTCCTTCCATGTGCATTGTTCGGATAAGTTCGGGTCGCAAATAATTTTTACATTTTCATTCTGAAACTGAACAATTTGATGATTTTCAGATTTCAAAAGCGGCACCTTCTTGAATGTCTTAATATAGTCATAAATCTCTTCTGTGATGTTTGACTGATTCAAATAAACGGTCTTGCCTTGAATTTTCAACGCTTCGGCGAATGTTTCGGCATTGATTATTTCAACTTCTTCGACCGGCTTTGATTCAACTTCAAGCATAGAAGAGACAATATGATTCTTATTGACTTTCTCGGCACTTGAAACTGACTTGACAACATCCTTGTCGGTCACTAAATACATATGCCCGTCAACCAAATAATAAACAATTGCCTTATAATTTGAAACATATGAATGAATAACTTTCTCAAAGCAGTTTTCATTTAAGTCAAAAGCATAAAGTGAAATCTTCTTCATCTGACATAAATGTTTAATCATTTCAGTTGTTACTCCTGAGTCCATGGTGAACTCGTGAGGGAAACAATTATCAACAAGACCAAAATCTAAATCATAAATGTGGTTGTCGTGGTTGTATTGATTCTGATAAAATTCATTGAAGATGTCAAATAATTTCTCTTTGGTCATTTTGAGTCGCTTGGCCGGGTTTGATAAATGTTCAGCCAGCAATTCATAAACACATTGACCGCCCATATCCTGATACGCCTTCTTGTCGATTCCTTCGGCATGCTTCAGCCAATCGCGGCCTAAGGTGTAGGCATTCCTCATCGGTATACGATTCATAGGTCTATCTTGACTTTCCACAGCAGAAACGACATAATGAAAGCGTTGTAATGACTTCTTGATATCAGAATCGTCATCATATAAGCCGCTGAAATCATAATCCTCAAAGTCAGCGACAACATCATCAAACTTGTCTTTGATGTCTTGCTTTTTGGCGATGAATGTCTTCAAGGCCTCCGGTTTGATTTCATGGTTTGAGCCGTGACGCTTTGATTTAGGGTATTCATATTTAACATCAGCGAACACAGTAACTTTAAAATATTTTGCCGTCTTGTTCAATACTTGCTTATAAAGTTTAGGGAAATCTTTTTTAGTCAATACGGCCCCTTCAATAGTTTTGATGTATCTGAGAGTTTTATACAGCTTCTTAAGATTTTTATAGTTTGATGTATAAACCATTCTCTCAAAAAATTTGTAGGAGCCAGCATTGACATACTTTGAACGGTGTTCAAGCATTTTAGCTGCTTCGTTTTCAGCTTTTTGTAATTTTTCGGAACTTCTCATGAGTGAGTATATATTATACGTTAGATATTTTTTCTTTAAAACCAGAATTAAAAAAACTAGAGTTTTTTATTTTTATTTTGGGTTTAAAGAAATTGAAGATTGATTTTAAAGAACTACCTCCTCATGCTGTCTTTCAATTCGTTTAAAGTGAATCTTTCGTTTAAGATGCCTAAGAAGGCATTTACTAAGGACTGTCATACCGCATTCACATACGACCTCTTTTTTAGTTTGATGATAATAGGCATTAAAATATTGGTCATTGGTTGGTATCATTGTTTCTGACTTTCTACCGCGTTTTTTGAGTATTTGATTTTCCATTTTTAGATATTTTTATATTATTAATATAATATAGAAATTAATTCTTTAAAACTTATTATTCACTCTCGGCATCTTGGACAGGAGGAGGAACGGCCCGCTTTTTCTCCTTCATCATTTTCTTCATATGTGCTTTCACCGCATCATATTCTGCAGTTCCTTTAGTAACGAATGAATGCCCTAAGCTTTCACATGCATCCTTCCAAATTTGATAAATTTCATCGGTCTCGCTTTTGTTCACACCATCAATATAGAATCTGATTTTATGTGTATTCTCGGGGGCCTTCCATTTTTTCACTTCGGGGTCCCATGTGCAGCGGTAAAATTTAAGGTTCTCTCTGTGGTCGTAAACGTTGTTGCCTTCAATGTATCCGTTTTCAATTCTAAGCATTTTGAAATGTTTGTATATATTATAACCAAGAAAAAAACTAAACATTTTTTAAACCCAAAATTTTTTAGACTATTTTTTATAAATTATTTTTCATCGTTTTCGTCATGCAGAACTTTCTTACGCTCTTCTAAAATCTCATCTAATAGTTTCTGTTTCTCCTCTAATAGTTCTTTAGGTGGTTCGGGTGGTTGGTGTATATCCCATTGGTTCAACGTTTCTCTCTCAACTTCTTCAAACGTCAAACGCACAGACCAATCTAGGTTGCCCAATGATAAAGCATAACTCGAACTATCGGATAAATACAATGAAATCGTATCGATGACTTTATTCGTGAGTATAATTTTCAGATTATTTATATTTGAATACATCAACCAAGAACCCGGTAAATTCATAATCTGAATCTTAGCGAGAATATCAGAAGTGACATCTTTTTCAACTAAATTTTCAGTTGCTCCAAATTGAACCAAAACATCAGAACGAATGTATATACACGGGTTCGGGTTTACCAGTGCTTGCTGTGTTGAAGTCGATACGGTTGAGGCATTGGTTGCATCATAACCAAATGTGGTTGAGGCAGAATATCCAAACATGGCGCCTAAATATTTATTCGTCCCAAAACCCAACGTCAATGAAGTCGCCTTATTATCGTAACCAGTCAATAGCAGAGAACACAAACCGGTTGTTTTATTGTATGAAAAAGATAAATTCAGCAATGGATAGACAGCTAAAATCAGGCTCTGCAGAGTATTGAGTAGATCAGTTATGATGTAATTGCCCGGCGGAAAAGTAATGTTGAAGTTATTCAAGACGGCTTCTTTTGAGTAAAACACATTCAAAACATTCATATTGTTGGTTGTGTTCAACTGCTTGAAATTGAAAGGGATTTCAGCGCTGCCAACCGTGCATGTAAAGAAGGAATTAGGGCGAGTCAATATGATTGGCTTTCTCATATTGATAACGAAATTGTCAGAAGTGCCGCTTGACCTCTGGGAAGATGAAATGAAGACATTATAGGTATTAATAACACTCATT
>CANHIG010000170.1 GCA_947461105.1 Bacteroidota bacterium | reverse complement strand
GCTTCGGGTAATCCCTCATGGACAAATGGAAATGGTATTTTCTGGAAACTTGATGGGAATTCAGGTACAAATCCACCAACCAATTTTATAGGCACTACCGATGCTAAAGATTGGGTGGTGAAAACCACTAATGCTGAAAGAATTAGAGTTCATAGTGATGGCAATGTTGGTATTGGAGTGGCTCCTTTATCAACTACCGGACAAGCAAGGCTGAGTATTTCAAGAGATAATACTGCTGTATGTTGTGGTGGAGAAGATGCCACTTTAGCACTTGCAGAAGCCACTACCACTACTGCTAGAAGACCGAGCATATCATTTAATGCAAGTGGTGAATCAGAGGGTGAAATTGAAATAACACAAGCATTAACAGGAGTGGGAACTACAGATAGAAGACTCAGATTTTTCGACCATCAGGCACAAGGTCTTGGTTTACAACTAACAGGTAATCTTTTTTATGGAAATGGCGATTCTCGAACTCAGACAAGAAATGATGCAGGATTGCAAGGCAACGTTGGAGCTCAGTCAGGATTTTATGAAACCTCATCTCCAACAAATTTTCCCTCTGGTGCAACAAGTTGGTGGCATTTGATAGATACAAGACATAGTAATGCTGTAAATAATTATGCTTTGCAAATTTCCGGAAGCTTTTTTGACCAACGAATCTTTTACAGGAAGACGAATAACTCTGCCACAACCTCATGGACTGAAATTGTTAGTCCACCAATTGGTTCAATTATTGCTTGGACAGACCATTTAGCCGGAACTCCCGTATTGCCTGTAAACTGGGTTTTGTGCAATGGTGGAACCGTTTCGGATGCTCAAAGCCCGATTAACGGACAAGCAATTCCTGACTTGAACAATACAGCTACCAGCACTTTTGGCGGCTCTGACGGTGGAAGATACCTGAGAGGATCTACTACTTCGGGAACTGCTCAAGCTGATAGGGCTCCTAATTTTGAGATTCAACAATCAGCTACAAGTCAGGGCGCTAATGGAGGGACTGTAAACGATGGTTCAACTGCAAACTACTCTCCTTGGATGAAAAACTATTATTTGTGTGATAGTTTTAGATGGAGATATACAGGAGGGGAGGTAAGACCTTTAACCTATACTGTGAAATGGATAATGAGAATAAAATAAAGAAACTTCAAGTTTATCTGCAAAGGGCATACACTTAAAGTGATGCCCTTTAATTTTAGTAGTTATGAAAGAACTGTTGTTTTCAATTTTTATTTATTGGTGCTATATATTCGCATCTGACGCCCAGCAAACTGATGCCACTAAGGGGATAAAAGCTATAGTTGAACAAAAGTGCATCAAATGTCACTTTGATGGAGGAGCAGCACCATTTGCATTCAATAGTTTTGAAGATTTAATACAGCGTAAGGGCACCGTGAAGTATGTAGTTGAAAACAGACTGATGCCCATTTGGAAACCAGATCCAAAATTCTCCCATTTTGCGGATGAAAACTATTTATCGGATGAAGAAATAAAGATGATTAAAGACTGGCTTGATAATGACAGTAAGAACCAAAATTCTAAAATAAAATTTAGTAAAGAAGTTATTGAAAAAACAATTTTGAAATCAAAGCCTGATTATGTAGTTACCACAAAAAGTGAACTCAAGCTTCAGCCAATTGGTGAAGATTTATTTGGTATAGTTAAAATTCCTTTTGAATTTAATGAAGCATTTGATGTCGGGGCTATAGTGTTTGAGAATGACCAGAAAAAACTTTTACATCATGTTAGCATCTTTATTCTGGAAGATGATTTCATAGCAAACAGAAATGAGAATTCAACTCCATCCTATTTTTTTCAGCCACCAATAAAGTACCTTGACTCTTTACCAAAAGATTTTAATGTGTACCGTTATCTTAATATTGTACCAGAGGGCAAATATGAGTATTGGGATCGAATGATATACAAAACACATTCCCAACCAGGAAAAACACCATCAGCGTTTCCGGTAGGTTGTGGTTTTAGAATGCCTAAAAAAGGAGTAATTCTATTGGATATGATTCATTATCTTCAAACACCAAAAGTCGAATTTGATAATATTCGAATCAAGTTTTACAAGCAACAGAAGGCAAAGAGAGCAGCCATCAGTGCTTCTATTGGAATTGGAAATCCAAATTCCACTGGTTCCCACATCACTTTACTACCTAATCAACAAAAGTGGCTGGAGTCATCTACTGTTTTGCCTGCAGATATGTCCCTCTTTGAGATTACACCACACATGCATCAAGTAGGCAGAAAATACATTGCAGTTGCCATAACACCACAAAATGACACAATCCCTTTGATAAAAATAGATAATTGGGATATGGGGTGGCAAGAAACGTACAGATTTGAAAAGCTGCTGAAATTGCCAAAGGGAACACAGATTGTTATTTCAGGATATTATGACAACTCAGCAGCTAATCCTTACAATCCAAACAAGCCTCCGAACATAGTCAGACAATCGATGAATAAGCAAGACGAAATGCTTCTACTGATGCTAACTTTTTTTGAGTACAAAGAAGGCGATGAAAAACAGAAAATACAATACTCGCTGAAGTTCTAACGATTAATAATACACCCAACAGCTTTTGTACATTTAATCTTTACTTCTTTTCCTAGCAAAATACTTTCAATACTCTCTTTAAGGTAATGCTCTGAAATATAATTTCTTTGAACACCAATGCTCTCAAATCTATCATTGATTTTGCCTGAGTACACCACAGCGCCATTTTCATCGACTAAAAAGCATTCTGGAGTTACAGATGCATTGAGAATGTTAGTGAGCTTATTGTCTCTGTCCATTACAATATTATTTAGGGGGAATGCATTAGCTATGTGGAATTTATTAATCTTTGATTTTGATTGAAAAAGTTTGTGATAAACAAAATAAAAAGCTACCCCTTTTTGTTTAAAGTAGCTATGAATTTCTCTAATATCACTTGCCTGTTTTTTGCAAATAGGGCATTCTGTAGAAAAGAAAATAAAAGCTTTCACAGTTTTAGGTAGTAATACCACACGACCAAAACTATGTTCTTGTTGAAAAAATAAATTATTATATGCTAAACTATCCTGAGCATTAATACAAGAACTGAATGCTGTAATTACAATACAGAGAATCGTTTTCTGAAATTTTGATTTCACATGCATAAAAACATTTACCTAATGCTACATTTAAACATACAAAAGAGTTTTTAATGAAATTGCTAAAACAGAAAAAAGAAACAGAGCTATTCTATCAGTAACCCAAACAGCGCACTACAAAATATAAAAACATTTTTTTGATGCTTTCGTTAAGTTCCCTCCCATAACGAAAAACCAGATGTATGATTGTTTGCGTTAGGACAAAAATGCTTTTTTTGCAAAGAGACACTGGAAAAGAGCTGATAAAACTGATTGTTATTGTAAACCGTATTTAAATTTGCACATAAAAACATCTTATATCAGAATCGTTTATTAAATGTCTTAGAACATTATTTGTTTATTTATCATTAGCTTAGTATATTAGTACTAAGCTAACACCAAATCAATGAGGAATTACCTGCTACCGATTGTCTTAATTATATTTTGTCAAGCTAAGCTACATGCCCAAAACAATGTAGGCATAGGAACTCAAACACCTGCCCCTTCATCAATTTTAGATTTAACTGCAACTGATAAAGGTCTTTTAATTCCAAGGATGACTACAGCTCAAAGATTAGCTATTGCCGCTCCTGCAAGAGGTTTATTGGTCTATGATACTGATTTGTCTTGTTTTTTCTTTTTTGAAACAGCTTGGCAAAGCTTATGCAATGCCGGAGCTAATGGCGCAACT
>CANHIG010000169.1 GCA_947461105.1 Bacteroidota bacterium | reverse complement strand
TCTGGTAATTTGAGATTCAGTGGTCGTCACTTTCAAATGCACATTCTTGCAGTTGTACTTCATGTTGGTATTCGGAAGTAAAGCACCGGGTAAAAGCCCTGATTCGCAAAGGATTTGAAATCCATTGCAAATACCAAAAACTCTCCCGCCATTATTAGCAAATTCTATTACAGCGTTCATGATAGGAGAAAAGCGAGCAATGGCACCGGTTCTCAGATAGTCGCCATAGCTGAATCCTCCTGGAAGGATAATGCAGTCGCGCGTTGAAAAGCCTTCTAAAGAAGTTTCTTTATGGAATATTTCTTTCACTTCTGCACCGCATACATTCCCCAATGCATGTATCATATCTCTATCGCAGTTTGAGCCGGGGAATACAACTACACCAAATTTCATAATTATCTTTTATAGTATTAAAGGAATGAGTGCACTAAGGCACAGCAGCGCAAATATAACATTTGGCAAGAAACTGCCTTTGTAATCCAGAAAAAATAAACTTAAATAAATGGCTATCATAGGAGATAGGAGAACTAAATAGGCTATGTGAAAGTGTGTTGGAATGAAAAAGAACAGCATAGTGAGTACAGTGTGGAATATCAAGAGGGTACTTACATTTCTCGTTTTGAGTGATAAGGATACCGGAATCAAGGCAAATGTAAAGACAGAGATGATGCTCCATACTGCAATAATGTATATAAAGGGACTAAAATTTTTATTGAAATAGTCCAGATTTACCCGATTGAGATTCTGAGAATTAAGAAAATCATGGGCGAAATTCGGAAGTTTATCATTCAGAAAGTAAATAGCTAAAACTATATACAGCGGAGTGAAGAGGCCAAAGATTACACGCATAAATTCTTTGAATTGATATGGTCGCACAGAAAATAATGCAGGAAAAATAAAAATCAGAAAATATGCTGATGGCAGATAGAAAAATACTGACAGTGAGGAGAGGAATCCAATATCGAAAAGCACGCTGTAAAATTTTTCCTGTTTCGATAAAATCATAATGCGATAAAACATCAATATCCAAAGCGTGATGGCAATTAGCTGAGGTGAAAGTATGAGCCATTGCGGATTTAAGCTGCTAATCAAAACAAATATGAATGCTGCCAGATAGGCGCGCTTGCTGCTGATTTTGAATTCATTAATGATGAGATTTAAGAAAACAGCCGCAATGATTTGAAATAAAGCACCTAAAAATAGGACGAGCGGAAAAAATAAATTACCAGTTTCAGCAAGATGAGAAAAAAGAAATTGGGATAACGGCTCCTGGTAGTTTAGCACAAAGCTGTATTCAATTTTTCCGGAGAAAAAATAAATGAGGTGAATTGAAAAAGAGGCAAAAATACTTGCCAGAATTAGCGCAGGGTTATTGATGCTCAGCAGTCTCAACATAATTTAATATTTCAACCTCACTAACTTGAAAACGCCTTTCTTAACACTTGGCATAACCACTTCGTTTGGAGCTACCTGTTTTGAAAGCTTTGGAATCACGAACACATCCTTTTCGCTTTGATTAAAAACTACTCTTTTGTCTGTTTTGCCATCGCTACCCAGAACGTACTCTTCTACATCTGAGGAGTAACTGATTTCATCCGGAAAAATAAAACGCATTCTGTCTTTTTGATTGAACCCAAAGAAGGAAGAGTTGTATCCATTATCATCTTCGGAATACTGTTTTTTTCTCATCAATGTGCTCCATTCAATTTTGCCAGATGCATTCATGGAAAATGCAGTGATGTCATTAAATTGAAAAGTATTGATTGTTCTGTAAGAGCTGTATGGGCTGATAACAGAAATTGACATAGTTTGCTCCTCTCGCTTATCTTTAATGAAAGATTCTGCGGCAATCAAAACGCCTCCGTCATTGCGCTGAACAATTTTTTTGATGCCGAAAGTGAATAGCCTATTATTGGAAACTGAAGCATCCCTTCCGGTAAGCTCTTTAATAAAATTTTCAGGGAATGTTTGGATGTTTGATGAAAGTTGAATGCCGGATGAAAGTTTGAAAGTTTGGTAAAATGCACCGTATGCTGCGGGTTCTCCGGTGCCTTCCTGATTATCAAAAAAGCCTGAAAAAATGAGATTGTTATTTCTGTTGTCAATCTCAAAATAAGGATCGCCAAATATTTTTTTGCCGGAGGTAATCGTGTATTTCACAGGGTTGGACAAAGACTTTTCCAGCCAATACGCATTGAAATTTTGTTCATTTTTATTAAAAATAAGTAAGCTATTTCCCTGAGTGTCAACAAATGCTTTGGCATATTGCATAGTGTTCTCCTGCTGCTGAATCGGAAAATAATATTTATAGAGCCTGTTCAGATTTTTGTCAATAGCAGTGGTCTGCATAGACTCAATTTGCTTGCTGTTAAATACAGGTGTGTAAAATAGAATATAACGTTGATCAATGGACTGCTTAAATCTTAAATTGGCATTGGTGATGTCTATTCGCTCATAGATGGTATCAATCACAATTGCTTCGCCATTATTTACAAATCGGTTGTTTAGCACCTGAGCAACGAGTATGGTGAAGTTAGGTTGTTGTCTGAGAAAAAAAACTACTCCTCCCTGATTGTAAAGCTGTACATGTTGAATATATCCTTCGTTTTTTGCAAGGTCAAAAGTTTTTGCAAAGGAGAGTTTCAGGTCATTATTATACACTTGAAATACTTCCTCTTCTCCTGAAAGCCAAGCTACATATCCGTCACTGTTCTTCCCGACAATTTTTACTTTTTCCGTTCGGGCGGTGAGTTTTGAGGGAGTGGTGATATCCACTTTTTGCGCATGGACTTGTTGCAAGCAAAGCAGACAGAGGAAAAGAAGAGATGTTTTTATTTTTTTGCTTAGCATGCGATGAATGTAATGCAGAAATGTTGTTTGAAAAAATTAATCTGCACTTCTTTTAAAAACAGGCACAGTAGAGCAAGGTTCTCCATACATAATGCTTCGCGCTACCTTGGCCAATTTTGATGACACTATCGTGAAAGCTGCTTCGTCAGTAGGCTTGTCGCCACAGCCTTTTATCACTATGCGTTTTCCTTCAAATTCCTCCGGTTCTATTTTTGCAAGATTATCGTGCAGAAACAAAAGTGGAAATTGAGCTTTCTTTCCGAATAAAACAATCTTTGCAAATGAACTGAGTTCGGCTCCCAAAACCATATAAACCCACATAGGAATAATAGCATCTGCTGAGCAATAAATACCCACAAATTTATCTTGATATTGAGAAAAATCAGTTTCAGAAATTTGCGCTCTGAAATCATTTTCTTTCAATATTATCCCCTTGAAAAGATAGTCCGCCACATCAATGTAGGCACATTCATTTTCATTCGGATAAAAATCTCCGAGGTCGATGCTAATTAATGCTTTGTTAGCTACTGTATTTTTTATAGTGCCGGGGTCAGTCATTTTCTATGGCAATAATCTTCCGTATGAACGAGGGAATGGAATTGTCTCTCGAATATGTTGCAAGCCGCAAATCCATGCTACCAATCTTTCCAATCCTAATCCAAATCCTGAATGCGGAATGTTTCCGAATTTTCGCAAATCTAAATACCACTCAAACGCTTCCATTGGAAGTTCATGTTCTTTGATTTTTAACTTCAATCTTTCAATGTCTGTTTCGCGTTCCCCCCCACCTACTACTTCGCCATATCCTTCCGGTGCCAGTAAGTCCACGCCTTTTGCGTAACCCTTATCAGTTTCATCTTCTTTCATATAGAAGGCTTTCACTTCCTGAGGCCAGTTGTAAACCATTACAGGTTGACCAAACATGCGTGTAATCACCGTTTCATCACTTCCTCCAAAGTCATCACCTCG
>CANHIG010000168.1 GCA_947461105.1 Bacteroidota bacterium | reverse complement strand
TTGTTAATTTGAATCCTGCTGGAACTGAAACTCCGAAACACTGAGTAGAATCTGTTCCTGCGTCATAGTTATCATCATCAGCATCTACATATACAACCGGACTTCTCCAAGCTGTACTGTGATTATCATTACAATCGCTACCTTTTGAAGTATAAGAATAACCAGCAACAGGAATAATACCGTGGCATACTAAATCTTTACCAAAAGTGAACGTATCAGCATCAAAATCAATATAGATAGAGTCTAGTATGTATGCAGTAACATCAATATCATTACAGTCTGTGCTATCAGTTACATAACCTGTTGGCGTAACGCCCGGACATCCAGGTAAAACAACGTTTTTATCCCCTTTTAAATCACCATCGAAATCTCGGAAATAAGTAAAGTTTGGCAACTTGATTGCGGGATTATTGTCATTGCAATCTCCGGGAACACCAGACCAGCCCGGTTTATTTCTACAGAATAATGTTAAAGGTCCAACTCCAAAACCATCTTGATCATAATCTATGTATGCTAAGGTATCTGCACCTAAAATTAAAATGTTGTTATCATCACAATCAACACCCAGAAGTGAGTCGGTTTTATATTTTGATGGATAGAGTCCATTAACACCTACTCCTAAGCAAAGTGTGGTGTCTTTTAATTTATAAAAGTCGCTATCCACATCTATGAAAACAGCTAAAGATTTATAAATCAGTACGCTGTTGTCATTACAATCAACGCCTTTCACTAAAGCAGAATCAATATAGTTGCCCGATGGTGCTATCCCATAACACTGAACGGCTGTTCCCACATAGTAATTATCGCCATCAACATCTTTGTAAACGGTTTTGTTTCTCCATTTATTGATGTCATTAACAGCACAGTCTGTGTTGTTACCAACATATCCTGCAGGCTGCAGGATATCAATAGAGTCAGTTCCTATTGCTCCGAAGCCATCATTATCAACGTCACGATACCAAGTGGTTTGTGCATAGGCGCTTTGCCCTAAGAGGAATATGGCGAAAAACACACCAACAAACCTCAATAAAAAATTAGTACACCTTCCTTTCATAAGTAATTTTTTTAGATTTTATATTCCGCAAATGTACAACAACTATTCATAATTTGAAAACTTTTTTCTATTTAAGTCAAAACTTTTTTCACAAGAACTGGCTTAATGGTGTTTAAAAAGTACACTGAATCCGCTTTTATACGACTTTTCTGGAAAAAACAGCTGTCAGATATTTGTAGTTAGAGTGCGGTCGAGTTCTCTCGTTATTTTATTTAAAAATTTAAAACTAGTTTAAGGGCTATTATATCTTTGATCATAAACTGATTATATGCAAATTTTTCGATTATTCTCTTTTTCTATCATTCTGCTTTTGGGTTTTAATGCTCCTTCATTTTCGGGTACGATTCAGGTTCTCGGCAAGATAAATCTTACAGGTATTACTCAAATGCCTGAAATTGTAGTTCTGAGAAGTTATGGTTCCGCTTTTCCAAAAACATTAGACACCTTCTCTGTGAATATGACCGGCAACTATGAAATTAAAAAAGAAGTTGAGCAACCAACTTTATACTATCTGGCTATTGGCAATCAATCCTATAAAATATTGCTTCATCCTAATGAAAAGAAGTTTAAATGTACTAACGAACTGAACAACAAACAAAACTTTACCATAGAAGATTCTAAAGAAAATGATGCCTACAAATCATTTAATGAAAGTGTATCTGCATTTGAAAAAGAGTTTTTTGAGATTATTAAAAATCAAAAATCTACTGATTCAAACAATATAGTACTCAAAGACTTATTCTCCACCTACTACAACAATCTGTGGAAAATAAAAACTACAAACCCAAACTCCTTTGTTGCAAAGGAACTAAGCAACATGAAAATGTTTGACACTTTAGACAAAATTCTTGCTGCTAAAAACATAAAAGAATATTCAAGAAAGCATTATATGGATAACGTCCATTTTGTCAATGAAAATTTATTGAGAGAACCCACTCTGAATGAAACGCTGCTCGGCTATCTTATCAATGTTTCAGACACTTCTTTTGAATCTATGCAGCAGCTGATAGATAAGGTTTTTGAAGAAAGTAAGAATTCTCCAAAAATGTTCACTTATGTAGTACGTCAAATTTTTCAACACTTCATTGCTACAAATCGCGAAACAGAGCTGGCTTATTTGGCCACAAAAACGCTTAGTGACAACAGAATAAAAGAAAATCTGACACTGGAAGCTCAGATGAGGGACGCCCTGAGAGTTACCAGCGGCAAGCCGGCTCTTGAGGTAAATGGCTTAGACATTGATGGCAATAATTCACCACTATCAAAATTGGTTGTTACAAAAAAGGTGACCTTAATGGTTTTTTGGGAACCCAATTGCAGCCATTGCAGAGAGGCAATGCCTGAGCTAAAAACGCTCTATGATAAATACGAAAAGCAAGGCCTAGGAATTTATGGCGTAAATATGGGAGAAGACACTACCAAATGGGTAGAAATGATAAAAACCGAAAAGTTGAACTGGACAAATATCATGATGCAGAAAAAATCTGGGGAAAAAATGTCCGCTTCTTTGTATTACGTTCTTGGCACACCTACATTTGTGTTGATAGACAGGGGCGGAAAAATTATTCGTAGATTTATTGGACAAAGCGCTCTGGAATCCGAAATCAAAAAACACTTATAAAGTGGGCAAAAGACATGTAAAGGTTGTTGTAATTTCCGATGTACATCTGGGCTTCTTAGGCGCAAAAGCTAAAGAGCTTAATAAATATCTGAAATCTATACAGCCGGAAACCTTGATTATAAACGGAGATTTTATTGATATCTGGCAGTTTCGAAAATATTATTTTCCAAAATCCCATGCCAAAGTACTGCAAAGGGTTTTTAAGCTTGCCGGGAGCGGAACCAAGGTATATTACCTGACAGGAAACCATGATGAATTATTTAGAAAATATAGCGGTATTCATTTGGGCAATATTAATCTTGAAGACAAATTGATTCTTGATCTTGATGGGAAAAAACATTGGTTTTTTCATGGTGATATTTTCGATGTTTCTATGCATGGATCGCGGTGGCTGGCCAAACTTGGAAACACAGGCTACGAGCTTTTGATTCTAATCAATAAATTTTTTAATGGTATTCGCCTCTTGTTCGGTAAAGGCTCTATCAACTTTACCAAGTCTGTGAAAGATGCTACAAAAAGAGGGGTGAAAAAGCTAAACGATTATGAACTGGCTGCTGCAAACATTGCCATAGATAATGGTTATGATTTTGTAATAAACGGTCATATCCATTTAGCCGTAATTAAAACCATTGAAGGAGAAAAAGGCAATGTGGTTTACATGAATAGCGGTGATTGGGTGGAAAACATGACAGCACTTGAATATAATAATGGAAGCTGGTCCCTGATCTATTTCAAAGACTTAAAATTTGAGAACCCCTACTTCAATTTCGATGCTAATGATTTACCCTGATTAATGGGATATTATAAAAACTTAGGACAGAAGTTTACATTATCCAATATCTGATCAGATTGTTTCCTGAATACGTAAACTAATGATAACTCCAAAGCTCCTTGTGCTCGTGAAGCGCCTCTCAAATCTGAATGATTGATATCATAGCTTACCCCAACTCTTGCGTTGTAAAGTTCAACTCCAACATTAAGAATTGCAGCATCCTTCACACGATAAAAAAGCCCTCCAAAAATGGCTACATTCTCATTTAACGTTTGATAATTAACGCCTAGTCCAAGATGATAAAGAGTCGCGTTTGCCTGCATCATAAATAAAAACACCGGAGAAACAGTCCATTCGTCATTATAACCAGCTGTAATTTCACATGCAGCATTCACCACATGTCTTCTTGCCAAATAATTATTTTG
>CANHIG010000167.1 GCA_947461105.1 Bacteroidota bacterium | reverse complement strand
TTTTACTGATTTGATTTTATAGTCAATGTTCTTTGTGGTTTCCATCCACTCATCAAAGAACCAGTTCAAATCTGCTTTAGTGAATTGCGAAATACTGTTTCTGAAATCTTCAGGATAAGGATGGCAGATTTTCCATTGATTTACATAATACTTCATCGCTGCAAGAAAAAGCGAATCTCCCAAAACATATTGCAGATTGAAGAGCATAGTGGCAGTTTTCATGTACACATGTCTGTAACCTCCGCCTTGACCCAATGCTCCGTTAAACATATCAGAATGGGTGTTGATTTGCTCATCCTGATACAAAGTAGCATCAGCTAAATAGCCATAATAAACGCGGGTTTCGCGAACATTAGTTGGCTGAGAAAAGTGAGCAACGTAATTGTTTTTGATTGTATCAGACACCAGAGTTTCTCCATCAATATACTCCAAACCCCATGCAGTAATGAACTGCGTAAAACCTTCATCGAGCATAGCGCGATATGTTTCATTATTGCCGAGCATGCCGTAAAACCAGTTGTGCCCTACTTCATGCACCAGCAATCCGCGATAGCCGGGATCAGCACCGCCATCAAGCGTGAGCATCGGATATTCCATGCCATCCTGTGCATCGGCCACTACCATTTTCGGATATTCATACATTCCGAAATCGCGAGAAAAACACTCAATAATTTTTGCGCAATACTCAGAAGCATTTTGCCATTTGGAAGCATGTGGTTCCTGAACAATTGCCATACAGCGCACCCCGTTCCAGTAAGTATCTGCTACGCGATAAGTTGGGTCGGCAGTGAATGCAAAGTCATGAACATTATCTGCATGATAGCGCCATATTTTTGTTTCACCTTTTTTGTATGGTGTAATCACAGATGGCTTTTCTTCCCACTTTTTGTTCTTGAAATTTGAAATCTGCAATTTCTGTTTCAAAGTATCAGGCAAAACTTCAGATTCATTTTGTAAAGTTCCAGTAGCTTCCACTATATAGTTCGATGCAAAAGTCAGTTCCACATCCCAGCTTCCGAAATCGCCATAAAATTCACGGTTCATGTGCTGGTCAGTGTTCCAGCCGCTCTTGCGGTCATACACGCATAACTTCGGATACCACTGACAGCCGTTGTAGTGCTTAAAACCATAAGCATTGTATTTTTTCATTCTCCTGCGCGTGGAACCTGAATCATAAAAAGTTCTAAAACGAATATCAAAGTAAACAGACTCATTCGGTAACAATGGTTTGCTCAGATAAACTTTCAGAATAGTATTGTCTAAAACGGTTTTGAGCGGCTGCCCTTCAGACAAAATCGTATCAATCAAAGTTCCTTGTTTCGCGCGCTCATATTTTCCGTAATGAAGATGAACATCATTTTCCTGTTGCAGTTTATCCAGGTAAGAGCCGGGCTGAAAAGCGTTTTGGTAAAGATGGAAATAAACAAATCGCAAAGTATCAGGAGAGTTATTGAAGTAAGTGAGTTTTTCTTCTCCTGTAATTATATCGGTGCTTTCGTCAATGTTTGCTTTGATTTGATAATAAACATCTTGCTGCCAGTAACCTTCAAACGGCTTTTTGTTTTTCCAATAGAGTTTGTTGGAAGCCGAACGATAGTTGTTTTGGGCAAACAACGAAAATGGAATTAAACCCAGAATCAGTAAACGCTTCATGTTGGTTAGCTTTTATCAAACTTAAGATTTACTTTTTGTATGTGGATGAAAAAATCAGATTGAATATAACTTGTTTGCAGAAAAATTATTTTAATTAGTACCTAAATATGCTGGCAGAAATAGCACTTACTTTTATTCCTAATATCGGCTCTCAGATGGCAAAGAATCTCATTGCCTATTGCGGAAGCGCTGAGGCTGTTTTCAAGTCACCAAAGACTAAATTGATGAAAGTGCCTGGGATTGGAGAACAGCGGGCCGTATCCATTTTGAACAATAAAGACTCTTTAAAAAAAGCAGAAACAGAATTAAAATTCATCAGCGATTTTAAAATCAAAACACTCTTTTTCACTTCGGACGCTTATCCGCAAAGACTTAAAGAGTGCAATGATTCCCCTTTGATATTATATTATAGAGGGAATAGAGATTTGAATGCCATGAAAGTTCTGGCTGTAGTGGGCACAAGAAATATTACTGACTACGGCAAAGAAGTGACAAAGCAGATAATCAAAGAACTTTCCGGCACTGAAATTTTAATCACAAGCGGATTGGCGTACGGAGTAGATATTCATGCTCATAATGCATGCCTTGATAATGATTTGAATACCATTGGTGTACTTGGTCATGGGCTCAACAGAATTTATCCGGATCAACACCGCAGCACAGCAAAGAAAATGCTGGAGCAAGGCGGACTGCTCACCGAATTCAGTTCGCAGGATGAATTTACTCCGCATAATTTCCCTCAGCGCAACAGAATTGTTGCGGGAATGTCAGACGCAACCTTAGTAATAGAATCTGCAAAAAAAGGCGGAGCACTTATTACTGCCAACATCGCTAACTCTTATAACCGTGAGGTCTTTGCCGTTCCAGGAAAAACAACTGATAAATATAGTGTAGGCTGCAACTTTCTGATTAAAACATACAAGGCGCAAATAGTTGAAACAGCTAAAGATATCCTTGAGGCTATGAACTGGGATGAGACAATAAATAAAAAAGAAAAGAAAAAGACTGAATCAGCACAATTGAAAATAACCCTCAATAAATACGAACAAAAAATTTACAAATTACTACAGGATAGCGGTGAACTCGAAATAGACAAAATAGTTTCCCTCAGTGAAATGCCATCAGGAAAAATCGCTGAAGTGTTATTGGAAATGGAGATGAATGATTTGGTGCATTCATTGCCTGGAAAGAGATTCAGGTTAGTATGATTTTCGATTTCTATACACTAGGTTTAAACCAAGGTATGTAGCAATTATTTGTAAATCCTTCTTCTCATTATCATGTAAAGTAGAATTGCAAACATTCCCCCAGCTATGCTGTAGCCTGTATAGCTCCATGCATTAATACCATAATAGTATTTCATTTCAGGACCATAATTCCCCTGCAATGCAATAGATGAGCCAATAATCAAGGCTGCTATAATATAGGTGATAGCAAGGCGATTTGTGATGCTATCCCATTTTTTCAACGCATAGCCATAGCCTTGCAACTCTATCTCCATGTGTAGTTTGCCATTGTTGGCTTTCTGCATGATATTCTTGATATCTACAGGCAGCGAACTCATAAATGAAAACATATCCGAGAACCTCGAAATAGTTTCATTCATAAGATTTTCAGGCTTCAGTTGCTCATTAAGTAATTTCTGCCCATACGGCCTAATGAAATCATAAGTTTTAAACTCAGGATACATTAACTTGCCTATACCTTCTAAAATTGCAAAAGCCCTAAAAACAATAAATACTCCACCCGGCACGGTGATGTGATAATCATACATAATTTTCTGTAGACGAGTAATCACATCCTGAATGCTCGACTCGCTCACATCCAGTGAAGCATAATCTTCTATTAAATCATTGAGCTCATAGGTAAACTGGCGCATATCGGTGATATTATCCTCTATCGCGAGTTTCTTCATTTGATTCGCCATTTCGCGGGCATCATGGCGCGCCATTGCAATAAAAATACCCGCAAAAGCATACTTGTCTTTTTTCATTAACTGACCAATCATGCCGAAATCAAGCAGCACAATTGTTCCATCCTCTCGCACCAAAATATTTCCCGGATGCGGATCTCCATGAAAGTAACCAAACTCAAAAATTTGGGTAAGGTATATATCCATACCTCTTTCAACTATATCCCTTGGTCTAATTCCCCATTTCTTCAGTTGCTCTACATCAGTAATTTTGCACCCCTTCACATATTCCATTATCAGCACTTTGTCTGTGGAGTATTCCCGATATGGCTT
>CANHIG010000166.1 GCA_947461105.1 Bacteroidota bacterium | reverse complement strand
CAATGACTCACTACCCAAAACACAAGCTCCATGAACCCCAATTGCCTTACCAAAAGTAACTACTCGTGCAAAAACTTTTTCCTCTAAACCTGAACGCTGCACAAGACCTTCGCCATTTTCTCCAAACACAGCGGTTGCATGCGCTTCGTCCACAATTAAGGCTGCATCATTACTTTGACAAACAGAAACAATGGCTGCTAAATCAGCAATATCGCCATCCATAGAGTAAAGGGATTCTATAATTACGTATTTTACCTTATGAGTACTCGCTTTTAATATTTTATCTAGATGATGTGCATCATTATGGCGAAAGAATTGCGCTTCAGCTTTAGAAGCACGCGCTCCATCATGAATAGAGGCATGAACAAATTCGTCCATGACAATCAAATGACCATCACGACAGAGTGAAGTAATCAAACCATAATTAGCATCAAAACCTGAATTGAAAATCAATGATGATTCTGTCTGATGAAAAGCAGCAATTTCGCGCTCGATTGTCTCGACATAAGCAGAATTTCCTGATAAAAGTCTGGAACCTGTTGCTCCAACAAATTTGAAGTTTCGAGTAAAAATTTCTTCCTGAACCAAATATTGAAATTCCTTATTCCTCGAAATACCCAGATAATCGTTAGAGGTAAAATCAATAAATCCTTCGAAATTTTTGAGACTGCGGAAGTTGCCCTCTGCTTTTCGTTCAGCTAATTTCTGATTGATATATGCCTCAGTAGCATTCATGAACAAATAGAAGCACTCATATTTTCTTCCTTAAAACTCTCGCGTGGCGTAAGTCCAAGTACATCAAACATCATTCTATCTTGATCTACTTCAGGATTTGGAGTAGTGAGCAGTTTCTCGCCAGCGAAAATTGAATTGGCTCCTGCAAGGAAACAAAGCCCTTGTTGTTCTATATTCATATCATTTCTTCCTGCGCTTAATCTCACCATAGCCTTTGGCATAAGAATTCTTGCCGTAGCTATCATGCGCACCATCTCCCATACATTTACCTTCGATTGCTCAGCTAATGGGGTTCCCTTCACCGGTACTAATGCATTCACCGGAACTGATTCTGGATGTTTTGCGCGTGTTGCGAGTGTATACAACAATTTAATTCTGTCTTCATCGCTTTCTCCCAAACCAATAATTCCTCCACAGCAAACGCTGATTCCGGCTTGCTCCACATTGTCAAGAGTTTTTAATCTGTCGTCATAAGTTCGTGTAGAGATAATTTCATCGTAATGTTCATCTGAAGTATCAAGGTTGTGGTTATATGCGTATAGTCCAGCCTCCTTCAAACGTGCAGCCTGATCTTCATTTAGCATGCCAAGTGTGCAACAAACTTCAAGACCAATAGCATTTACACCTTTCACCATATCAATCACCCTGTCAAACTCAACGCCATCTTTCACATTGCGCCATGCTGCTCCCATACAAAAGCGAGTCGAGCCGCTATTTTTTGCAGAAATGGCATTGTCTATTACCTCATCATAGCTCAATAGTTTTTGCGCTTTTACATCTGTATTATAGCGTGCAGCTTGAGGACAATAGGAGCAATCCTCAGGACATCCACCCGTTTTAACAGAAAGTAAAGTACAAACCTGCACTTCAGCGATAGCATTATACTGTTTATGCACCTCTGCCGCTTCAACAATAAGCTGCAAAATAGGTTTGTGGTATATATTTCTTATTTCGTCAAGTGTCCAATTGTTGCGAATCATGCTGCGTAATTTTCGTTGTCAATATTAAAGTAAAAAGTCAAAACTTACTGCTCTTTTGAAATAATTTCTGCAATGGCTTTGTGCCCTGCTGCTGAAAAATGAATTTCATCTGCAAATAAATATAAATCTTCATCATTTTGCTTCTTCTCGAACTCAGTCGTCAAATCATAAAAAGGTATTCCTTTTTGATAAAATTCATTTGAAAACATTTGAAGCTGAATAAGCTTTTTCTTCTTAATTTGAGATTTGTAAGGCAGAGCATAGACCACAAATTCAATGTTCTTTGTCTTACAGATGTTAGCTATTTCCTGATAAAAGCTTATTACTTCATTAACTCGATTTTTATCTAAATACATTGCTGCATCATATTGGAAGTAGTAATCTGAGTTAGAGTAAAGAAAGAGCTTTATTAATCTGTAAAAATTGGAATGAGATAAGACAAGATTAATTTTTGATTTAAAGGAATTTGAAAGATTGGGTAAATCTTTTGCAGCAGTTTTGCCATAAATATCATTCAGACAATGAATAATGTTTATCTCTGAAATGCCATCAATATATTCCGAATTTGCACTATCAGTAATTGCTTTTACAATATTGAAATAATCAAAACTGGAGTTACCGGGCATAGATAAATTTAGCACATCAAATTGCCTGTTTTCCATAAGCTCAGTGAAAATAAGTGAATCGGACAAACCAATTCCTTCCAACACAGAATCGCCTATAAAAACAAGCTTTTTCTTTTGCTTCAATTTTTTCTTGGGTCTAGAGCTGAATTTATCAGTGGTGAATTTTTGCCCCCAAACTGTTGCGATAATATTAGGTTTCAAACCATTGGTTTCAGAATACTTATGTTGTTGCACCAACCCCAAATTAAAGTTTCTATTATAGATTTTTGACAATACAATTGCACTGACTATTTCAAGCGAAATAAGCGATAAAGCAACTACTACAAAGACAACAATTATTTGCTTTTGCTTATTCATCGGTTAATAAATGTAGCAATTAATAATGGCAAACACATCACTCCATCAACTGCAAAAAGATAATAAAGTTCTCCTCTTTTTTCGCTGCTTAAATAAATCACTACAGATCCTGCAAAGCAAGTTATAAGCCAGATAAAATTTTGCTTAGTGCTATTGTAAGTAGTAAAAGTAGCCAGAGAAAGAGACATAAAAGCTAATCCAATATCCTTCGTTTTTGGCAAAGAAAAGAGTAGAGGTATTGTTCTAACTCCAAACGGTTTGTCATAGGGCATATCCTTTATTTCAAATGGAATCATGAGTCCGCAAATCAAAAATAACACAGCCGGAAAGTATTGCATGTCCAACCCTCTGCTATCCAATATAACTAAGCTCCATACAATACTTACATTTATAATTTTGAAAAAAGCATTGATTTGAGTAGGAAAATATCTCTCCGACTGAAATGTTCTGAATAAAATATAAGCAAACAAAAAAACAGCTGCAAAAACAAAATTTGTTTTCACTTCAAAGTTTACTTGGCTCCAAGAGTAAAGACCAACAATAGCGGCAACCAAAATCAATATATAAATACTTCTCTCATGATGCTTAATCCATTTTATCTGGTCTGCATTTTGTAGCAAATATTCACTTTTTGTTCCTCTTAATTTTAGTAAATTGTATAATATAAAAGAAGCTGCAAAAACAATTATTTGATCAAAAACATTATCTGCTGGATTAAAAAAACGAAACAAAGCCCAAGCGCAAAGCGAAACAAAAAAACTGCTATAGAAAATCCATGCTGAAAAATATTTTAACCCCAACTTATTCATACCTTAGTTTAGCGATTCAAAATAAGCTTATGTTTTCAGACATTAAAGAACTTTCTACCTGGATTATTGCGCTATCTACTTTGGCTGCTCTGGTATTATGGGCTTTGACCTTCAGAAAAAAAAGAAGCGATGCATCCGAAGATACATCGCTTACAAAGGGTGGATGATGGGGCTCGAACCCACGACCAATGGTACCACAAACCACTACTCTAACCAACTGAGCTACACCCACCGTTTTGAACTGCAAATATAGAAATCCATACTTTATTTCAAAAAAGAGAATAGAGTTTATTGAATTTTAGCGACAGTTACACTGCTATCTATCTTGCCTACCAAGCCCTGCAGCACATTTCCAGGACCACACTCCAAAAATTCTGTTGCGCCATCTTTTATCATATTTTGGAT
>CANHIG010000165.1 GCA_947461105.1 Bacteroidota bacterium | reverse complement strand
GGTATAATGTGATAGCCATTAAAGAAGGCATATCTAACATATACGCTATCAGCGAAGCGCTAGCGCGAAACGAAATTGTGGTAATGCATGCAGATAAGATTTGTGAGAGGCAGCCGAACTGTGAAAGTTGATTTCTTAAGTGACGAGGCGCAGTTTCCTATTGTACCGTTCCAGTTGATTAAAACATTCAGAGCGCACTATACTTTTGTGTATGCCATTAAAACAGGAGCGACACACTATGATTTCTACGCCCGCCTACCGCTCAACGGTAGGAGCGATTCAGATATCACTGAGATGGTAAAGGATTATGCAAATGATCTGAAAGGGATGGTGAAGCAGTATCCCGAGCAGTGGTTCAATTATTACAATTTCTGGGCTAAGTAGTTTTTTTGTTCTCTAACTCAACATTAATAAAAATAGATAAATCTTTGTTTTCATTACCTCTTTCTAAGGAACAAACAGAATTTATAATTCCTCAAAAGCAGCCATTTGTTTTGATTACTTCTCTCATTAAAGCAGATGAAACGGGATGTGAAACATCTTTTACTACTTCTGAAAATCATCTGTTATTGCAGGGAACGAGGCTTTCCTCATGCGGGATTATCAAAAATATTGCACAGAGCTGTGCTACTATGATGGGTTTTGTAAATGCAGCTCAGGATAGTAAGCCTAAAGTTGGCTTTATAATTTATACCAGGAGTTTTCAATGTTCTAAACTGCCAGGAGTAGGCGAAACCATCTATACTACCATACAAATCGATAATCAGGTTTTCGATGTTACAATTATTGAGGGAAAATTCCTCATTGAATGGAGAACAGATAGCATCATTCAAAATGAAAATATTTGTGAAACCTGAATACGCAGCGCGTCAATTAATCGGTTTCAATTGGGAAGCACAACAATAATTTTAGATTTGTAACTCAATTGCAAGCTTTGTCAAATTCAATTATCATCATTCCTACATACAACGAGCTAGGCAACATCGAAAAGATGGTGAGGAAAGTTTTTTCTCTTCCAAAATCTTTTCATCTACTGGTAATTGATGATGGCTCGCCAGATGGTACAGCAGATGTGGTAAAAAAATTGCAAATTGAATTTCATGAAAGCCTTTTTCTTATTGAACGAAAAGGAAAGTTGGGGCTGGGAACAGCTTATATTGTCGGATTCAAATGGGCACTTGCAAAAAGCTATCAATATATTTTTGAAATGGATTGCGATTTTTCTCACAATCCAGATGATTTGTTGCGATTATATAAGTCATGTGCTGATGAAGGCGCAGATGTAGCTGTGGGTTCGAGATATGTAACTGGCGGAGGTTTTGTAAACTGGCCTAAAGACAGAATTATTATTTCCCGTGGCGCATCTATATATGTCAACATGATTACCTGGATTGGTGTTAGCGATCCTACTGCCGGATTTATCTGCTACACCCGCAAGGTATTGGAAACTATAGACCTCAGCAAGATTCGTTTTGTGGGATATGCTTTCCAGATAGAAATGAAATTTGCTGCTATAAAACTCGGATTCAAAATAGTGGAAGTCCCTATCATATTTACTGAGCGTGAAGTGGGGATTTCAAAAATGAATAGAAACATTATTAAAGAAGGCATTTTCGGTGTGCTGAAAATTCAGTGGAATAGTTTTTCCCACTCCTACAGAAAATGATAAAAATTTAAGCCATGAGTACCTATTCACAATCATCGCTGCTTTCAAAAATATTTCAGCAAAGTCGTCAGCTCAATAAGTTTTACATCTCTAAGCTGAAAGGGGTTGATCCTTATGAAAATATTGAGTTTGGCAGAGAAAAGTTTAATAGTATTTTCTGGCTCACAGCGCATTTGGTTTGGGCGGAAAACAATCTTGTGGTTGTGCAAACAGGTGGTGATATTGATGCCCCTGAATGGCTAAATCACTACAGCATACAGTCTGATGGAACACTTCACGAGAATCATGGTACTTTTAAAGAGCTGCTTGATTTGATGAACAGTTTGCATCCTAAAGCAATGGCGCATCTAGAATCATTGTGCTATGCAAAACTTGATAGTGATAATCTGTCAAAGATGAGTTTTGATGGAATTGATATTTCAAAACGGCTCTGTGTGATTCATTCAATTCGTCATGAGTCTACACATAGCGGAAATTTTAGCTGGATTTGTAAAATGAAAAATATCAAAACGATTTAACCGCTTTACAGCTTATGGATGTGGACAGTAAAATGGCTTGGTTAAAGCGAATAGGTATTGCAGGGTTTCTTTTTTTTCTGATAAAAGGACTTTTGTGGATTGCTGTATTTGCGGGTCTGGGCAAGTATCTGGCAGGCTGTTTTAGTTGATGGCAAGCGTTATTATTCAACAAACTCAGATTTTTATCCGATTTATTACGTTTTATTTAAACATTACTTATACATAATAAGTTACTTTTGCGCACCCAAATTTAAGTTATGCGTTTTCTTTCACTGACCTTACTTGTTTTTGTTTTGAACAGCTTTGATTCTTTTGCACAAAAAGAAGTGAAATATACTATCTCCGGTTTTGTGAAAGACACCACCAGTGGTGAATCACAAGTAGGAGCGGTGGTATATGTAAATGAAATTTCGAAAGGAACTATCACAAATGAGTTTGGGTTCTTTTCCCTGCAACTGCCTAGTGGAAATTATACTATCAAGGTCTCTTATGTGGGCTTCAATACAAAAGTGATAGTTGTTAATCTGAACAAAGATATTAAGCTGAATCTCGAGATGTCGCAAAAATCTGTTTTGGCCAATGAGGTAGTCATAACTGCTGAAAAAAAAGACCAGAACGTTTCTAGTACCAATATGGGCAGACAGGAAATTACTATGGATCAGGCAAAAGCACTTCCTGCACTTTTGGGCGAGGTAGATATCATGAAAACGTTGCAGCTGCTGCCGGGCGTTCAGGCTGCGGGAGAGGGCAATAGCGGATTCTATGTGCGAGGCGGAGGTCCTGATCAAAATTTGGTGTTGCTGGATGATGCTACCATTTTTAATACGGGACATCTTTTTGGCTTTTTCTCTGTTTTTAATTCTGATGCCATCAAATCGGTATCTATTGAAAAAGGCTCTATGCCTGCAAACTACGGAGGCAGAATATCATCTGTAGTAGATGTGAAAATGAAAGAAGGTAATTCTAAGAAATGGCGTGTGGATGGCGGTCTTGGTTTGATAGCATCGCGACTTACGATTCAGGGACCTATTAAAAAAGACAAGTGTTCTTTTATCCTATCGGGTCGCAGAACTTATATTGATTTGATTACAAAGCCTCTTCTTAAAAAAATACAGGACGGAAAATTTGCAGGGAACTCCTACTATTTCTATGACATAAACGCCAAGATCAACTATAAATTCAGCGATAAAGACAGATTTTACCTGAGTGGTTATTTCGGCAGAGATGTATTTAAATTCAAAGACCCTGAAGGGCAGTTTAATCTGGATTTTCCATGGGGAAATACTACCGTATCAGCAAGATTGAATCACGTTTTTGATGAGAAACTATTTATGAATGCTTCATTGATTTATAATGAATACCGATTCACCGCAAACACAAATTTCCTGAATGTGAACTTTAAAGTAAGCTCTTCCATTCAGGAAATAAGTTCGAAAATCGATTTTGATTACTCCCCTATCATAGGTCACTTCATGAAGTTTGGCATACAATACCATCACCATATTTTCACGCCATACACTGCGCGCGGAAATACCGGAAATGCTACATTCAGCAATTCAAATGCAGACAAGAAATATGCGCATGAAACGGCAATCTATTTCCTTGATGATTTTGACATCACCAAATGGTTTAAAGTAAATGTGGGTCTAAGAGCTTCTATGTATAATCTGGTAGGGCCTTACAAAAAAATTGAGTTTGATGAGAATGGCACAGTAAAGGATACGGTTCAGTATGCTCTGGATCAAAATGTAAAAACATATTTTGGAATTGAGCC
>CANHIG010000164.1 GCA_947461105.1 Bacteroidota bacterium | reverse complement strand
GGTTTTATGTTTCTGTATGAATCTCCTTTTCCGTAAGGATTATCTATATCTAAAAGCTTTACATAAGACCATAGTTGATTGTTGGGATCTACCGGTGCATTAGGGTCGTATGCTGCACCATTTGTTAAAATCGGATCTATGTCTGTATAGTAAATCGGAGTTGTAGCAGTATATTCTACCACCATGTATCCGTTTCTTGGGTCATTATTTTTATAAGGAAAATTACCGTAATGGAAACGGTTATAGTATGCTGAATATTTCATATTTAGCTTCCACTTTTGCTGAATCTTGATTTCAGTATTTATTTCCCCACCATACAATTCTCTTATCAATACGCCATGTATAAATTGCGGTTTGATAGTGGAGTTATCACCTGAAGTATATGTAAAGGCTAATCTGTTTTGATACTTATCATCGTTCATGTAGCCTGTCATGGCTTTCATTCCGATTTTTACACGGTCATTTATTTTGTATTCCATAGCACCATTAAAGCCAAATGTATTGCGCATTCCGGAATAGTCTCTCAGCTCATATCTGTTTATCGCATGATTGAAATTATTCCCATAAATAAACTTTTGTGCATCTACGCCATAGTATCTCCCCAAATACGTTGTATTAATAATGTAGCTAAATTTTTTATTCTTGGAAACATCACCAAACATCAGGTTTGCACTCATGATGGGTTTCTTTGCTAGGAAATTATACCCACCTCCAACGTTTGCTTTTAATGTTCGCTTTTCAGGAACTCCCTTCAGATTAAAGTTGATTGTTCCGCCAACATTATCGCCTTCCAAATCAGGAGTAGAAGTTCTGGTCACAAAAATATTATCAATTAAATCTGATGGTAAAACCTCAAACTCAAATGAACGCGATGTATTTTCTTCATCGGCTACAGGCAGTCTGTCGCCATTAATGAGTGTTGATGTCCAGTCAATCGGTGTTCCGCGGAGCGACACATAACCCCCTTCGCCTTTATTATTGGTAACTGCAACTCCTGCAACACGCTTTAAAGCATCAGCCGCATTTTTATCGGGTAGTTTTTTTATTCCTTCTGCTGATATTACGGTTACAATTTGCTTTGCATTTTTGGTGAGGCTGATTGCTTTTCCCTCGCTACCTCTTTTTAAAGTACCGGAAATGGTCAATTCTTTTAGTGAAGTAGTATTTTGCGATAGCTCAAGCTTTCCAATATTGATAGGCGATGTACCTGCTTTAATATTTTTCGATAATGAATCAAACCCTAAATAAGTAACGAGAAGTTTATAATCTCCAGGCTTTACATTTTGAATTTTAAACTTTCCGGCTGAATCTGCTGCAGCTCTGTATGCTGTATTCTCAAGTTTTATTATCGCTCCTTCTAAGGGTTGCCCATTTGCAGTAACAATACCGCTAATGGAGATTGTTTGTGCGTAACTGAAAAATGATGAAAGTGTAAAAAGAAATAAAAGTATTAGGCGCATTAATATTGAGTGATTAAGTCAAAGCTACGTTTAGCGAATCACTCAATTATTATCTAAACATTAACTTATTCTAAACCTTTGAAATTGAAGTGCTGATAGTTTCTTCTACTCATCGTCTTGCATATAATGATAATGTTAACTATCTCTATAATTATTGCTTCACAATTTGTTTTACGATAATTTTCTCTCCTGCTATAATTTTAATTGTATAAGTGCCCGAAGCCAAATCTTCAATTGACATATAGCTGTTGACTTCAGCTTTTCTGACTTCCTGTCCCAAAGAATTATAAATGGCTGCATCATAAATTTTTGCATCTCCGAATGTTTGAATCATGATACTGTTCTGTGCAGGATTTGGATAAACAGCTATGGCAAATTCGCCCTCTTCAAAATATACACTTGCTATATTGCTGTACTCAAAGTCTGCATCAAAGTCAATTTGCATCAATCTGTAATAGTACACCACATCTGCTTCTACATTTTTGTCATCAAACAAATAGGTCTTTGTGGATGTGCTGTTGCCATTACCATCTACCCAGCCTATCTTGGTGAAGTTCACCCCATCTGTGCTTCTTTGTACCTCAAAGCCCTGATTGTCTGTCTCAGTAGCTGTTGCCCACTTCAACTCGATATAGCTGTTCTTCACCGCATTGGCTGTGAAGTAGAGCATATTCACCGGTAAGCCTACGCCCTGATTTCCAAATCCAAACCCTCCACCTCCGCCTGAGAAGGATCTTATCGTATCGAACTGTACATAAGTTACTCCGTTTTCTGTGCCTGTTGCAGTCGGTCTCAATTCAATATTATTAAAGGCTGAGAAGTCATTGCCTATGATTTGATTTGGATTAAACGGCACACCTACTGTTTTAAACCACTTAAATGGGGTTTTTACACGATCTGGAGAGGTCAGTGTTGAATAGAACGCTGCTACTCGATCTCTTTCTGCTTCTGCCGAATCTTTTTCTGCAGGGTCGTAGTAGAAGCGTATTTTCACCGGTAGTGTAGAGTCAATACTGCCACCGGTCATTCTTACGTTCCAATATCTTCCTAGCAAATAGGAGCCGTGCTCAAAGCCTAAAATATTGGAGAATAGATGCGATATTACTCCTGTGGTCTTCGTAATAGTAACTTCCGCATCAAAGGTATTGCCGTTTTTATCTATCGCAAATATCCACTTGTTGTTGCCGTAGGTATTATCTGCATAATAGGTCCATGGACCATCACTACACTGCTGCAATGCTGCTGAAGCTGTTGTGCTTGCCAAATTTACATTGTTGGCTGCATTGCGAACTCTAATAGTGAAATCCTGTGTGAAACTAACTGCACAAGCTGGTGCCGTGCTATACTCCAAACTGTTCACCTGCAATATTTGTCCATTGTTTGCCATTGTAAGCGGAATAGTTTGGAAGGTTGCTACGCCTGAGTTACTAGATGTGGTAGCCGTGCTGCTTTGCTGTGCTCCTCCGTGAATAGTATAGCCAACATTGAATATAATGTTTGGAACTAAACCACTAAGCGTTACGGTATTTGCCACGCCATCGCAGTATGCAGGCTCCTGTAATGATCCTGACAACGATGGTGTTGCCCTTACCGTTACTTTCACCGAGTCGCTGATATTATTTGAGCAGTATGGTGTTGCCTGATATTGTACACTTACCAAATAATAGGTATAAACCCCGGCAGTGGCAGTTCCTTGTGAAACAGTAGCTGTTGTGCTCGCTCCTATATTCACAGTTTCAAACGAACCGCTATTTACTCTATAGGTTACTGTTACAGGATATATCTGCGGATTTGTAAATGTTACATATTGTGCAGCATCATTCTGGCATACCGTAACCGTTCCGCTGATACTTGCTGTTGGTAGAACATTCACCGTGGTCGTTGTAGACGAAGTTGGACTCGCTGCTGAGCAACCGAAAGCATTGTTATAATTAACCGTTACGGTTTTGGCGCCCGTTGTTAACCATTTTAAAGTAACTGTATTGCTTGTTGATCCAACGCCCCCAGATGTGATGCTGTAATCTGTATTTAAGGTTCCTGGAACTGACCAAACGTAGCTGCTTTGTCCTGATTCTGTTGTGTAAGTTACATCTGCATCGGCACAGGCGGAAGCCCCAGGTTGAGCTGTGAAAGTTACCGTAGGACGAGCATTCACCGTGGTCGTTGTAGACGAAGTTGGACTCGCTGCTGAGCAACCGGAAGCATTGTTATAATTAACCGTTACGGTTTTGGCGCCCGTTGTTAACCACTTTAAAGTAACTGTATTGCTTGTTGATCCAACGCCCCCGGATGTGATGCTGTAATCTGTATTTAAGGTTCCTGGAACTGACCAAACGTAGCTGCTTTGTCCTGATTCTGTTGTGTAAGTTACATCTGCATCGGCACAGGCGGAAGCCCCGGGTTGAGCTGTGAAAGTTACCGTAGGACGAGCATTCACCGTGGTCGTTGTAGACGAAGTTGGACTCGCTGCTGAGCAACCGGAAGCATTGTTATAATTAACCGTTACGGTTTTG
>CANHIG010000163.1 GCA_947461105.1 Bacteroidota bacterium | reverse complement strand
TCCTGAAACCATTTCAGCCAGCCAAACTATAGAACGGGGGATAGGCTATTGTATTGAAAAGTCATTGATTCTTGCAGCTTGTGCAAGATTTATCGGCATTCCTTCTCGGCTTGGTTTTTCGATTGTCCGCAATCATATTTCCACTAAAAAATTTGTAGAAATGCTGCGTACTGACAAGTTTGTTTTTCATGGTTACAATGAATTTTTTCTTGATGGAAAATGGGTGAAATGCACTCCTGCATTTAATAAATCACTTTGTGAAAAATTCAATACGCACCCACTGGAATTTGACGGAGAACATGATTCTATTTTTCAGGAGTTTGCGCCCGATGGAAAAAAATATATGGAATACCTTCATGAGTATGGCACTTTTGATGATTTGCCCTACGATTTATTTTATAGTGAATTGAAGAAGCACTATCCGCATCTTTTTGAGCATAAAGGCGATAATGTTTTTGCATTAGAAGAAGAATGAAATCTATGAGACACAAAGAACTCCGATTGATGCGAGATGTAATGGGTTTACACCCGCTTCCGCTCAGGCTCAGGCAAGCAATGATAACGCTTCGTGGAGAGGAAGATGTTCCAAAAACAAAGTTTGGTTTCTCTAGTCTTAAACAACTTTATCCGCATGTTGCACCTAAAATGTGGCGTGGCAAATTTCATGTTGACAGAAAAATTATCATTTCAAATCTTTTTAATCATACTCAAACTCCTGTGGAGCAAGGATGGTCTGTTCGCAAAACACAAACTAAAGATTTCAGAGGCAGAGGACTAACATACAATAGCCACAACGGTACTGATTTTGCTATTCCTGTAGGCTCTTTTGTTACCACTGCTGCGCCAGGCGTGGTAGTAGCTATTATGTCTGAATTTAATCGGGGCGGATTGAAAATTTTTATTGATCATGGAGAGGGGCTGATGACCTGCTACGCTCATTTGGCTAAAAGTCTGGTAAACGTTGGCGATATGGTGATTAGGGCGCAACCCATTGCAAAATCCGGGTATAGCGGTATTGACGGAGCAGTGACTTTCCCTTTTGGTATTCCTCATGTGCATTTTAATGTTTGGCTAAATGCTGAACCAACAGATCCTTTTGCATTTGAAAAGCAAACAAGCCTTTGGCGCAACGGAGCAATGCCTTCATTTTCTTTTGACTCGGAAAATAATTTTGTGGCTTCTAAATTTGATGAAGCTTCGGTAAATAAGGCAATTGCCGATTGCAAAACATTATCTGTTAGAGAAATGTTGCAAAGCATAGATTCTATTAAGGCAAGAGCCTTTCATACGATTATTCAGATGAACTATTATCCTACCCGCTTTCCCAAAAGGAGCAATCTATATGGTGAAATATTTGAGCGCAAGCCTGTACTTGATTTGCCATTCAGCAGCGATGATTTTGATGGAATAGTTTTTTTAGACGATATACTTCCCAGATTGAAAAAGAATTTTTATGAGTAAAACTGTTTACGGCTTTCCGACTGATTCCATGTCGGAAATGGAAATGCTTGAAATCATTGCGCATAAAAGACAACGCGATATTGACTGGAAACGCGGAAGAGCTTTTTGCCTGATATACTATCCGGGAGAGGCTCGCGAGAAAGCTATCAAGGCTGTTTTTGATCAGTTTTATGCAGACAATGCTTTGAATCCTACAGCCACTCCTAGCCTTGCTGCTATTGAAGCTGAAACTGTAAGCATGTGTGCTGATTTGTTTCATGGTGATGAAGAAGTTTGCGGCAACTTAACAACCGGTGGCACCGAAAGTATTTTGCTTGCTGTTAAAACAGCGCGCGATTGGTCAAGAAAACACAGACCTGAAATCAAAAATCCCAATATAGTCATTCCGACTTCTGTGCATCCTGCTTTTATGAAAGCATTTCATTATTTCGATGTTGATTTTACGGTTGCTAAAATCGGAGCTGACTATAAAGCCGATGTTCAGGAAATAGAAAAGGCAATTGATAAAAATACGATCATGCTTGTGGCATCAGCACCGGCTTATCCGCATGGCATGATGGATCCTATTTCTGAAATTGCAGCACTGGCAAAAAAACATAATTTGCTTTGTCATGTAGATGCCTGTATTGGCGGCTTTCTTTTACCTTTTGTAAAGGAACTTGGCTATGATATTCCTCCCTTCGATTTTAGTGTAGATGGAGTGACTTCTATCTCTGCTGATTTACATAAATACGGCTACTCGCCAAAAGGAGCTTCGGTTATTTTGTATAAAAATCATGAGTTAAGGCGTTTTCAGTTTTCACTCTATACCAAATGGAATGGGGGCATTTATGGTTCACCGACAATGACAGGAACACGACCCGGTGGCAATATTGCTGCGGCATGGGCTTCAATCAAATCTATTGGAAGGAGCGGATATCTGGAGATGGCAAAAGCCACAATGGATGCTACGAAACAAATTATAGAAGGCATAAAATCAATTCCGGAATTGCAGATTATCGGTAAACCTGATATGAGTATTGTTGCATTCTCATCAAGCGAAGTAGATGTATTTCTTTTGGCAGATGAACTAAATAAAAAAGGCTGGCATTTTGAGCGTCAACAGTTGCCGCCAAGTTTGCATTTCACAGTTAACTATATCCATAAAGATATTGCAGAAGAATTTTTGAAAGATTTGAATGAGTGTGTGCAACTGGCCAAAGGGAAAAAACTTACTCAACTGGGAAATAAAATTCAGACGAGTATTGTGAAAGGGCTAAGCAATATTTTGCCTTCAGGAACAATTGCCAAACTGCAAAAGAATGCTACTCCCGATTTAGATAATGAAAATAAGGCTGCCATGTATGGCATGATGGGCGCACTCAGCGGCACCAGCGATTTGGATGAAATAGTTTTGGATTTTCTGGATGATATCTATACTGCAAAACCCTGATTTGGTCTTATGAAGGAAGCGTTATGGCAAGGATTGCTTACCGGACTAGTGATTAGCACATTCACAGGACCCATTTTTTTTATGCTGGTAGATTTAGGACTTAGAGGGCATATCAGAGGTGCTATAAATCTTGCATTAGGTACATTTATAAGCGATATACTCAGTGTGCTGTTGATTTATTTCATTGCCCAAAACTTTGTGACTAATGCTGCTGTTCTCAATGTGCTGTACATTATTGGAGGTATTATTCTTGTTGTGGTAGGGCTGAAACAACTTTTCAAAACGAGGGAAGCGGAAGTGCATTACAAAATGGATAAGAAAGACAGACGAAAATTATTGCTGAAAGGCTTTTTGATTAATTCTACCAATCCGAATGTTTTTTTCTTTTGGTTTGGAGCGGTGATGATAGCGATGCAAACCTATCAAAGCAACACTTCTTTTGTGTTGATTCATTTTTTTATAGCGTTGCTGTTGGTGTTTACTACAGATTGTTTGAAATTGTTTGCAGCAGCCATGCTCAAGCCATATATTAAAGACAACACATTGCTCTGCATAGGCAAAATATCAGGTGTGATAATTATTGCTTTCGGTATCAAGCTGATTTTTTTTCATTAATGATTTAGTACTTTATTCTACTACACGCTGCTTGACATTTTAACCTTGCGCATGTCGAACTATCGGTAAACATGATTTTGAAATTCATATTTTACAACATTGCAAATGTTGCATTATTTGGCTTCTACATGCCCTTCAGAACATGTCGAAGAGCTAAATAATCTCTTTTTTACTTTAAGTTCGCTTAGTATTATCATTTTTAGCGGGGTAGGTAGTTTTTTTTTTCTATCCTATCTCTCTTTTAAAAATTACTTCTCAATTACTTACTCGTTAAAGTTGCATTTGAAACTTAAATTTTAGCCATTCTGAATTAATTATCCAAAAAGATTATTATATTTGACAATAATTTTTAAACGTTTTTTAATATTCAAGAGCACTACCGATTTTCTGATTGAATATAAATTTACGATTGCTGAAGCTATAAATCGGAAAGAAATAAACTTGGTGAGAAGTATTTATAGAGCTAATAAAAC
>CANHIG010000162.1 GCA_947461105.1 Bacteroidota bacterium | reverse complement strand
TTCTTAATTGCGTCTCCATTATATATTTCCTCAAACGATTTTTTCCAGAGTTTGTCTTTAATGCTCTTCACTCCGAAAGTGTAAAAATTATCTCCGGTTGAAATGATAAATTTCGGTGGCGCTATAGTTGCAGATTTATTCATGGCATCGGCTACTGCACGCTGATAATATTTACCCTTTCTGCCCCAATCACCTATCACATAAAACACAAAGGCATCGGCCGGAATGAAAGACTGATTAAAAGGTTTGACCTGGTTTTCATCAGGCAAGGCAAGTATTATTTTCGCTGTCAAGAAAAATAACAGGAACAAAATGTTTTTCATTTTAGTCTTGGATTTATTTACTCAATAGTACACAAAAAAAAGAGGCTGAACCAATTTGGTTCAGCCTCTTGAATAGCGTTTTATAGTTTATTTGAACTCAATGTTCATTTCAACTCTTCTGTTTTTCTGACGACCCGCAGCTGTTTTGTTATCAGCTATAGGTTTTGTTTGTCCGAATCCTGCAGTTGTCAATTTGTTGGCATCTACACCGCGTTTAGCCAAGTATGTTTTAACTGCAGCAGCTCTCTTCTCGGATAGTGTTTGATTTCTACCTGCATCACCCACATTATCTGTGTGACCTTCTATTCTCAATCCGTAGTTACCTTTCTCAATCAATAGTTTTGCTAAACCGTTTAGAGAAGCATAAGACTTAGTTTTGATTACATCTTTTCCGGTTTCGAATTCCAGGTTGCTGAATGCGTATTTAAGCGTTTCAACTTCTTTTTTAGCAAGTTGAGGGCAACCTTTATTTTCTACCACACCAAATACTGTAGGACAAGCATCATCTTTATCTAAAACTTTATCGCCATCAGTGTCTGGCCAAGGACATCCGTTGTTTTCTCTCGGTCCTTTTTCTCTTGGACACTTGTCTTCGTTGTCATACAATCCATCTCCATCAGTGTCAGGACAGCCAGCATGAGCTTTATCTCCAGGTATATCAGGGCATGCATCATTTTTATCTGCAACTCCGTCATTGTCTCTGTCAGGACAGCCGTTCATTTCCTTAGAGCCTTTTTCCTGTGGACATTCATCATCTTTATCAGCAATGACATCACCATCAGCATCAGGACAGCCATTGAGTGCTCTTAGACCTTTTACATCTGGGCAAGTATCGTTAATGTCAGCGATGCTGTCTCCGTCTCTATCAGGACATCCAATTAAGTATTCAAGACCTTTATCATCAGGGCATTTATCTTTACTGTCAACAATTCCGTCTCCATCTTTATCAGGACAACCTTTAGACTCGCAGTTCCCTTTAAGTTTTTTGCACTTGTCAAGCTTGTTCGAAACTCCGTCTTTATCTCTGTCGTGGTGAATACTGTTTGGTATAGTAATCTTAAGACCGGCTTGTACGTTAAAGTTAAAGTTATATTGTTTTGCAAATAGGGTAATCAAGCTTGAAGAAGTTACAAATACAGGACCAACTCGCAAACCTGCTCCTGCGCTAAAGTTGCCGTAGCTATCGTAAGATAAAGGTATGTATACCCCAGCCCATTTGTAGTCATATTTAGGTGTAAGGGTAACAGATGTAGGATAGTGTACCTGATTTCTTGCTTTAGCCATTACTGGCGAAATTGTACTGCTTAAGTTCACTCCAAATCCTTTCCAGATATTGTAGTCTACATATAAGTTGAATCTGGTTGGAAGCCATATTGTGTATTTTCCTTTGTCTGCTTCTTGTGCAAATTTCGAAGATACAATTGAGTCGAAACTGGCAATCCCTTGCCAAGGTTCTTGTTTCACCAACCAATTTCTGATATCTCCTTTGAAGTTTCTGTCATCATCTGATTTTTTGAAAGTTAAAGCACCAATATCTATAACAGAGAAGCCTACTGATAATTTATATTTATCACGCTCTCTATACCACCAATCTTTGCAATCCATGGTGTATTTATATTTGTCTTTGTATGGCCTCCATTCATAGACAGCACCTATATCTCCTGCAGCACCAAATGACAATCCTTTTAATGGGTCAGTAGGAGAAAAGTCACTTCCTCCTAATAAACCAATACCTCTACTGTGGCCAAAGCGAACATCTGAATTGTAGATGTTTAAGCTATCAAAATCGTTAAATAAATAATTGGCGTTATCTGAGTATAAGTATGCAGAAACAACACCCATAAGAGCTTTTATAGTACCTCCAACTTTTACAAAATGATCGCCTTTATCGTAAACCACTCTCGAATATGTAAAACCTATATCCATCCAGCTTAGTGATGTAATTGCGATATTCTTCTCCGCAAGACTTTGTCCATTGAATCCTGTGATTGAGTCAGCTTTGTATCCAAGACCATAGTATGATGCTCTGGAGAGTGTTTCGCTAATGTTGTCAACATTCGTAATGCTATTGAAATTAGAAGTGATAGCAAGGGCATTCTTGTTTGATTTATCTTTGCCCCAACCTACCATGAATGATAATGGTAGCTGTGCATTCATATTTATGTAGGCATTCTTCTTCTTGCCATTAACCCTCTCTTTTAGGTACTGATTGAAATCGCTTCCATCTGTAAAAAGACTTGGGCTTCTGAGAGGTTTGCTACTTATTCCAATGTAGTTATTGCCCGCATCTAGTCCCAATGAAATAAGGTTCATATCAAATTTCATTCTGTTATCTGCTATTGCGGGATTGTAGCTTACATTGCTCACTCCCCCATAATTACTGGCACTGAGTACTTTGTTGTATTGTGCCTTAATGCTAAAGATACTCAGGAACAAAAGCCCGGTGACTATTATTCGTAAAGACTTTTTCATAATTAAATTTTTTAGTTGCAGCCAAATTAACATTCTTTTAGATAATAATAAGAAAGGTAAGCTTTAATAAAAAACAGGCTATGTTTTTGATTCTCTGAAAAATGATTTGGAAAATTAGGCAAAAGGGTTAATTTTGCGCGCAATTTTTAAAGCAAATCATGTGTCGAAATCAGGTATAAAACTCCTTCTTTTATCGTTAATGTTAATTTCCAGCAGTTTTTTTGCAAGTGCAAATGAAGCTGAGCTAGCCGTTGATTCATTAGCATCGGAGTCCGTTGCAGTGAACGAAGCAAAAGAAGAGGCTTTCAATCCTACTCCAATGATTTTGCATCACGTAGCGGATTCTCATAGCTGGGACGTATTGGAGATGGTTCATTTTGGGTTACCTTGTTTTCTTTATAGCAGTGAATTGGGTCTTACTTCGTTTATCTACCATAATGGGGAAGAGGTAAACGGATACAAATGTGAGCACGGAGGTATTGAAAGAGAGGACGGCAAAAGCTTCATTGACTTTTCAATTACAAAAAACGTGTTTACCATGCTTTTAACAGCAATCATACTTATTGTTGTTTTTATTTCTGTGACTGCGGCTTACACCAGAAACAAAGGGAAAGCACCTAAAGGACTTCAAAATATAATGGAGACATTGGTGGTGTTTGTTCGAGATGATGTAGCAAAAGCAGGTATAGGTCCCAAATACGAGAAATACCTTCCATACATACTTACTATTTTCTTTTTTGTTCTGGTTAATAACCTACTTGGTCTTATTCCTATTTTCCCTGGGGGAGCCAATGTGATGGGAAATATCGCTGTTACTTTGGTGCTGGCTTTTATAGCAATGATTGTAATCAATGTTAGCGGAAACAAGGGATATTGGTCGCACATAGTTTTACCCAAACCACTTTTTCTCTGGCCAATAATGTTTCCGGTTGAGGTGTTGGGGATATTTACGAAGCCAATTGCGTTGATGATACGTCTTTTCGCCAATATGGTGGCAGGCCACATTATCGTATTGAGTTTGATAAGTTTGATATTTGTGTTTGGAAAAGCCGGACAAAGCGTTGGTGGTTCTGCAGTTGGGGCATTGATTGCAGTGCCATTTACTTTATTCATCAGTTGCATTGAGGTTCTTGTTGCATTTATTCAGGCTTTCATATTTGCTACATTGGTGAGTGTTTTCATCGGTATGGCAGTAGAAGAGCACGGTCATGAAGGTGAAGGGCATCATTAAAAGGTTTTATTTAATCATCATATAAAAACAAAAAACAT
>CANHIG010000161.1 GCA_947461105.1 Bacteroidota bacterium | reverse complement strand
CCGGCTTTAACAAAAACAGGGTGTAAATAATCAATCATTTCATCCATTACATCGCTGAAAAATTCGCGAATACTACTGCCTCTGTAAGTAGGGAAAATGCGGTGACTGCCCGGCAAAATAAAGAGTGTCCCGTTCGTAACACTCAAATCAATCAACGGCACCCAAATATTAATACCTGTGTATTTACTTTCGTCCACCAAACTCATGTCTTGATGAATGCTCATTCCGCTATCTGGACCCGAGTTTTTTACAATATATGAAGCACAAACCACCTTGATATCGGTTAAATAGTTATTTATTGAACGACTGCCAATTTCTTTTAAGCCTTTATCCATTTCATCTCTAAATCTCTTATCAAAAGAATAGGTGGCCGGATAGAATCCCTTTTCATCTTTAGGATGTATTCTGTAATATAAATCAGTAGCTTCCTGAATTTCTTGCTCATTATAAAAATCGACAATCACATAGCCGTCTTTCTCAAACTGCTCTTGCAAACTAGCGTCCTTGAAAACCACTTTCATTTTTGAAAACTCAAACATATTCAACTGTTTTAATTTGTTATTTGCCCAACAATCTGATTTTAATTTCTCGCAATATATTCATGGGTGTGTAAGCCCCTTTCCATGGCTTTGGCTCTAATACAGGTTGTGCGTCCTCAATAGTTGGTAGAACAACTTGCTCCTCCACTTTTTCGGTCGCTGTGTTCGTATTAAATCCAAAAAGGTTGGCTAAATATGTACTTAACTCCACATTCATAGTGTTACCGGCTTGTGTGACCATAGCAGTAAGTTCTTCAATAGTGGGAGCGCTAAAGTTGAACGGAAGCTCTTCTGCTACCTCATAGCCTTCAATAGATTGATTACCATCATACATGCGAGAAAGGAGAGCGTTGTCATACTTCAACAAAAATGCATCATCTACATAATACTTTAGCAACGTATCCATCTTACCGTTCGATTTCAAGGTATAATGACAAATTTTTGCATCCTGCTGAGTAAAACCAAGTCCAATAGCAATTCTTGGTTGGTCGGTAATATTTGGCGTTGATGCATGAAATGTTCTGTGATCAAATATGAGTGCTTCACCCGCTTTCATTTCAATCATTTCTAAATATGGGAAAATGGCAAATTGGTGATCCATTAATGGTGTAGGCACCTGAGGAGAAGGAGAGAGTCTAATATTATTCAACATTAAATGACTTCCTTTTATGACACCCATTGCTCCATTTTCGATAGTGGTATCTACTAAAGGTATCCAACAAGTAACTGAACAGTACTCCCCTTCATTATCTACAAACGACCAATCTTGATGAGGTGGAACAATACATTGCAAATTGTGCTCTTTTACTACATAGCTTCCGGCAATTACCCTGACATTAAAATAGTGAGGCAAGGCTTTAGGTAGCGCTACTTCATAAATTTTCTCACGAACCTTAGCTACTTTCTCTTTATCGCTTAATTCCATGCTCATCGTAAAGCCGGGACCGTCTTCTTGTCTAAGATTTTGTTCATGATAATAGTCAAGTAATACGTTCACTTCAGATTCATCAAGTATCTTAAATTTTGCATATCCATTTTTTTCAAAAAAAACTTGAATATTCTCGTCATTAAACAATCTTTTCATCTTCGTTGTATATAAATTATTATTAATTCTGGCTAATGCAACTTTCAAATCTGTTGAACTCCAGTTTTCCCATGAATAGCTAAAAGTATTAACCTTTTGCCCATTTGTTGGTGCACTTCCAATATCGTTGTACGTTATAAAAAAATCGTCTGCTATGGCATACTGCTCTACTTTCCCTTTTTCTATTTGATGGTAAAAAGAGAGTTGGGCGTCTTTGTGTACTAACCCATAAGTAGCAACAACTCTATCACTTCCAGACATGTTGGCACTTGATGCATGTATCAAAGCCTGATTAAAAATTACCGCCTCTCCCGCCTTTACGGGCAGGGCAACAGTTGCATTAAATAATTCATCGCTTATTTGCTGAAATACTCCAGGTAGTGTTGGACTTCTCAATACATTTGAAAACCGATGGCTGCCTGGCAAAACACGAAGTGCCCCATTGCTTTCATTGGTATCAACAAGTGGCATCCATATAGTTATTGATGAAAATTTTGATTCATCAACTATAGTCCAATCTTGGTGGGCAGGCATAAAACTATCTGTACCGGGTGTTTTGCACAAAAAACTACAACCCAGTGGTCTAGTATCTTGAAAATAGCTGTTTACAAATCCATTTACAGCATCGTAAATTTTCTTGCTTGTATTTTTTTTTAAAGCAATATCTGGGTTATAAATTGTGGAGGAGAAGCCTTTATAAGAAACAGGTTGAATTGTACTATACAAATCTCTAAGAAATTGAATAGCATCAGAGTCAATTAAAGACACCACAACATAACCATCCCGATTAAACTTCTCCTGCAATTCTTCGTTTTTGAAAACAGTCATGACAATTACTACCCGAATAGGGCAATTTTTATTTTCTGAAAAAAAGTAGATTTTACTGCAGTTTCATCAAAAGTGGATCCCGCTAACCTTTTTATAAATTCAGACTCATCAATCATTTTATATTCGAATGCTAATTCCCCAATTTTTGTTGCATAGTCAGGAAGCTTCCATGGATTAAATTCCATGTAAAAGTTTTCATCCACTTCAAGAATATCGACCTTACCTCCTTTGCCATAGTAATGCAATGAAGGTAGTTCAGCCGGAATACAAATCAACTGAATAGCCAATCGCAAATCTCCGGTTTTATTAATAGCAGAATAATGAACAATACTGTCATCCAGAATCACACAATCGCCTGCCTTTGTTTCCAGCGGCACTAAGTGGTTTTCAATTATTTCATTTTTAATGTCTTCTAATTCCCAGGGGACTAACGGCCCTCTTATTTCTCCAAACCGTTTATGACTACCCGGCACCACTTGTAACGTCCCATTCTCCACTGTAGAATCAACCAAAGGACACCAAATAGATACAGTATAGCATTTTTTTTCATCAGCAAATGCCCAATTTTGATGCAAAGGAACTTCTCCTGTTGCTGATTGTTTGCGAATATAGTTTGCAATTATTGGCTTGTAATTATCTAAGAGTCGCTTCATGTGTGGTCTGAAGTATTCAGTGATGATATCGAATACTACTCGCTTGTATTCGGGATTTTTATCAATGAAAGTAAAATCATATGTAACCAAACGACTATTCTCCATCCCGGTTTCCTCTGTAGTAATTTGACCACCGCTTTGTGGCAGGGTATCAAAAAATTTCTGTTTCAGTTCTGCAACTTCATCAGAAGAAATAAACGGAACACAAACGTAGCCATTCTTGATAAATTCCTCATTTAACTTGTCATCAGTAAGTACTCGTCTCATAATCTATTTTTCAGGCAAATATTTTAAGCATAATCAACCATCTCATCTTCAGTTTGCGTAAGATACCATGCACCAACAACACAAATCATAACCATTATAAAAATTGAAATCCAATACTGCCACTCAGGAAAGCTTTCTCCCAGCAACGCAAATCTGAAACCCTTAATAATTCCTGCCATGGGATTGGCATACACAAAAAATTCATATCCCTGTGGAATAATTGTTGTTGGATAAAAAACCGGTGTAACCCATACTGCAATTCCGATAATTGCCGGAATAATCTGATGCAAATCACGAAAGCGAATATTGAGAGAGTTCATCCAAAGTGCTATGGCCAATCCACACATGATGTTTAGTAATACAAAAAGCGGCAGAACCAGTGTATGCCATCCAAAAAGTCCATCCTCAAATGCAAGCATTGCAAAAATAATTACAAGCGACACTAAAAAATCTACCCCAGCAACTAAAACCTTAGATAATGGGAGAATCAATTTCGGGAAATACATTTTCCTAATGAGATTCTGCTTGCCAAGTATTGCTGAAGATGCATTGCTGGTGATTTGCGAAAAAAAATTCCAGGCTATCATTCCTGCAAAAGCAAAAATATAGTAAGGCTTCTCAGTTGGAACTTTCAAAAAGTAATTAAAAATGATAGAGAAAATAGTCAATGTAATTAAGGGCCTGAAAACACTCCACATCAAGCCAAAATATGT
>CANHIG010000160.1 GCA_947461105.1 Bacteroidota bacterium | reverse complement strand
TGCCAGCAGGTTTGCCCAATAAACAGTCAGGCTGTAGAACACAATGAGCCTGCATTTGAACCTAATCTCAAATTACTGCAAATGACCAAAGCCGATTGGGAAAATCTGAATGAAGCAACCTTCAAAAATCTTTTCGGAAAATCAGCTGTAAAGCGAACGAAGTATAGCGGACTGAAGAGGAATATTGAGTTTTTGAAGAAATGAAATAATGTGATAATATACTGATGTGCTAATGGGAATTGTGATTTATTTAATGTCTAAAAACGTAGTGCTCTAATAATCTAAAAGCAAAGCTAATTGTATAGCCCCGACTCAAATCCTTCATCTATGAGCAAATGCTTGCCGTCTGCTGCATCGGTGGCGAGCACATCGCAGCGTTCATTGTAGGGATGGTCGTTGTGGCCTTTCACCCAATGAAATTTCACTTTGTGCTTAGAAGCCGCCTTCAAATATTGCTTCCATAAGTCTGCATTTTTTTTGCCCTTAAATTCCTTTTTCACCCAGCCGAAAACCCATTTTTGTTCGACTGCATCTACCACATATTTGGAGTCAGAATAAATATCAACATGCAAGCCTTCTTTGGTGAGGGCTTCCAGTCCTTTTATCACTGCCAATAACTCCATGCGATTATTGGTAGTCTTGCGAAACCCTTCTGCCAGTTCCTTTTCCTGCTGGCCGAATTTCAGAATAGTGCCATAGCCACCCGGCCCGGGATTGCCGCGCGATGAGCCATCAGTATATATTTCCAGTTTCATGTTTCAAATTTATTTCTAGCCCATTCACTCATCAAAACCGCTGCTGCTATTCCTGCATTCAGCGATTCGCCATTTCCCATTTTAGGAATACTTACTTTCTGATTTAACAATTTAGCTAATTCATCAGAAATACCATTTGCCTCGTTGCCAATAATCAAAACACAATTTTCATCAAGCTGCGTCTGGTAAATATTTCCACCATCCATAAAAGCTCCGTACACTTTCTTTTTGCTTTCAGATAAAAGTGCTGCTGCATTTTCACAGTATTGCACAGGAATATGAAACAATGAACCCTTTGCTGCACTGATGGTTTTAGCATTGAAAACATCTACGCTGTTTTGAGTTAATATCACACCATTCCATCCAAACCAATTTGCGGTTCTGATTATAGTGCCTGCATTTCCCGGGTCATTTAGCTGATCCAGCAACAAATATTTTCCGGCACCGATTTTATCAATAAAAATAGCAGCAGGAATTTCAGCTACGGCTACTACTTTATTCGGAGCTTCGTGAGAAGCGATTTTTGCCAACACATCCTGTGAAACAATTTCAATAATAATATCACTATGTACGGTTGTTTCAGCCTTCCATTCGTTTGTGGCATAAATTGTGTTTACTTTAAAATCCGAAAGCAGCAAATCATGAACGGTCTTGCGCCCTTCCACCAAAAATTTACCGTACATTTGGCGGTATTTTTTTTGATGAAGCGATTGAAGATATTTTATTTGATTTTTGCTAATCACGAGGACTAATATAGAAAAATAAGAAAGAGCCTGATGAATGCCTTTTACAAAATAGCATTATTTGTTTTTGTTGCCACCTCGTTGGCAGGCGTATCTTCATGTTCGCTTTCGAGGTCGCTCAAAGATGGGGAATACTTACTCAAAAAAAATAAGGTTGTAATTATAAGCCCGAAAAAACTACAGGAAAATCAGCAGGTGAACGAAGATCTGAGAAGAGTGGCAGTACAAAAACCGAACAATAAAGTTTTTGGTTTTATGCCTATCAAGCTTTGGTTTTTCCTCGCTGCTAATAAAAATAAAGACACAAAATTTACCTGGTGGATTAAAAACAAAGTGGGTGAAACCCCTGTGATTTTCGACAGTTTACTTGCAGCAAAATCCGATAAATCCATGAGCAACTACATGCAAAACTATGGATATTTTGAAGCTAATGTTTCACATGAAGTGGTTTATAAAAAGCGAAAAGCAACTGTAATATATAAGGTGACGCCTAAACAATATTGGAAAGTGGGCAGAGTACTATATCCAAGACCTACCTACAAAACAGATTCTATCACCTGGCAAAATCATAATAAATCACTACTGACAACTGGTTCGCGATTTGACATTAAAAATCTAAAAGCAGAGAGAGAACGAATAGAAAGTGATTTAAAAAACAGCGGTTTTTTTTACTTCACTAAGGATTATGTGAATTATGATTTGGATACAAACGGACTGGACCACATTGTTAACATCAATGTATATATCAACCAAAACAGCGACTCCACTCAGCATCAGCAATATTTCATTAATAAAATCTATACCACTACAGACTTTGGAACCGATGCAATTGGTACTTTTGTAAAACGTGATACTTTAACTATTTTTGAAAACAATTTCCTGTACAAGAAGCAGAAGATAAAACCTTCGATACTGCTTGATGGCATATTCTTCAAAAAAGGGCAACTCTATCAGAAAGATAATTACAGCCGAACGCTAAGACGATTAAATGACTTCGGTACATTCAAATTTGTATCTATTGAATTTGCCAGATTAGATACTACCGCAAATCTCCTGAATGCCATCATTAACCTTACGCCTGCAAAAAGGCAAACTTTAGGCGTAGATGCTCAGGCAAACGTAAATCTGGAGGGATTCTTTGGAGTATCGGGAGGATTATCCTATAAAAACAGAAATCTATTTAAAAGAGCAGACTTGCTTGTAGTAGACCTCACAACAGGCGTTCAATTTCAATTCGCAAGCAAAAAACCTGTAAAAATCATCACCACTCAATTTGGCGCAAATATTTCATACTACTGGAATAAATTTTTGTTCCCCTTTTATACAACCCGATTAAAATTTCTCCGACCAAAAACAAAGTTCAATCTCAATTATAATTTTGAACAACGATACGATTTTGATGCTAATGACAACAGGGTCTTCTTCTATAATCTACATAACTTCGGAGCTCAATTTGGATATGAGTGGGAGCCCAATCCATATATGCGCCATCAAATAAATCCTATTGTTTTTAATCTTTATTTAATTCCGAAAAAAGGTCAGGAATTCATAGACAGGCTTGATGCAAATGCTTCATTAAAAAATACTTTTCAGGAACGTATTATTTTAGGCTCCAGCTATTCATTCACTTTCACGAGCCAAAAATCGACCAAAGACAACAAGTATATCTATGATAAAGTAGGTTTAGAATCTTCAGGAAACCTTCTGATGGCAGGCTTTTCACTTGCCAATCTCAATAATACAATCAGCAAACCATATAAAATCGCGGACAGAGAATTTGCTGAGTATTTCAGAGTGGAAAATGATTTAAGAGGTTTTTACAGAATAAACAACCATAGTAGTTTTGCAGGAAAATCGTTTATCGGCATAGCAGTTCCTTTTGGCAATTCAACTACAATTCCATTCATAAAACAATATTTCACCGGAGGGCCAAACAGTATGAGAGGCTTCAGAGTGAGAGAAGTAGGCCCGGGCGGATATTCTGATCCTGATTACAGCTTAGGCGATAGACGAATTGGTTTCTTTAACCAAACAGGAGATTTAAAAATTGAGTTCAATGCTGAGTTGAGATTCGATATCTACAAATGGTTTAAAGGAGCTTTATTTATGGATGTTGGAAATGTTTGGCTTCTGAATAATGACCCGTTGCGTCCTAATGGAAATTTCGCGTTTAATAGATTCTGGAATGAATTTGCCATGAATTTTGGCGGTGGGCTTCGTTTTGACTTCAACTATTTTGTAATCAGATTTGACTATGGTGTGCCATTCCGAGATCCGCGAATCAATAGTAAAAACAAATGGCACATTTCGCAGGGGCAGTTTCAGCTGGCAGTGGGTTATCCTTTTTAAGGAGATGCAACTATCAGCTTTTAGAATCTATTTTTTGTCAACCATTATTAATCAATTTGCATTACTTTAGGTAAATAATTTTCCCCAAAATATGTACAACACAAAACGTATTCTACCCATATTACTCTCCCTGCTTTTTTTCTATACAAATATCTTTTCACAGAACACAAAAGCTGTGATTACTAATATCACACTTACTGAAAATAACAGAGAATTGGTAAATGGTTTTTGCGGGGGATTAAATTCACCTGTCATTTCT
>CANHIG010000159.1 GCA_947461105.1 Bacteroidota bacterium | reverse complement strand
GCTTGCCCAAGATAATAAAAAAGAAAAGCAATTAAGTTATTTCCAATATTTTTTCAGCCATGGTTTTCCAAAAAACTTTAACATTCCGCAAAAAACCTATATTTGCACCTCATTTTTAAAACCTAAAACTCAACAACTAAAGATTTTTTATGGATAATCTGATTTACATACTCCCATTTTTTGGCATAGTGGCTCTTATTTACATGGTGTTTTTATCTTCTTGGGTAACTAAGCAAGATGCCGGAGATGAGAAAATGCAAGGCATTGCAAAAAATATCGCAGAAGGGGCAATGGCTTTCTTAAATGCAGAATATAAGATACTAGCCGTCTTTGTTTTAATAGCCGGATCGGCATTAGGTGTTCTTTCTCAGCTGCCTAAAGTAGCGGAACACTCTAGCATACTAATAGTTATTTCCTTCATTATCGGTGCTGTTTTTTCAGCAGCAGCAGGAAACATTGGTATGCGAATAGCTACAAAAGCTAATGTGCGCACAACCCAAGCTGCAAAAACAAGTCTTGCTCAGGCACTTAAAGTGTCTTTTGCCGGAGGTACAGTAATGGGATTAGGTGTTGCTGGATTGGCAGTATTTGGATTGAGCTTTCTTTTTATTGTATTCTTCCATTTGTTCATGGGTGGAGTCGTAACTATTGAAAATGCTCACTTAATGACTAAAGTACTTGAAGTACTTGCAGGATTCTCTATTGGTGCTGAATCAATCGCTTTATTTGCGAGAGTAGGAGGCGGTATCTATACCAAAGCTGCTGACGTTGGAGCTGATCTAGTGGGTAAGGTAGAAGCTGGAATCCCTGAGGATGACCCTCGTAATCCTGCTACAATTGCAGATAATGTAGGCGATAATGTGGGCGATGTTGCAGGGATGGGTGCAGACTTATTTGGCTCTTATGTAGCTACCGTTTTAGCTGCGATGGTATTGGGAAATTACATTATTACTACTCCTGAAAATGCAGGCCTTTTCACTACTTTCGGAGGTATTGGTCCTATCCTTTTACCTATCCTAATTGCCGGATTAGGAATTATTTGGTCTATCATGGGATCATGGTTGGTAAGTGTGAAAGATGATAATGGTGATGTGCAAAAAGCGCTAAACATCGGCAATTGGGTGTCTTTAGCATTAACTGCCGTTTCTACCTATTTTGTAATAAAGTGGATGTTGCCTGCCGAAATGAGCATGTCGTTTTTTGGTGAGGGAATTAAAATAGTTACCTCAAATGGGGTGTTTATTTCTACAGTTATCGGACTAATAGTAGGATTGTTGATTTCATCAATAACAGAATATTACACTGCACTTGGCACAAAACCTGTTTTAAGCTTAGTTCGTCAATCTGCTACTGGAGCTGCAACAAACATTATTGCAGGTCTTTCTCTTGGTATGATGAGTACCTGGATGCCGATTGTGCTTTTTGCAGCAGCTATCGTTGGTGCATATAACTTTGCTGGATTCTATGGTGTAGCTATTGCTGCCGGTGCTATGATGGCAACTACTGCTATGCAATTAGCTATCGATGCCTTCGGTCCTATTGCAGACAATGCAGGTGGAATTGCTGAAATGAGCGGATTACCAGAAGAAGTGAGAGGAAGAACCGATGTGTTAGATTCTGTTGGAAATACAACTGCTGCAATCGGTAAAGGTTTTGCGATTGCTTCTGCTGCATTGACAGCACTTGCGCTATTTGCCGCTTATGTTACTTTCACAGGTATTGATGGTATCAACATTTTCAAAGCACCGGTTTTGGCATCTTTGTTTATAGGTGGTATGATTCCTGTTGTTTTCTCTGCATTGGCCATGAGCTCTGTAGGTAAAGCAGCCATGGACATGGTGCAAGAGGTTAGACGCCAATTTCGTGAAATTCCAGGTATTCTTGAAGGTACCGGAACTCCCGAATATGGCAAATGTGTTGAAATTTCAACTAAAGCAGCTCTTCGCGAAATGATGTTACCGGGTGCAATTACAATCCTTACACCTATTGCGATGGGACTACTTTTAGGTGCAGAAGCATTAGGCGCTTATATGGCTGGTGTAACTGTATCGGGTGTGTTATGGGCTATTTTCCAAAATAATGCCGGTGGAGCATGGGACAATGCAAAAAAATCTTTTGAAAAAGGAGTAGAAATCAATGGAGAAATATTTTACAAAAAATCTGAACCACACAAAGCTGCAGTTACAGGAGATACTGTAGGAGATCCTTTCAAAGATACATCAGGGCCATCAATGAATATTTTGATTAAACTTTCTTCGCTTGTAGGATTGGCTATTGCACCGCTTATCGCTGTGGAAAGTTCAAACAGCAGCACTCATGGAAAATGCTGTGAAATGAAAACGGAAGAAGTGATAATCCGTCAAGATAGCACAGTAGTTCAATATGGCGATACTGTTGAATACATCAACTCCACTGACATCAAAGAAGAATCTTCTAAATAAACTATCCTGCTTAACATTTTTAAAACCACGCTACTCGCGTGGTTTTTTTTGTTGGCATTGATTTTGTAAGAAAAACGTAGCATTTTGCAGCTGATTATTTCAAAACAAATTGACATGAAAAAAAAGATTTCTGTTCTAACACTTTATGTAATTGTATTTATGGTAATTGCACAAAACAAACCTTCAGAGCTTCTTTATAAAGCATTACCATTTTCGGACTATAAAATACTTCGCGATTCCTGTACTCAACTGGATGTTGTTTTCCTTTCAAGTGCAAGTGGCAGCCTTTCTGTAGATGGCAGAAGTGTATCCCTTTTCTCAAGTTTTGTAGATTCAAAGGCTATTGCCAAAAAAAGTAATAGTTCAAAAGATGGCTTTATTATGTGGCAAAAAAATGGAAGAGAATTTGTTACCGGAGATATATACTTTCTGTCAGATAGTTCCGGCTATCTTCATTTCAAAAAGGACGGAAAAGATTTTTACAATCTCCTAACTACTCAAGGTGCTACCTTTTTGAAATCGCAGAAAAAATAATTTCTGACGTCCTTGTCTCGCTCTTTGCTCCAAAAAAACAATAAAACATTTGTCAGATATAGCTACTCTGCTACCTTTATGCAATGTTTCAAACCGGAAATAGAATGATGGACACACGTTCGGTTGTGTTTAATCTGATTGCCATAAATGTTGTTGTTTTTATTGCCTCTTCAATTCTTGGCGAAGGCTTTACAGAACAGATGAGTCTGCATTATATTTTTAATACGCACGACTACATTCAGAAAGTTGCCCCTCTTGAATCATCAAGGTTCGCTCCTTTTCAGTTAATCACCCACATGTTTATGCATGGAAATTTGGGGCACATCTTCTCCAATATGTTTGCCGTATTCATGTTTGGCTCTATTTTAGAGCGTGTATGGGGTGGAAAAAGATTTTTAACTTTTTACCTCATCACTGGTTTCGGGGCCATGCTTTTGCACATGGCAGTTCAAATGTTTCTAATTTTTAAAGCTACTGGCACAGTCGACCCTCTTTGGTCTAAGATAATTGATCATCCCGAAATATACTCTACCTATTTTTCTCAAACAGTGGGGGCATCAGGAGCGGTATTTGGTATTTTAGTTGCCTTTGGTTTGCTGTTTCCTAACACCGAGCTTATGCTTATCTTTTTCCCTATTCCCATTAAAGCAAAATATTTCGTTTCGCTTTATGTAGTATGGGAGTTATTCCGTGGATTCTCCATGTCATATGGGGATAATGTAGCTCACTTTGCACATCTGGGTGGTGCTTTATTTGGATATATCGTGATAAAAATTTGGGATAAAAATAAATACCAACTTTTCTAATGTTTGGTTCTGTAGAAGACGATATCAGAAATAAAATTGAGCAGCGCGACACTTTATGGATCTTCATTTTCCTTTGTGTCGCCTTTTATATAGTTGCGCAAACTATACATCTATTCAGTTTAGCGTTTGATTCTCTCAATCTTTATTCCCTATTCAATTCCTATTTAGCGCTTCCGCTGAATACAAGCTTTTTTCTGAAGCCCTGGACAATTGTAACATACCTGTTTTTGCATGCTTCTTTTTTCCATGTATTCATGAACATGCTTATGCTTTATTGGTTTGGTAGCATCTATCAATTATATATAGGCAATAAATATTTTACGAAGGTTTTTTTGGGAGGAGGAGTTTCAGGAGGGCTTTTTTCATTACTTGCTTATATTTTCATTCCTTTTTTAAGCAAATACCCAACTGTTCTTGTTGGTGCCTCGGCAGGAGTAGAGGCTATAATTTTTGCAGCTACAGCCTTGAATCCTGAACACGAAATTCGTTTATTAATTTTCGGGAGAGTGAAACTAAAATACATTGCCTTTTTCTCTCT
>CANHIG010000158.1 GCA_947461105.1 Bacteroidota bacterium | reverse complement strand
TTTGAGGAGTTGGGAGTAAATGTGGCAAGACAAATAGCCATTGTAAACGCTGAAAAAGAAGTAGCAGCTTAATATCAGTATTTATAGTATTTTTGAAAGATGATTGACAGCAAGGAAATATTGCGAAAAATAGAAGCAGCACTAGATAATGCACGCCCCTATCTGAATGATGATGGAGGGAATGTGGAGGTAGTAGAGTTGTCAGATGATATGATTCTGAAAGTAAAATTGATAGGCGCATGCGGTACTTGCCCACAGAGTTATATGACATTCAAAACCGGAATTGAGACAGCTATAATGCAAGCCGTGCCTGAGATTAAACAAGTTATTCCTCTTAATTTCCTCTTTGAAGATGAAAAGGTCTGAACTTGTAGCTCAAATCCGATTGAAAAAATCTATGCTCTGTGTTGGTCTGGACACAAACATCTCTTTGATTCCTGAATTTTTGCGCCATAAGCCTGATGCTATCTTTCAATTTAATAAGGCAATAGTAGATGCTACAATTGATTATGCCGTAGCATACAAGCCCAATATAGCATTTTATGAATCGATGGGAATTAGCGGCTGGCAGGCGTTGGAGCAAACAGTCAGTTATATTCGTTCACTTAATAGGCCTATTTTTCTTCTTGCAGATGCCAAGCGCGGAGATATTGGCAATACTTCAAAAATGTATGCTAAAACATTTTTTGAGCAGATGGATTTTGATGCAGTAACTGTAGCGCCATATATGGGCGAAGATAGTGTTACTCCGTTTTTGGAATACAAAGATAAGTGGGTGATAGTGCTCGGCTTAACTTCTAATAAAGGAGCTTCAGATTTTCAGTTTTTAGAATTTGATGGGAAGCCGCTTTATGAGCATGTAATCACAAAAGTGCAGCAGTGGGGAAGTCCGGAAAACCTCATGTTTGTTGTTGGTGCTACTCAGACAAAATATATTGAGCATATTCGTTCCATTGCCAAGGATTATTTTTTTCTGGTGCCGGGCGTAGGTGCTCAAGGTGGCTCGCTGGAAGATGTTTGTGAATACGGAATGAATACGGATTTTGGTTTGCTTATTAATTCTACCAGAGATATTATTTATGCCTCAGGTGGTGATGATTTTGCTGACATAGCTGGTCAAAAAGCTAAGGCTATGCAGACCTCAATGCAAAAATTTCTCAAATAAAGTTTTACCAAGATTAATATTTTCTACATTTAGCCTATTACAATCAATAGTTATGAAAAAAAGTTTTTTACTTCTTATTACAGTAATGCTTATTGTAAGTTCAAATGCGCAGGATGCTTTTAAAGTTCAAATGGACGTTTATAAATCTGCCTTAAAATACTACGATTTGCAAACGGCAGTTTCTGCATTATACAATGCAATGGCAATAAAACCTGAGCGCAAAGACCTCAAAGATTCATTGGCGCTTTTATATTTTGCAGGTGAGCGCTATGCGCAGTCAAATGCTTTGGCTGAAGAAATTCTCAAGGAAGATCCGAAACGAGTTGATATGCTTGAAGTGGTAGCCGTGAGCAAGACTTCATTGAACGCAATAAAAGAAGCTTTGGCGGACTATGAAAACTTATACAAAGAGAAAAAGGAAGTTTATTATCTATATCAAATAGCTACACTGCAATATCAGCTGAAGCGATATGGCGAGGCAGTAGTATCTATTGATCAGATAGTTGCTGACCCGAAATCTTCGCAGCAAAATGTAACTATACGAGCTCAGAATGGACAAGCACAGGAGGTGCCTTTGAAAGCTGCAGCATACAATGTGAAGGGAATTATTGCCATGGATTTGAATCAGGAAGATGCAGCAAAACTTAATTTTGATGAGGCATTGAAAGTGTTTCCTGATTTTGTTTTAGCAAAAGGAAATATTAAAATGATTCAGGATAAGAAAGCGAAAACTAATTCCACTTCTCCTAAACCAGCTTCCCAAACTCCGGCTCAGAAGGCTCCTGTTAAGTAAGGAAAGCAAATCTTAAAACGGATTCTGAAATTTTGGATTATTTCTAAAGCTCTCATCTGTAAGCGTTTTTAGAAATGCAATTAGTTGTTGCTTTTCCAGCTGATTGAGTCTTGATCCTCCCTGAAAAAATAGCTGCATAAGCGGGTCTATGTTAGGAGAATATTTCAGACTATCACTGTAGAAATTTACAACTTCTTCCAAAGTTTTAAATCTCCCATCATGCATATAAGGAGCCGAGTGTTCTATATTTCTCAGTGTCGGAATTTTAAAGCGTCCATTATCAAATGAGTTTGCCGTAAAATCGCCTAATCCGTAGTCTTTAAATTCATATAAAGTTGCTGAAGAGTCCAGCGCATTGTTTGCAAACAATAAGCCTTGATTTGCAAAAGTAAGGTAAGGGCCATCCGCGTGACAGTGAAAGCAGTCCCCTCTTGTATTGCTATTGAAAATGTCGAAGCCTTCCAGTTCATCGCTACTGAGATTAGCTTCTCCTCGCATATACTTATCAAATTTCGAATCAATAGAAACCATTGAACGCAAGAACTGAGCGATAGCCTTGTGAATGTTTTCTGCTGTAATATTACCTGGTCTTCCAAAAGCTTTTTTAAAGAGGTAGGTGTATCTTGACTGGTTCTTTAATCTTGCTTCAGTAATGCTAAATGCATAAGATTGCTCTCCAAGTAAGGCATCTCCTACAGATTCCTCTAATGTGTTTTTTCTTCCATCCCAGAAAAACCTTTTGTTCATTCCAAGGTTGATTAAAGTGGGAGTATGTCTTTTTGTTTGCTGATTAAATATCTTTTTGCTTAGTGCGGTTCCATCGCCAAATTCAAACTCAGCTTTGTGACATGAAGCGCATGAAATAGTGCTATCCATAGAGAGTACTGGATCATAAAAAAGCATTCTGCCAAGGAGCACACCCTCCTCGGTCATTGGATTATCCGTAGGAATATCTATTTTTCTGTATCGTGGACTATTTACTCCTCCTGGAAAAACAAAAGGTTTTCCGATGAATGCGGTGTCGGATTCAATTACTCCATTATCATTAATTTGAGGGTCTTTTTTGCAACCGCTCAATAATGCTATCGATACTGTGAGAAATAAGATATATTTTTTCATTCTATTGAAAAAGCTGTTGCAATGTTATCGGCAAATCTTGTTGCTAAAGGATAGTTGTCGGTTGTTTGTGTGTTATAGTCTGTAGCCATATTAAGAGGGTCGTTCCCATCCAGTATTTTTCTGATATCCAAATCAATCTTTAATTGATTATTTGCATCCTTTGTGAATGTTAACGGCTTTTGTAAGGAAATTGTTCTTCGGTTTGCACTTAATCCTACATGGTAAATAAAAATGGAAAAGAGCGAGCTTCCAAATCGTTTTACATTGCCTTCTATTTTTGTATAGGTATATTTTAGTGTGGCTCCCCAATACATTTCATTATCTGCACAGAGGGGGTTTGGACAACTCACCTGAGTCGGGTCGGTATTGTTTTGAGCATCAGTGATTCCACAATTAAAGCTAATGCCAGTGTAATCTCCCGGAGGAAATATAGAAGAAGTAGCGGATAAAATTGTAGGGTCGCTTTGTGTCATATTGAAATATGCAATGTCTTTAATCAACTCCTTTGAGCCATCACTCTTAATCAGGCTAATTTCTGAAAGAAAGAGCTTCATTTTGGAGAAGCGCAGTGAATCGCCAGCGGTATTTGGGTAAAGCGTATTTAAAGCAAAATCGCTATTGCCCCATTTTGGCACTAAAACAATTGAAGCGGTGGTATTGCTATCAGGTTCTTTGCATCCGTTTAGCAGAACGAGACAAATTACTATAAGGGCTAATGCCCCTGATAACTTACTTTTCATAGCATTGAGTATTTTGCTTAGTAAATGTAATCAATTAAAACTGTTTTTTTCTTCGCCAATTTCCCGAAAAACCTATATTTGCCGTCCGACCAAAACGTTCTGGGTTAAAATTTTTAGCTAAAAGGTGAGATGGGTGAGTGGCTGAAACCAACAGTTTGCTAAACTGTCGTGCTGGGTAACTGGCACCCCGGGTTCGAATCCCGGTCTCACCGCAATTTTGAGCAATGAGAATTTGTATTTGAAAAACCGATGTTTTTTATACATTTGCCGCTCGAAACTATCGGGGTGTAGTCACGCCAAGGCGTGATTAGCGCATCGCGCTTAAGGCGCGAGGGTCACAAGTTCCCTTCCCAAAAAAACTTGTAAAATATCGGGGTGTAGCGCAGTCCGGTTAGCGCACCTGGTTTGGGACCAGGGGGTCCCAAGTTCGAATCTTGGTACCCCGACACAGAAGCTCAGCAGAAATGCTGGGCTTCTTTTTTTAGATGATATTCCATGTATACATACTTAAAAGTTTAACTACTAGTTGATATTGTACTGGTCAGCCAAATGATTTGGAAGACAGACTCTATCGTCAT
>CANHIG010000157.1 GCA_947461105.1 Bacteroidota bacterium | reverse complement strand
GCTTCCTTTAGCAAGCCACTTGACCAGAAAAGAACAGAAGGGATTATAAATAAAATACCTTTAAAAGCCCAAATATTCTCAGTAAACCAGCGTTTCAGAAAATAAAACACCCCAACAAAGCCAGTAAATGAAAGAAAGGAAAACCAAAGTGAATGTATGAAAATATTACCCTGGCTCATAAAGCATAGTATCAGATTTAAACGAATCAATACCAGATGATTTGCTTCAAGAAAACCGCCCCCCTTTTTGTCAAAATGGTGTGTATTAGAAAGCAAAACTGCTGATTGTTCAGTATGCCGGTCAAAGCCAATTCCGGAAACTAAATGCCATAGATTGAGATGATGAATCTGAGCATTATTGTATATCACGTTGGCATCATCAAAGTATTTGAACACATCTGACAAATTGCGCTGAGGATAAAACCGGGCGTATACATAAATCAGAAGAAAGCCAAAAAATAATTTTAAAAGAAAAAACAAGTTAAGCTCGAAAGCAGAAAGTCCGGATTGCCTAAAATACTTCAAAAAATTGATTGCACAAATCAATAGGATAAGATGTATCAGAAATATCAAAAGACTCATGACTTTGAATCTGAATGTGGTTTAGTTACTTTCAGCCCGAATCTAAGAAATCAAATTGCAAAAAAATATTTTCAATACAAGCATAGTGAGAGTTGCTTCCGCGATAGCAAACTTTTTACTTGTGATTTTAATAGCCAAAGTACTGGGGCCTCGGGCAAAGGGAGAGTCAACAATGATACTCACTACTGTATCTTTTGTTGTCTTTTTTTGTAGCATTATAGGTGGCCAGTCATACGTGTACCTCATACCAAAGCTTAAGTTCCAGAACATTCTTATCCCCTCCTACATTTGGTCTTTCACTATGTGCGTTTTAGCTTATGTGCTCATAGTATTTTTAAAACTTAGTAATAGCAATTATGCATTTCTAATTGCAATTATAAGCTTCCTTAACTCTTTCATCAGTGTTCATGCTTCGGTTTTGCTCACAAAACAATCATTTCGTTCCTATAACTTCTTCCAGGCATTTCCGATTGTATTCACATTAATTCTAACTGTCTTTTATTTAGAAGTATTACAAATCCATACCATTGAGGCCTATTTATATTCCATCATAATCGCATTATCCATAGGCAGTGTGCTCATCATTTTTTCGGTTCGAAAAGAACTGCAAACCATAAGATTCTCAGGCATTTTCTCTGAAACGGAAACTATTTTCAAATTTGGATTAGGTTACCAGCTTCTTGAATTGTTGCAATTGCTCAATCTCAGATTTTACTTTTATATGCTCCAGTATCTCCAAGGAAATTTGGACTTGGGTTTTTTTTCTGTTGGCATTTCACTTTTCGAATTTTCATGGATAATTGCCCGAAGTACTCAATCGATTTTTTATACAAAATTCATGAGTGCTAATGAAGATTATGAAAAATATACGATGATGAGCCGATTTGCGAAGCTAACGATGCTTTGTTCGATTTTGCTCACTATTTTCCTTTTTACTGTGCCTGATACCTTTTTCACCACACTATTTGGGAAAGCCTATTCAGGAATCAACTGGAGCGTAAAATGGTTTGCACCGGGAGTGATTTTCTATAATGTTTATTTAGTATATCAAAGTTATTATTTAAGCAAGGGAAGATATGGTGGACTTATTTTTATAAATATCATCAGTTTCTCAACGGCTGTTATAGCCGGCTATCTGTTTATCCCCTCAAAATACTTTTCCGGTGCTGCAGGAGCAGCCTCCCTTTCATTTGTTATCGCTGCGGCACTGCTATACTTCAAATTCATATTTGAGACTAAACAACCAATTTGGTCTATTCTACCTGACAAAAGCGATTTTCAATTTATCAACAACATGGGAAAATCAATCCTGAAAAGACATTAATAAACTTATTTTTGCGCAAAACAAATACCGATATGGCATCAGACGCATCATTGTCACCTGCTACACTTGACAAAGCAAAAGCACTAGGACTATCAGAAGATGAATTCAAAAAGATTAATGAAGTATTGGGACGCGTTCCCAATTTCACTGAATTGTCTATCTATTCTGTAATGTGGAGCGAGCATTGCTCTTATAAAAACTCTATTGTTTGGTTAAAAACATTGCCTAAAAAAGGTAAGCATTTATTGGTAGAAGCTGGAGAAGAAAATGCAGGACTTGTTGATTTAGGAGATGGAATCGGCTGTGCATTCAAAATTGAATCGCACAATCACCCTTCTGCTTTAGAACCATATCAAGGTGCTGCAACAGGTGTTGGCGGTATTCACCGCGATATTTTCACTATGGGTGCCCGACCAATTTGCTCATTAAATTCGCTCAGATTTGGAAGTTTAGAAAATGACAGAACTAAATATTTGCTCAAAGGAGTAGTGAAAGGAATTGGCGATTATGGCAATGCCTTTGGTGTGCCTACAGTTGCCGGTGAAGTTTATTTTGATCCGGTATATCAGACAAATCCATTGGTAAATGCCATGTCTGTAGGTATTGTGAAAACTAATGAGGTAGTATCGGCTATTTCAAAAGGGAAAGGCAATCCTGTATTTATAGTTGGTTCTGCCACAGGAAAAGACGGTATACATGGTGCGGCTTTTGCATCAAAAGATATAACAGAGGACTCTATCAATGATTTACCGGCTGTGCAGGTTGGGGATCCATTTCAGGAAAAACTACTTTTAGAAGCTTCTCTTGAAGTTATTAAAACTGGCGCAGTAATTGGTATGCAGGATATGGGTGCTGCCGGAATCACTTGCTCAACATCAGAAATGAGCGCAAAGGGCAATGCCGGAATGATTATCCATTTGGATAAAGTGCCTACACGCCAACAGAATATGAAAGCATGGGAAATTTTGCTTTCCGAGTCGCAAGAGAGGATGCTCATTGTTGTTGAAAAAGGTAAAGAAGACTTGGTAAAAGCAGTTTTTGACAAATGGGATTTGAACTGCAGCCAAATAGGTGAAGTGACTGATGGAGGTTTTTTAGAATATTATATGAATGGAGAACTTATGGCAAAAGTGCCTGCTGAATCTCTGGTTCTAGGTGGTGGTGCTCCGGTGTATAATCGCGAATATCGCGAAGCGGCATATTTTGCAGGTAACAAACACTTTTCCATTGATGCAATTGCAGAGCCGGATGATTTAACTGAAGTGGCAAATACCTTGGTGCAATCATTAAATATCGCCTCAAAGAAATGGGTTTATCAGCAGTATGATTCCATGGTGGGTATTGTAAATATGTCTACAAACAAACCATCTGATGCCGCCATAGTTCGAATTGAAGGGTCGAATAAAGCTTTGGCTGTAACCGTAGATTGTAATGCAAGATATGTTTGGGCTGATCCATTTGTGGGTGCTCAAATAGCAGTTGCCGAAGCAGCAAGAAACATTGTTTGCTCCGGTGGCGAACCTTCAGCAATCACAAACTGTTTGAATTTCGGCAATCCTAATAATCCTGAAGTGTATTGGCAATTTGTAAGTGCTATCAAAGGAATGGGCAAAGCATGCGAAGCATTCGGCACTCCAGTAACAGGCGGCAATGTAAGTTTCTATAACCAATCAACAGATGGAGGGGCAGTATTTCCAACCCCAACAATCGGAATGATCGGAGTATTGGAAAACAAGTACCATTCCATGACACTTAACTTCAAGAATGAAGGCGATAAGATATATGTGATTGGAGAGAACAGAGAAGATATATCTTCCTCTCAGTATTTGGTTTTGGTACATGAAGTGAATAATTCATCTACACCATATTTCGATTTAGATGAAGAATTAGAGGTGCAAAAATCTGTAAAGCAATTGATTCAAATGAACTTGATAAACTCAGCACATGATGTGTCAGAGGGTGGACTTTTCTGTTGTCTTTTAGAATCGGCAATGATAGATGGACATGGCTTTAAAATAGATACAGACACTTCAATCAGAAAAGATGCATTCCTTTTCGGTGAGTCACAATCCAGAGTGATAGTGAGTGTTGCGCCACATAAAGAAGATTTATTTATCAATACCATGATGAAAACGAACGCTGAGTTTTCACTCTTAGGCGAAGTAAAAGGCTCGCAGGTAATTATTGATGACGAGAAGTGGGGACATGTGAATGAGTGGAAAGATAAATACGATAATGCACTCGAATCTATCCTTAATAATTAATGCACGATAACCCCACAGAAGGTAAAATTGTAATCACCGGAGCCTATGGGTTTATAGGATGTAATCTGGTCAGAACACTTAATAGTAAAGGATTTAAAAATCTTATACTGGTAGATAATTTTGACAGCCCTGCAAAGCAATCAAATCTTGAAGATTGTTTTTATGATGCGAAAATCAACAGAGATTCTTTTCCTGAATGGCTCACTGAAAATGCAGATGATGTGTCATTTATTTT
>CANHIG010000156.1 GCA_947461105.1 Bacteroidota bacterium | reverse complement strand
TATTCCATGATTACGCTCGGCATCCTTGCTGCCATGACTTTCTGCGCGGCTGTGGGCGTTGGCGGTTGGGAAAAAGTAGTGTATGACAGTGCCGGGAAAATTTCCGATTCACCACTGCCGATGGCGCTGGGACAAATCACGGGCAATGGCGGATTTATGTATCACATGCTGGTGAGCGTGGGTTTGTTTGGCTTTGTGGCTTCGTTCAACGGTTTGCTGCTCGCTGCCGGAAGGGTTACTTACGAATTTGGCAGAGTGGGTCAGTTTCCGCGTGTGTTGGGAAAAATTCATCCGCGTTTTAATACGCCTCACTGGGCTTTGGTTGGCAATATGATTCTTGGAATCGGAGCACTGTTCACAGGCAGAACTGGCGATATTATTACTGTTTCAGTCTTCGGAGCTATTACGCTTTATATTTTCTCCTGCTTATCTATCATCCGTTTGCGCAAAACAGAACCTGATATGCCGCGACCTTTCCGTGTTCCGTTTTATCCGCTGTTTCCGCTGATTGCCTTGACTATTGCATCTGTTGCATTAGTTGCTATTACTTACTACAATTTTTACCTCGCAATTATTTATTTTGCAGTGATTGCCGCGGCTTTCGTTTTGTATAAACTCTTTAACTCATCCGACAAATAATATTTATGGACAAAAAGCAAATTCTCGATTACGTAAAAAAACATCCCGCGCAAAAAGTAAAATTAGCGATTACTGATATTGACGGAGTGCTGCGCGGCAAATATGTTTCTGCCGAAAAATTTCTCGGCATTGCCGACAGCGAAATGGGTTTTTGCGATGTGGTGTTCGGCTGGGATATGGGCGATGTGGCGTATGACAACACCAGCTACACCGGCTGGCACACGGGCTATCCCGATGCTAAAGCGCGAATTGATTTGAGTACGTTCCGGAAAATTCCGTGGGAAAATGATATTCCTTTTTTTCTTGGAGAATTTATTGATGCGAAAGATAATGCACTCGAAATTTGTCCGCGTCAACTGCTGAAAAAAATCGCTGCGCAATCGCGCAAAGCAGGTTTTGAGCCTGTGTTTTCGCAGGAATTTGAATGGTTTAATTTTGAAGAAACACCGCAAACCGCAGCCGATAAAAACTTTCATGGACTGAAACCGCTCACTCCGGGCATGTTTGGTTATTCAATTTTGCGCTCTACACTGCGCAACGATTTTTTCTCAGCCATCTTCGATGACCTTGCAAAATTCGATGTGCCGATAGAAGGGCTGCACACCGAAACCGGCCCGGGCGTTTACGAAGCAGCTATCCGCTACGGAGAAATTCTGCAATCTGCCGACCGCGCTACACTCTTCAAAACAAGCATCAAAGAAATTGCATATCGTTTCGGAATTCTTCCAACCTTCATGGCGAAGGTTAGCGAAAATCTGCCGGGATGCAGCGGCCATGTCCACCAGAGTCTGTGGGATAAAAAAGAGACAAAAAATCTCTTCCACGATGATAAGGACAAAAATAAAATGAGTCCGCTGATGAAGCAATACATTGCAGGGCAACTGCACTGCCTGCCGCATATTCTGCCGATGGTAGCGCCAACCATCAACTCCTACAAACGATTGGTGGAAGGAGCCTGGGCGCCAACCACAGTGACCTGGAGCGTGGATAACCGCACTGTGGCGCTGCGCGCACTGCCGGGCGGCAGCAAATCTTCGAGATTAGAAACCAGAGTAGTGGGCAGCGATACGAATCCTTACTTGGCGATGGCGGCCTGCCTCGCAGCCGGACTTTACGGAATCCGCAAAGGACTGAGCCTGAAACAGCCCGCCACACTCGGCAACGGCTACCGCGATGAAAGCAACGGACGATTCCCGAAAAACCTGCACGATGCCACACAAATCATGAAAGACTCAAAAATAGCCAACGAACTGTTTGGTGAAAAATTTGTGCAGCACTTCGCCCAAACCCGCGAGTGGGAATGGCGCCAGTTTAGCCGTGTGGTAACAGATTGGGAGACGAAGAGGTATTTGGAGATAATATAGTTGGTGCGGTGATAACACCGGCTAAAAGAAAGATTTTATCAAGCATTGCGTATGTTATTAGATGGGACAAAATGGAGTTTAAAAAGCAAGCGAGATTATGCCCCTTATGATGAGAGGTTGATCTTTTTTTACCCAAATGACATAGCCAATATTGATGACCGTTTTGTTTCATTTTCGTTTAATAGTAAATCCGAACTAATTAGCTGGGTCGATATATTTGAATATTCTGGTCAATTTTTTAATGATGACTACATAATAGGTACTGCAAAAGACATTGGATCAAAGAAGGAAGAGTTTGTTTTTACTGCTACTTTCATTGAAAAATTTGAGAACATTGAATTAAATGAAGGCTATAAATTTTATGCAAAAGGTGATTATTTAAGTGCATTTGCATACTTCAAGCAATTCTTAGCAAACTGGAAGAACAAAATAAAATCTGATAACTTTTTAAGTTTAACTAATCCAAATTATTCTGATAAACACTTTTTTGAACCGCTGTTGAGGGAATGTGAAATAAACTTAAAGGCAAAAGCAAAAGAATTGTACACTAATGGTTATTTTAATGATGCACTGGAAATTTATTACCAATTAGGATATACTACAGAATACTATTGGTCTTTATACAGATTGAATTATCCATACGAAAATACAAAATCCGCATATGAATACTATCAAAGAATAGACAATGCTTGTCGCTCATACAGACAAACTTATAGGGAAAAAAGATGGTTTCCGTTTTTAACAAACAAAGAAAAAGTAAAAATTTCATCTACAATTAAACTTAGTGAAGAAGAACGCATATTCAAAAATAGCAAGGAATATAATGCTGAAAGTGAAATCCATTTTGGGAAGTATAAGGGTAAAACCATACAGTTTATTATTACTTATGACATTGATTATCTATTGTGGTGCATAAATAATTTAAACAGTTTTTATATTGATATCAATTTATTCTCCCTTGATAATATCATGAATCACCCTAAATTTCTTCAAGCCTTTGAGCTTAATCTATTAAAAATGGATGTATTTCAATACTGGGATTACCAAGACTTCCTTGATGATTATAGAGGTTCGGAAATTTTTTAATTTTTTCAAAGATGCATTCTTATTATGAAAGAAGCTGTATGCTTTTTTAAGAATCCTCAACTATCCATAGTCTGAAGTGTGCCAAGTTGCTTCGGAACTCATGGATAAATTTGCAAAACCTATAAACAGAAAATTAAATGACTGAAAAGGAACAACTAATACAAGCTTTTAAATCTTTGGATTTTGAAGCATTACAAAACCTCTTGGATGACAATAGGTCATATATGGATGTATCAAAGGATTTGTTTTTATCCAGATTAAAAAAAGAATTAGATGAATATAAAAAATTAATTACTTACGAAAAAGTGATAGAGGGGACTTGTGGCTCTTGTAATAAGGGTTGTAAAGCATACAAATTTAAGACAGATGGCTGCCCTTCTTTAAATTTATTTTTTGAGGAAAAAAACGGCAAGGTAACTGACATCTATTTATGTAATGGACTGAAGGTAGATACACCTGACGAAAACGATTGGGATATTTATTTTAAATTTTATGAAGAAGAAAAAGTAAGCTTTGTTCATACGCTGGAATTTTCTATAAATCTTCAAAAAATTGATAATGCTATTGAAGATTTTAATCGTCTTTCTGCAAGTGGTTTAGTTTCCATTCAAGAATTGGTTAATTGGTATGATCAACATAAAAGTTTAGCTGATGAATTAAACCTAAATGACCCTTTTGTCAGCCTAAAATATAAAGCGTTCGAGTATATAGATTCTCTTTACAGTAAAGTTTCTGATTTAGTTCACAACTACAATGAAAATTATTTAGCTAAGGAAGCTTTGAGAGAATATGAAAAATTAAATAAGGATGATGAAAAAATGATTGTAAGTTGGCTTTTAAAACATGAAAGCAAATATTTCTTTTCTTTAAAGAAAACTGACAATTGGGAAAAAACCGGAATTCTTATTTTAGAAACCGAACCTAGCTTAGTTGTTGATTGTAGCGATTTTTTAGATTCCTTTCTATATAATGATATTTATTACCGTCATTATGATGAGATTATGACAAGATATGAACCTACGAAAGAGCATTTCGAACAAAATGGTGGAAGCGTTGAACGCTCTTTAGAAAGCTATTTAAAGCTTCATAATAAATATACAGACCTCTGATATCGCAAGTTTAGTCTTCGTAACTTGTGATAGAAGATAATCAATTTTGCAACTTGCATCGTGAATAAAGCAAGCTAAAAGCTTGAAAGAAAAAGCGGCACTCTTAGCCCCGTTTTTGGTGAAGGTGAAATGAGGCTTTATCAAGTTCATCGCTGTTTAAACTATACCAGAGAATTTAATTTTAAAGATTTCGATTTTCCATTTGCACTGGAGGCTATGGCACGTGCTTATGCTGTATTAAACAG
>CANHIG010000155.1 GCA_947461105.1 Bacteroidota bacterium | reverse complement strand
TCCAGATTTGATTCAGCGAGTCTTTGGAAAATGAAGCATCCTCAACTACTGCAATGGCATCCATAGAAATGATTCCCTGAGTAATGTCCTCAGCACGTTTTAATGCTTCTGCTTTCCTGTTTGTGTATTCATCAACTAAATAAAAAAGCACTTGCTGCCACTGGTCTTTGCGAAAGTATGTTCCGGCATAAACAGGTCTGCCATCGGGCAGACAAATCGCATTCAGTGGCCAGCCGCCATGTCCGGTAATCAGTTGCACAGCATCCATATAAATCTGATCCACATCAGGGCGCTCTTCGCGGTCTACTTTTATGGAAACAAAATTATCATTCATGATTTTCGCAACAGCAGAGTCTTCAAAGGATTCATGTTCCATCACATGACACCAATGGCAGGCAGAGTAACCAATACTCACAATTACGAGTTTATCTTCAGCCTTTGCTTTATCCCATGCCTTACTGCCCCACGGATTCCAATCAACAGGATTGTGGGCGTGTTGCAAAAGGTATGGTGAGCTTTCGTGAATGAGTTCGTTGGTATGCTGATGAGTCATGTGTGTGTTTTGAGGATTGCAGGCTGTAAACGAAAATAAAAGATAAGCAAAAATGAAATTTTTGAGCTTCATCGTACAAGATACAAATTTGAGGAGGAAATTGTTTTTGAGGTTATCTCATGAGAAAAATCTAAAGAGACTTCATTATGATAGTATCATTTTATAGTATCAAATTTGATTAAATCCTGATGTTTCTGTATGTTTTTATAATTTAGTAATGCCTATCACATAAATCAAATATCCTATGGAAATTAAACAGATAGAAGAAGGACAACGAGGCTATTTTATTGCGCTGGACAATGAAACCGAAGCCGGAAGAATCACTTATACTTTCGCTGGAGGCACGAAAATTATTCTGGATCATACAGAAGTGAATGATGCCTATCGAGGCCAAAGTATCGGCAAAAAAATACTGATGGGGATTGTAAACTATGCCAGGGAAAAGCATATTAAAATTCTGCCCTTGTGCCCCTTCGCCAAATCTGTTTTTGATAGAACACCTGAAATTGGTGATGTTTTGTTTTGAGTTAATGCCGATGTGAGTAGAATTAACTCTTTCATATTTGATGTTTTAAGGTTGGCATTAAATTTATGGTATGGTGAATTTTAATTTTTTACGATTACTAGTTTTCGGCTATAAATCTGATTGGCAGCTATAATTACTGCACTGTAGGTAGCATCTGCAAATTCAGTTAAATCAAATACTATATCATTAGCTCCTGTTTTTAGTTGATACTCCTGCGAAACCAATTCCTGCCCCAATAGGCTGTAGAATTTCACTTTTACGGGCAAGTTGAAGCTTGATGTAACAATGAGCTTGGTACCGCCAATAGTTGGGTTGGGCATAAAATCACTAATTGAGAGTTGCTCTCCATCTATGATTTTAGCGGAAACAATATTGCTTTTTTCACTAAGCCCTGAAAAATCAATTTGATTAAGCCTGTAGTAGTAATCTTTATTTGCGGATACATCTTTATCATCAAACGAATAGGCGATAGGCTGTGTAGCGTTGCCATTGCCATTTACCCATCCTATCACTTTGAAGTTGATACCATCTTCACTTCGCATCACCTCAAAGCCTTTGTTGTCTATTTCCAATGCCGTTTGCCAGGATACTTTTATGTAGGAGTTTTCAATTGGCTCAGCTTTTAGATAAAGAAGTTTTACTGGTAGCGCATTTGAATGTGAAGATGCAGCTGTAGTCTGGAAGTGAGAAAAGCCGGTATAGGTGCCACCTCGCCAACCATCTCCAGCATAGCAAAGGTTTGTGCTATAATTAAGCAAATCATTTGTAGATGATACCGAAGATAAAATACTTGCTCCCCAGTCTACATTTAATGATGCATTAGAGGCTGTATAGGCGGAAGAAAGTTTTATCAGTCTGGCATTTTCACTACCCATAGGTAAATCGTTTGAACTGGAGAAAGCAGTAACTTCATATACGTTTGAGTTGTTGCCATTGAAACTCCATATTCCATGTGTGGTGGGTAGTGAATCAAAAATCACCCATTGATAGCCCGAACCTCCAGAGCAGCCTGTATTGGTTACATTATTGAAAAAATAGTTGAAGCCTGTATTATCAGGTGGTGCAGGATGAATTCCATTGTGGCATCCCACACAGCTTTGGTTGATAGTCCCTTCGCTGCCATCTCTGAATGTTCCTGTAATTTTATTCGCTCCAGCACCTACGGCATCAAAATTAAATCTAATTCCATTATATGAATTTAAATCTGTTGCAATTGGATAGTCATAGTCTGCTCCTGTCTGAGTCACAGAGCGACTGAATCCTTTCACGGCAATTGGTGCAGCTCCGCTTACCAAAATAAATTTATCGGAAGTAGCCGAAGCAGCTCCATGCTCAGTGAAGATTTGATGACCGGCTATTGCATCTGAATTTCCATTAGATACATACAAATCATAATCATTACCTCCGTCAAATAGCTGAATAATACCATTGCCTGTTCTCGATGCGCCACGAATATTGTTGTAGGCTGTGCCGGATGTGTATGTGTTTGCATTGTTTGATCCATTCCAAACCAGTGAGCCTGTGATTTCTATGTCATCGGTTAAAACTACTTTGGATCCCGAGTTTTCTTTGTCTATTACAAGATTATAAAACTTCCCGTTTGATTTCCAGTCGCCTAATATTCTTTGCTCATGGTCAGCATTTGCAACACCTGCAACTACCGAACCACCCACCATTCTTACCACTCCTTCTCCGCTTGTTCTTTGAAAGGTTGCGCCTGATTCGTTATTGATATTGCCTTCTACTTCAATTACTCCATTATTTGTGATTGTTTTAGAGCCTGTTCCATTTATATTTTCTAAATCGCCTTGTATATGCAGTAAAGCTCCGCTTTCTACATACACTTGACTCCCATTGTTGTAAAAAAGATTTGGGTAGGTTGTGGGTTGAGCTAAAGAATCATTCAACAGAGACAATAAGGTGATGCTAACAATAAATTTTTTCATATATCTTGAACAAGATTTTAGTGTAATCAAAAAATAGGCGTAAGAGTTGTATTTATCATCAATAAATTAGCTAAGCATTCGTAGACTTCATTAGGCTTTATTAAAAGGGCTGGTATCATCGCTATACCGTATTATTTTTCTGATCTAATATGCAGTTGATCGTTGATTACATCAATCTGAGCTTTCATGGTTTTCAGTATCTCGGCATTTTCAGATTTTAGGATGCCATTTCGCTTTTCCAACTCTTCAATTTTCACTTCCTGTTCCTGTAATCCTTTCAATAACAGGGTTGTTAGTTTATCGTAACAAACCAAATACCTGTCTGATTTTTTATCGTGGTAAACCATATCTGGATAATACTTAGCTATTTCCTGTGCTATTACACCAATATGTTCCTCATCGCCCATATCCAGTTCTTTTTTATAATTAAACCGAATAGCAGATAAAGTTTTAAGAGTTGGCAAAACTTCTTCTAATGGACGAATATTTGTTTTAGTGCGTATATCAGAAACAGCTGTTCCCGATTGCCATACTGCCGCGCCATTATCATACAATACCATGTTTCTATCGCTTTGTAATAACAAATAAAAATCAGCCCGTGTTCCAGATACAAAAGCACCAGTTTGTGACCTGATATTGCCATTAACATCAAATTTTTGGAGCGGTGAGGGAGTTCCAATACCAACTGATCCATCCTGTTGAATGACCACTCTTTCTGTCTCTATATTTGATCCATTTGAAGTAGTTCGGAACCTTATACATGTTCCTTTGTTGGTGAAGGAAAAATTTTCGGTGGTTTCCAGATATATAGAAGCCCCACCATAACTACTTGGATTTAAATAATCTAAAGCGTCCCTACCGATAAAAGTACTCAACAACTTTCCTGAAGTAGGATAGCTGGGCGCTGCAAATGTTCCCTCTCCCCTTATTCCCATGAAAACCGGATGTCCCACTCCAGATGAGTATGCAAATGCATTGTTCACAGAATAACCATTATTTACTGTATGAATACCTCCTCCAAAAACTTCAAGTTTCGCACCAGGCGTGGATGTACCTATACCAACATTGCCATTACTAAGCACCCGAGCTTTTTCGCTGTTGTTGGTTCTGAAAACCAAATCCTGATTATCAGTAGTGCCTAAAAAATTATTGGCAGGGTTGGTGCCTCCATTTCCGATGAGCAGCCAGGCTTTTTGTGGCGTGGTAAACGAGGCAGGTTGATCCGTGGTGAGTGTTAAAGTTCCATCCGTAGCGTAACTCAGATTGGTGATATTCCACTGCGGACCGGAAGGTCCGGTAGCACCTGTTGCTCCTGTGGTTCCTGCACCTGTGGCTCCTGTACTTCCTGTTGCGCCAGTAGCTCCTGCAGTGCCGTTCGTTCCGTTATTTCCTGTGGCTCCGGTAGCGCCTGGGACTCCTGTGGCACCTGTACTTCCTGTCGCGCCAGTAGCTCCTGTAGTGCCGTTCGTTCCGTTATTTCCTGTTGCCCCGGTTGC
>CANHIG010000154.1 GCA_947461105.1 Bacteroidota bacterium | reverse complement strand
CGGTCAAGAAACTTGATGACCTTACCATGTTGCATTAAATAAAGAAGCGTTTGTTTGGTATGCTCCATAGGCAGGTAGCGCACTTTGTTATCCAGGCTTGCCAGACAAAACTCGCATTTGTAAGGACAGCCCCGCGATGTTTCCACATAAGCTACTTTATTGTGCAGCTCTTCGGGATTGTCTGATGCATAGGGCATAAGACTTTCAAAACGATTGAGGTCAAAAAGTGGAGGAGAAAGATGCTGCTTGACCTGATTATTTTCTTTGTAAACCAATGCCGGAACATTCGTCACATCAGGATAATTTTCCAAAAAAGATTCAAATGGAATTTCCCCTTCTCCAACAATGATATAATCCACTTCATCTCTGGCGATGACATCTGCAAAATCATAGCTCACCTCCGGGCCGCCCAAAAGGATTTTAGTTTCGGGACTCAGCGCTTTAATTTTTCGCGCTACCTCCAGTGTTTGGGTAATATTCCATATATAACAACTAAAAGCCACCACTTCAAAATCTTTACAAAAATGAGCGATTTCATCAAAGGATTCTTTGATGGAAAATTCCTTCCAGTTAAGTCCATTGTGCGCTTTGTTAAGCTGGAACAACAGCCTTACAGCCAGATTTGCATGGATATATTTTGCATTGAGGGTAGTAAGGAGCACTTGCATAATATTGCAAATATGTGATAAATAATGCCTTTTCTAAGAAAAATGCCTGCTGCTTCTTGTGAATATTAAATAAAGATTTAAATTTGCCGTCCTTTTGCGGGCGTGGCGAAATTGGCAGACGCACTAGACTTAGGATCTAGCGGAGCAATCCATGGGGGTTCAAGTCCCTCCGCCCGCACTAATTTTTCAAGATTGCCCCATAAAGGGGCAATCTTTATTTTAAATAAAAAACAACCACATGTCTATAACAGTAGAAAAAACAGGATCACAAACCTCTATTATAAAGGTTCAGCTGAAGAAAGAAGATTATGAGAAGAAAGTGAATGACACCGTAAAAAAACTTTCGAAACAAGTAGCTCTGAAAGGTTTTAGACCCGGTATGGCGCCACTGGGACTAGTGAAGAAAATGTACGGAGGCAATGTTATTGTGGAGGAAGTGAACAAATTGCTGAATGACAAAATCATTGGTTATATACAAGACAACAAAGTAGATGTTTTGGGACAACCGATGCCATCTAAAGATCAGCCTTTTTTGGATTTAGATATCAATAATATCAAGGATGTGGAGTTTGCTTATGAAATTGGTCATGCTCCCGAGGTGAGTTTTACCTATTTGGAAACCAAACCAACTTTCACCAAGTTTTTAGTAGCAGTAGAGGACAAAATGATTAATGAGGAAATAGATCGTATGCGTTCTCGTTTTGCTAAATACGAATACCCTGAAACTGTTGCAGATAAAGATGTTTTGATGTTCACAATTGAGGAGTTGGATGAAGCAGGAAATGTGAAAGAAGGCGGGTTGCGAAATGTGACTTCTCTGATGCTGGATATGTTTAAAGCAGCTGCTCACGATTCAGTATTGAAATTGAAAAAGCATGATGCAGTTGATTTGAATATATGGGAGAGTCTGGATAGAGAGCAAGATGAAATATTGAAACATGTATTGGCTGTGAAAGAGGGTGAAAAACCTGAGGTGATTTCTGATAAATTCCGATTTACGCTAAACAATATTACAAGATCGGCTCCTTCAGATTTAGATGAAGAGTTTTTTACAAAAGCTTATGGCGAAGCAGGTCCGAAAACAGAGCAGGAAATGCGCGATTTGATTAAAACTGACTTGGAAGCATATTTCAGCGGTCAGGCAGATTCATACTTAATAAATGAACTGCATAATTCCATGATGGATAAAACGGAATTGTCTTTACCTGATGAATTTCTGAAGCGATGGGTGAAAATGAGTAATGAAAAAGAAATTACTGATGAGCAAATCGAAACAGAGTATCCAGTATTTGCTAAGCAAATTAAATGGAATCTGATTGTAAAGAAAATAGTAAACGAACAAGGTTTTAACGTATCTCAGGAAGAACTTGCAGCAAAAGTGCGCACCGAAACTATCTCTCAAATGTTTGGATACGGGCTTAGAAATATCGGTGATGAGTGGATTGATCAGTTTGTAAATAAGCAAATGGCTGACAAGCAGTATACCGATAAAATGGCAGAAAGAATCCTAGATGAGAAAGCATTGGAATACATCAAAACAAGAGCGTCTTTAACCGATAAGCCAATCACTTTTGACGAGTTCAAAGCTTTGGTGGAAGGTAAGAAAAACTGATACTAAGGCTAACAAGGTCTTTGATTGGTGTATATATTTGTGAAAAATATTATAACATGAAAAAGAGGGCCATTTATTTCTCCGCATTTGCAGATTTGACTTCGATTAACTCGTGCAAAAAAGATTCAACTACAACAAAAACTCCTGCAAACACTACTCCTACTGTTAGTGTTCCTTCAGATTCTTGGTGAGCTTGTGCCGTTGTTAATACTATTACCGAGCAGACCATAGTAGGTCAAACCTATACTATTGAGGTAGGCACAGCAGTTGCAGTATTCACATAAGCCGCTGGTGGTGCTACGTTTGTAGATGCAGGAACAGTTAGAGTAAGCGATTCGTTATACTTACAAAGCAAAGCAATAACTCTTATGTATATACTCCAAGCACATCAAATCCAACCGGATTGACATTGAATTATACTACAAAGTGGACAGTAGCTGGAAGTGGAAATGTTCCGGCATTTAACTACTATCACAATGCTTATGTACCAACAATCGGTACTCTTACCAGTACTACTGATATTCAAACTTCCGGAGCTTACACAATTTCTGTTGCTTCTATTTCCGGAGCTGACTCTGTTGTTTTCGTATTAGCAGGACCTGATGCATCTATTCAGAAAGTAAAAGCAGGTAATACAACATCTTGCACCTTCACTGCAGCAGAGGTGGCTACTTTGGGTAAAGGGCGACAATGTTGGTTTAATTCAAGTTGCTCAATACAACATCTATGCAAATAATCTAAATTCTAAAAACTACTACTACATTAAGGAATCTGTATTGTCTAAGTTTGTAAATCTTAAGTAATTACATAAACTCACTTGCAAGAAGGGTTCCGATTTCGGAACCCTTTTTTATTTTTACTCAATGAATATCAATATTCGGCTACGAATTACTGGAAGGGTACAGGGCGTTTTTTTTAGAAATCACGTAAAGCGAATGGCTGAAATAATTGGGGTAAATGGTTTTGTGAAAAACGAGCCCGATGGTAGTGTATTTGTCGAGCTTGAAGCTGACGCGCCTAAGGTGTACAAGTTGATTGATTATTGCCATCATGGGCCGGAAAATGCAGAAGTAAAGCATGTTTCAATTATTCAGGGAGATATCGCAGGATATGATAATTTTGAAATCAGAAAATAAGTTTTGATGAAATCAGACACGATAGTTGTTACTGGGGCTAATGGACAAATTGGAACGGAGTTAGTATCAGCGTTGAGAGCGAAAGGTCACCGGGTAATAGCCACAGATTTGCGTGTTTCTGATAAGAATGATTCATTTGCTGAGCGTGATTTTGAAGTTTTGGATGTGCTAAACAAAGATGCGCTTAGCAGTGTATTTCAAAAATACAAACCTGCTCAGGTATACCACCTTGCGGCTTTACTTTCTGCAAAAGCAGAGCAAAACCCTCAGCTGGCATGGGATGTGAACATGAAGGGGCTACTGAATATCCTTGATTGCAGTGTAGCCTCTCAGGTTGGTAAAGTGTTTTATCCGAGTACTATTGCCGTTTTTGGGTCAACATCGCCAAGGGTAAATACGCCACAGCAAACAGTGACAGAGCCGGGCACAATTTATGGTATCAGCAAACTGGCAGGGGAGAGATGGTGCGAATATTATTTCAATCATAAAGGATTAGATGTACGCTCTGTTCGTTATCCTGGCTTGGTAAGCTACAAGACAAAAGCAGGCGGTGGGACTACCGACTATGCAGTTGATATTTTTTTTCAGGCCTTGGAAAGCAAAAAATATGCATGTTATCTCTCTGAAGACACTACACTTCCTATGATGTATATGCCTGATGCGATTGCCGGAACAATACAATTGATGGAAGCTCCTTTGGAAAATATTAAAATTAGAAGCGGGTATAATCTTGCTGCATTTTCATTCTCTCCTGAGCAAATAGCAACAGCGATTCAAAAGTATTTACCCGATTTTCAAATTTCGTATGCTCCGGACTTTCGCCAGCAAATAGCAGAGAGTTGGCCACAGTCTATAGATGACTCATTCGCGAGAAATGACTGGGGCTGGGCTCCGCAGTTTTCTTTGGAGCAAATGGTGAAAGACATGCTGGAAAATATTGCAAAAAACGAGACTTTTTCAAATCAATTATCAGTTTGATTTGTTCCTTAATAATGATAGAAGACAAATTAATTGAATTTTTTAGTCCCTTAAGACAGGGGCTAATTGCGTTGCTAATTGGTTTCGTGGGTATCGTGTTTTGCAAAATTGCAGGGTTTAGCGCAAGCGCTCAGTTTTCATTAGCATTTACGGGAATTATCCTGTACTGCATGCTCAATTCAATCGTTTCTGTTTTCAATGACTCT
>CANHIG010000153.1 GCA_947461105.1 Bacteroidota bacterium | reverse complement strand
TTATGCAGAGTTTAAGTCGGGGGATGATTGTGCGGAATCTGATTTAGCAAAAACACTTTTCGATATTCCTTTTGTGCAATCAGTTTTTATTTCCAATAATTTCATAACCATCACAAAGAAGAAAGATTACGAATGGTATGAGATAGCTCCTGAAATAAAAGATGTAATCAGAAAGTTTATTGTAGGTGGCGGTAAAGTAGTAAGTGATAATTTATTGCGAAAAGGTGAAGCGCCAAAAGCAGAACCAAGTGATAACCCCGAAGAAAAAATAAAGGAATTACTGGATAAATATGTTCGCCCTGCTGTGGAAGGAGATGGTGGTCATATTGAATTCAGAAGTTTTGAGGATGGCAAAGTTTCATTGGCACTAAAAGGCTCATGCAGTGGCTGTCCTTCATCGCAGATGACTTTAAAAGGTGGTATTGAAGGATTGCTGAAACGTATGGTACCGGAGGTGACGGAGGTAGTGGCTGTAGAGGAGTAAAACCTTTTCGGCTCCTTTTTTAGTATCCTATTGTATGTAATATTTTAGCAAAGTTCTCTTCCCCCAGCTTGTTTGCGAACTTGGACAGTATTTATACTTGCTATATACTAAGCCAACTCCTTTTGCAAAATAGAAAACAGCGCCTTCTTCTTTGTACATCGTGTCTCCGCAAAAGCAACCACAATCATTATACCCCACTACGTCCATAGCTTTATAACATGCTAGATTACTATTTGGGTATTGAAAATAAGTTACATTTATTGTATCATAAACTCGATTGTATCCCTGACAATAGCAACCACCTCTTTGCACGGTATCAATATTATCTTGCATGTAATTGAAATTTGTATTGAAATCTTGAGAATAATTGTCATTAGAGTACGACAAATACCTTCCTTCTTGTGTTATTGAGGCAGAACTTAATGCTCTAGTAATCTCACCCGTTTGTAGATTTGTAATTAAATGTTCAAGAGTAACATTTCCTTGAAAATCTTCATAGGAAATTACAGAGACGCTATCTCTTGTGTGAGATGAAAATATTCCGCCACTCAATTTGTTGTCAGTATTATAGGATTCATATACCCACCAATTCCCAGGTTTCAGAAAATTTGGAGAAAGAACTCTGGTTGGAGATTCTGCTTTTTGGTTGTGTGTTGTGGAATCTTTAACTTCCTTTTTACAGCCAATTATTAGTGATGCTAATAGACAAGTGGAAACAAGAGTCTGTTTCATTTATATGTTTTCTCAAAAACGTATAAATGAAGTTGTTATTGTTTTGATTCAGGAAGCTTCTTTCTTTGTTTGGTATTTGATAATATATCAAATGACCTAATTCGATGAAAATCAAAATCTTAAGATCTTATAGTGTCATGACAACAATCATTCGGTTTTTATCTTCAAAAATGTACCTTAGCCTGATATATTTCAGCTATGAGCAACATCGGTAAATCTCTCGATCCGCGCGTCAATCGTCTCGACTTTTCCAAAGTAACAGAAGGCGATACTGCATCTGATTCACACTGGGTAACATGGGAGGTGTTTCATCAGGAAAAGAAAGGGAAACAGGTAATTCATGTTGGAGTGGTTCATGCTTCATCTCCCGATATGGCGCTGATGATGGCGAAAGAGGCTTTTTCAAGAAGAGGCAAAACCACTAATCTTTGGGTGGTAAAAACATCTGATGTATTCACTTTTGATGCAGAAGATGAGGATATTTTTGAAACTACAATAGAGAAAGTGCACCGCGAGCCTGGCTACTACAAAGTACGTGATAGAATAGAAGCATACAGAAACAAAAACAACCTATAGTAAATTGCGAAGCATACTTTCATGGTGAAGCAATCTTCCACATAGTGTTTTGCTATAATCATTTTTTATTCCCGTGAAAAAAATCTATTTCCTTACTCTTCATCGCCCTAATCGCTCGCCTAGCCAGAGGTTTAGGTTTGAACAGTATGTGAGTTTTCTTCAGGAAAATGGATTTGAAACACAACATTTTTTTTTGCTGAGTGCTATTGATGATAAACGCTTTTACTCTAGCCGCATATTTCCTAAAATATGGATACTGATTAAAAGCACATTTATTTTATTCAAAACATACTTTACTGTGGAACACGGCAGTATAATTTTTGTGCAGCGAGAATGCTTTATGCTTGGTACGGCTTTCTTCGAAAAGCTATTTGCCTTGAAAGGTAAGTTGGTATTTGATTTTGATGATGCTATCTGGTTACAAAATGTTTCAGAGGAAAATAAAAAGTTTTCTTTCCTCAAAAATCCAAACAAAACCAGCGAGATTATTAAGATTTCGAAACTGGTAATAGCCGGAAATCAATATTTGGCAGATTATGCAAAACAATTCAATTCAGATGTTCATGTAATTCCAACGACTATAGATACAGATTACCATAAGCCGCAAGTTGCTAAAAAGCAGAATGAAAAATTGATTATCGGCTGGACCGGGTCGCGAACTACGGTGCAGTATTTTTTTGTGATTTTGCCTGTACTTCAAAGATTGAAAGCAAAGTATGATAACGTTTCTTTTAAAGTGATTTGCGAAGAAGCTTTTTATATGGATGAATTGGGAATCACCACAACTGTTTGGTCCAGCGCAAAGGAGATTGAGCAACTTGCTGAAATAGATATTGGTATTATGCCTCTGCCTGATGACGAATGGTCAAAAGGCAAGTGTGGCTTCAAAGGCTTGCAGTATATGGCGATGCAAGTGCCTGCTGTGATGTCTGCTGTAGGTATGAATACCGAGATTATTCAGCATGGTGTGAATGGTTTTCTAGCACACAACGATGAGGAGTGGTTCACTATTTTGAGTCAGCTGATAGAGTCGGCTGAATTGCGAAAAATAATTGGAGAGGCAGGCAGGAAAACAATTCTGGAAAAATATTCTGTAGCAGCAAATAAGAATAAATACCTGACTCTGCTTAATTCACTTTAAGCTTGTGTTTTTTACAATTTATAAAAGCCGGAAGCCAGCCCGCATTCACGGCAAGCCGAAATTCATAATTGCCCCTATCAAGTTTTTCTGATGGAATAGCAATTGAATGTTGGGTTGTCTCGAATGATTTATTGGTCAAATGAAAATCAGAATAATAATCATAAACTATTTTTCCATTTTGATAGAAATGGCCACTGATATATGGCTGAAATTGCGAATTGATGTTTAAATCAGGCAGCGTTTTAAATCTATGCGACAGGTTAAAATCTATGCGCAATGAATCACCATGTTTAATCTTATATTCTGCATCTGAGAAGTTGAACACTATTGGTGAAAAAGTGACAAAGTTATCCATCGTTCTGCAAGTCTCTATTCCCTGTGGAGTGGCAACAGAATCGGAGTAGTAATCGCGCCAGTTAAAAACAATAACGGCAGGTTTTCCATAATATAATGTATCCTCTTTCCATAAGTCAAATTGATTTCTCCTTCCTACTACGTTTGAAAGACAAGTAGCCTGGCGCTTTGCGTAAAAAAGATATTTTGATGTTTTCTGATAAGAGCCAATAAAAATCATTGGTTTCGCTCCGGCATGTTCTTTCATTTTTGTTGCCCATATTTTCCAGTCGTGAATTTCAGTACCAAAGCGCATTTTTTCAGGAAGGAAGTTGTACATCATAAAAATCCTTACTATTAAAATCAGCGGTAGTGTAATCATGAAAGCGATATTCACCACTCTTTTCCACAAATCATTTTTCTCTATTTCTTTATATCCTAAATAAGTAAGCGGGATAAGCGCTACGTTCGTCCAGTTGGCTTCTGCTCTGCCTTTCAGGCTCATGATTAGAAAGAATACATAAATTCCAATACCGGAGAATTTAAGCGCACGTTCAGTTTGGGTTTCAGGTTTTGTGGTAAACAGGAAGTACAACAACAACCAGCCGAGCAAAGGTCCGGTAAAAAGTATTTGCCCTAAAATGTATCCTGCAAAATTTTCAATCTTGAATCCATCTCCGGCTGAGCGTTCAAAAAAATGATATTGTACACTGATAAAATCATGCAGATATTGCCACCATAAATGTGGAATGAAAACAGCAAAAGCTGTCAGTGAAAAAATCCAAAAGCTTCTTCTTGTCCAAAGGCTAGGTATTGCCAGCAGTGAAAATCCTAATACTAATACTCCGTGATATTTTGAGTAAAGCATAAGAGCCGCAACTACGCCCAATGCTACTGCATTTTTTGTGTTTGAGTTTTCAATAAAGTTTTTGAGCAGTATAAAATAGCCCAATGCAAAAAACATCAATGGTAAATCAGGCACGGCAATGATGCCACCAAGTTGAAGGACTGCAGAAGAAAGCAATAATTTCCAGAAAAGTACAAGGTCTTTTGGGTTGACCAGTTTTTCAAGTAAGTAGATAAAAAACGGACTCAGGATTACAAAAATGAGCCGAACGCCAAGCTCTGTGTCTCCGATTAATGTTCCTGCTTTAATCAGCAGCGCAATCATTGGTGGATGATCGAAGTAGCCCCAATCTAAATGTTTTGACCACACCCAGTAATAGGCCTCATCATGTAGCAAACCTGTAAATGTCGCCTGAATCAGATTCACGGCAAACCAAATGAGAAAGCGATATTGGAAAAGAGTTTTCAATTAGCGCAAGATACAAGACTTCCGAAGTTTTCTGAAACTTCGGAAGTCTATAGCTGCCGTCTTACGGCAACG
>CANHIG010000152.1 GCA_947461105.1 Bacteroidota bacterium | reverse complement strand
CAGCCCCAACGCCTCTTGGGCAGATAGATTCTGATGACGATTTGACAGAGGATGATAGTAATGACCATGAAAACTCATTTCTTTGCCTACTTTCAATAGGAAGTTTATTTAATGTTTCAACCGAAGGAACTTCATTTTTGCAATTAAGATATTTTATACAAAACTGCTCAACTGTTCCTCTTTTTATCCTTCACCATTCCTGGAAGAACTTTATCGCTTAATTTTTTAATGCTCCATGCCATAACACATGGGGTGCCCCTGAGCTATTCAGGGTTTCCTATTTGTTTATAAATGCTTATGCACTGAAGTATAATAATATTGTTATTAATCAACCTAAATAAAAAAAACAAATGAAGAGGATCTTAATTCTCCTTAGCCTGACAACCTCACTGATATACACCGGTTGTAACAGTGAAAAACAAGAAAAAGAAGCTGAACCAAAATTTCTGGTTACAAGTCCGATTCAAAAAGACACAACAATTTTCAAGGACTACGTGTGTCAGATTCACGCCATTAACCATATTGAAATAAGGTCGCAGGAAAGGGGCTATTTGCAGAACATTTATGTTGATGAAGGGCAATATGTAAAAAAAGGACAACTAATGTTTCAGATTATGCCTTTGATTTACCAGGCGGAAATGGAAAAAGCAAAAGCTAATGTGAACTATGCAGAAATTGAATACCAAAATACTAAAGACCTTGCCGACAGCAATGTAGTATCGAAAAATGAACTTGCGTTGGTTAAGGCTAAACTTGATAAAGAGAAAGCTGAACTTGGGCTAGCGAAGGCTCATTTAGCATTTACGGAAATACGAGCACCTTTCGATGGCTTTATGGACCGATTTCACGACCGAATAGGCAGTCTTATTGATGAGGGAGAACTGCTCACAACACTTTCAGACAACAGCAAAATGTGGGTTTATTTTAATGTACCCGAAGCAGAATACTTAGCCTATAGTTCCCCAACTAAAAGAGAAGGTTTGCAAAGAGTAAAACTACAAATGGCAAACAATGAACTATTCGACCAAACCGGAATAGTAGAAACCATAGAAGCGGATTTTAATAACGAAACTGGAAATATTGCTTTCAGGGCAACATTTCCAAATCCTAAACTATTATTAAGACATGGCGAAACAGGAAATATTCTTATGCCTGTTTTCCTTAAAGATGCAATACTGATTCCTCAAAAGGCAACTTTTGAAATTCTAGATAAAAAATTCGTTTATGTGTTGGACAAAAATAATGTATTGAAGTTAACTCAAATAAATGTGGCTCAGGAAATGCCACACTTATATGTTCTTTCAAGCGGCATTAGCTCTAAAGATAAAATACTTTTAGAAGGCTTGGGTAAGGTAAAAAACAACGAAAAAATAGAAAGTAAGTTTGTTTCTTTTGAAAAAGTGTTAGCCGACCTGAAAAAATTACATGCCGAATAAGGCAAGAACCTTAAAATAATAAAAGCCATGTTTAATAAGTTTATTCAAAGACCGGTTCTTGCTATAGCCTTATCCATTGGAATTGTTTTCCTGGGATTATTGGCAATAAGCAGAATACCGGTAGCTCAGTTTCCGGAAATAGCCCCTCCAAGGGTCACTATATTTATAGAATTTCCGGGGTCAAATGCTGATGTATTGGTTAAATCTACTTTAACAATTATAGAAAGAGCAATCAATGGGGTTCAGGGTATGCAGTACATGCTATCGGATGCGACCAGTGCCAGCGAGGCCAGTATTGACATCATTTTCGAACCAGGTACTGATCCAACTATTGCAGCTGCCAGAGTAAAAACAAGAGTTGATCAGGTATGGGCAAACCTTCCTCCGCTAGTACAAAGAGAAGGTGTAATTATTACTCCTTTAGCACCAAGCATGTTGATGTATATAAATCTATACAGTACCGACAAAAATTCTGACGAGAAATTTTTATTCAATTATGCCAATACATACATCTTACCGGAAGTTAAGCGTATACGAGGGATGGGAAGAGCTGAAGCCACAGGAAGTCGTTCATTTGCTATTAGAGTGTGGTTAAACCCAGACCGAATGAGGGCATATAAAATTTCTGCTGATGATGTCCTGAAAGCGATTGATGAACAGAGCGTACTTGCAAGACCAGGGAGAGTAGGACTGAGCTCTGGGAAAACGCCACAATCACAGGAATATGTTTTTACTTATAAGGGTTGGTATAATAAACCCGAACAGTATAAGGAAATTATTGTCCGGGCAAATCCGGATGGCGAACTGCTCAAACTAAAAGATATTGCTGAAGTAGAAGTAGGAAGCGAATTCGTGGATATATATTCTAACAAAGATGGTAATCCATCAACTTCAATAGTGTTGAAACAAAGTCCCGGCAGTAATGCGAATACTGTAATAGCTGATGTGAAAGTAAAACTAGAAGAGTTAAAGAAAGATTTCCCTCCGGGAATGAAATATGAAATTAATTACGATGTTTCAAAATTCGTGAATGCCTCCATTGAAAAAGTACTTCATACATTGTTGGAAGCTTTCATTCTGGTTGCATTAGTAGTATTTATTTTTCTTGGCGATTGGCGCTCTACACTTATTCCCATTCTAGCCGTTCCTGTATCGCTAATTGGAGCCTTTATTTTTATGTCTTTCTTCGGATTAAGCATAAACCTGATAACGCTCTTTGCACTGGTTTTAGCAATAGGAATTGTGGTGGATGATGCCATTGTAGTAGTGGAGGCGGTACACGTTAAAATGGAAGAAGAACATTTATCTCCCTTTCAGGCAGTGAAGAAAGTAATTGGAGAGATTAGTGGTGCTATCATTGCTATAACATTAATAATGACTTCAGTGTTTGTTCCTGTTGCATTTATGACGGGACCGGTAGGCATACTTTATCGCCAGTTTTCTATTACTATGGCTAGTGCAATAGTTCTTTCCGGATTTATTGCACTTACCCTTACCCCGGTTTTATGTGCCATGATTCTTAAGAATATACATAGCCAGCCCAAAAGAAGAACACCGGTAAGTATCTTCCTTGATTGGTTCAACAAAAACTTTGAGAAAATTACCGGCAAATACATTGGACTGCTCAGACTGATAGTTAACCGCAGGGTAATTACATTCGGATTGCTAATTGCATTTGCTTTTGGTATTTTAGGAGTGAACAAAATCCTTCCTGTAGGTTTCATCCCAAACGAAGACCAGGGCCAGATTTATGCTATTATCCAAACACCTCCGGGCACTACACTGGAAAGAACAAATGAAGTATCTAAAAAATTGCAAGCTATTGCAAAACAGGTAGATGGTGTAAAATCTGTTACCTCATTGGCGGGATATGAAATTTTAACTGAGGGCAGAGGCTCTAATGCAGGAACTTGCCTTATCAACTTGAAGGATTGGGATGAGAGAAAACATTCAGTAAAGCAAATCATAAAGGAATTGGAAGAAAAATCTAAAGACCTTGCAGGAAATATTGAATACTTTGAACCTCCTGCAGTGCCTGGCTATGGAACTTCTGATGGTTTTGCTTTACGTTTGCTAGACAAAGGTAGTGATGTAGATTATCATGAGTTTGATAGGGTGAATACAGAGTTTGTGGCTGACTTAAGGAAAAGAAAAGAGTTGAGCGGGTTATTTGCATTTTATTCAGCCAAATATCCCCAATATGAAATAACAATTGATAATGCACTGGCGATGCAAAAAGGTGTTTCCATAGGAGATGCAATGGAAAATCTAAATATCATGCTTGGTAGTACATATGACCAGGGTTTTATCCGATTCAATAATTATTATAAAGTTTATACCCAAGCTGCCCCTGAATTCCGAAGACTTCCATCTGATCTCTTGAAACTTTTTATTAAAAATGATAAGGATGAAATGGTTCCTTATTCAGCTTTCATGAAAATAACTAAAACACAAGGGCCAAATGAAATTTCCAGATACAATTTATATATATCTTCTTTAATTAATGGTAAACCATCTATTGGATACTCTTCCGGTGAAGCTATCAAAGCAATACAAGAAGTAGCTAAAAAATCGTTACCACGCGGATATGATATTGCCTGGGAGGGACTTTCTTTTGATGAAGTAAAAAGAGGGAATGAAGCCTTATACATCTTTTTAGTTGTTATATTTTTTGTTTATTTAATTCTCGCTTCCCAATATGAAAGTTTTCTGTTGCCGTTTGCAGTGCTTCTTTCTATCCCCCCAGGAATATTCGGATCATTCATGCTTTTAAAAACGATGGGATTAGCCAATGACGTTTATGCACAGGTGGGACTTATAATGCTGACAGGTTTATTGGGTAAAAATGCTGTTTTGATTGTGGAATTTGCAGTTCAAAAGCATCACCAGGGAGCAACTGTACTTGAGGCAGCTATTGAAGGCGCTAAAGCTCGTTTCCGACCTATTTTAATGACATCATTTGCGTTTATTGCAGGGCTAATTCCTTTGGTACTTGCAACCGGTCCTGGCGCAGTAGGTAACCATACAATAGGTGCATCAGCACTTGGTGGCATGCTCTTCGGAACCGTCTTTGGTGTAATAGTTGTTCCCGGGCTTTATTTCATATTTGGTTCGCTACAGGAGGGCAAAAAGCTTATTAATGACGAAAACTTAAATCCACTAACCGAGGACTTTGCAGAAGGGCAGAATGAAGCTGTTCTTTCCAGAAACATCAGAAAAATGATAACTAAATTTTTAAAGCGGAACAATGAAAAATAAACTATTTATAAAATGCATTACTGTAGCTTTTATGCTGCT
>CANHIG010000151.1 GCA_947461105.1 Bacteroidota bacterium | reverse complement strand
TATGAATTTGTAAGAGTGGCAATTCCGCTCATTCTTTGCATACAGTTGAGAATGATGCGCTCTGCACCAAGTATGGATCGCTCCTTTCCGGTAATAAAAAAGGCTATATCGCCTGTTTTCATTGCAGTACCATCTTCCATCAGTTGCTCCAGAACCAGGTCGCTACCAAAAGCATCACAAATCATTTTTGCCAGCTCTACTCCTGCAAGAATACCTTCTGATTTAACCAGCAATTTTGCTTTGCCTTCCTTGTTAGCACCAATTGATGACAAAGCAGAGTGGTCACCAGTAGGGATTTTTCCGGCAGGGTCTGTCTGGTCTTCTTCAATAGCCAGACGTATATATTTTTCGAGAAGAATCTTTTCACTTTCAGAAATAGTCATTGGAGCAATTTACGCTGCAAAGTAGGAATCAATATTCAATTGAGACAATAAAAAAGTGTAAAAAAGCAGATTTTACTGCACCTCAAAACGCATTTCACGAATGATAATGCTTGCTCCCTGAGGCTTGGCATAAACATATACACGATAATTGCCACCTGCTGTCATTAAATTGCCAATGATGTATTTGGAACCTTCCGGTGATGTTCCCTGATGCATAATTGTGAATCCTTTGGGACTGTTTTTGCTGAAAAAATTGGCGAGCACCTGCTCTGCCTGCGCTTTGCTGTATGAATTGCCGCTCTCTTTCAAGCTGATTTCCACATTGTTCTCAAAATACTTAGAGAGTTCTGTTGCATTTCCGGCTCTAATAAGTCCGACAACCTGCTCCAAACTTTGTGCATGGACCTTGTAGCTAAAAGTCAAAAAGATAAACAATGCGATATATGTAATTCTGTTCTTCATTTTCTGTTCAACACTTTTTATGTTTTCACTTAATTTAAATATCTAATTTCGTGCCAGCAATTCAAATAAAGGCATTATTTAGTGTTGTACGGATTTTTTAGATGAATAGTTTTACACATGACTGATAAAAAAGTAGCTCTTATAATACTGGATGGATGGGGACTAGGCGCAGATGAACACCGAGATGCTATAAAGGCTGCCAATACACCTTTCTTTGATTATCTGATGCTAAATTACCCAAATAACACGCTAAAAACATTTGGAGAACATGTAGGGCTTCCTTTCGGACAGATGGGAAACTCAGAAGTAGGGCATCTAAATATTGGGGCAGGCAGAGTAGTTTATCAAGAGTTGCTGAAAATTAATAATGCTGTTGAAAACGGAACTTTAAAATCTGCAACAGAGCTCAATACACTCTTTGAATACTGTAAACAAAATAATAGGCCATTTCATCTGATGGGATTAGTATCTGATGGTGGTGTCCACTCGCATACAGACCATGCCATTGCTTTATGCAAATACGCTTATGAGTTTGGGCTGAAAGAAATATATGTTCATGCCTATACAGACGGTAGAGACACCGGCCCAAATAATGGAGTTGCTTATTTAACCCGTTTGATAGAGGCCATCAAACCTTATGGTGCAAAAGTAGCTTCGGTATGTGGTAGATACTATGCTATGGACAGAGATAAGAGGTGGGAACGGGTGAAAAAAGCCTACGATTTGCTGGTAAAAGGCGAAGGCGAAAAATCAGATGATTTGATTGCTACCATGAAAGAAAGTTATGAAAGCAACATCACCGATGAATTCATTCTGCCCATTTTGGATGAAAACAACTTTAAACCAATCGCTGAGAACGATGCGGTATTATGCTTTAATTTCAGAACTGACAGATGCAGAGAGATAACTCAGGTGCTCACCCAAAAAAGCTTTGAAGAATATAGCATGACACCTTTAAAGCTTTATTATGCTACTATGACAGTTTATGATGATACTTTCACGAATGTCCATACTATTTTCACTAATGATAATTTGAAGCATACTTTAGGTGAAGTTTTAGCAGAAAATGGAAAGACCCAGTTACGTGCTGCTGAAACTGAAAAGTACCCGCATGTTACTTTCTTTTTTAACGGAGGCCGTGAGGCTGTTTTCAATCAGGAACATCGCATAATGGCCTCATCACCTAAAGTGGCTACTTACGATTTGCAGCCAGAGATGAGTGCACCTGAGCTGACGCAGCGAGTAGATGAATATATTGTAAGCCACAAGCCTGATTTCATTTGTCTGAATTATGCCAATACTGACATGGTAGGTCATACCGGAGTTTTTAAAGCAGCGATGAAAGCAGCAGAAACAGTGGACGGCTGCCTGAAGAAAATCGTTGAACGACTGCTTGAATTTGATTATGCCATACTCATCACTGCCGATCATGGCAATGCAGACAACATGATAAATGAAGATGGTACTGTAAATACGGCTCACTCAAAAAATCCAGTTCCAATTATCTTTGTAGACAAAGATTTGAAACCTGAAATAAAAAACGGCAAGCTGGCAGATTTGGCTCCTACCGTGCTCAAAATCATGCAAATCAAAAAGCCTGAGGAAATGACAGGTGAAGAGTTATTATAGATTGCGAATACTTCTAGTTAATCCTTGATACATCCCCTCATTTCTTTAGCATCTCTCTGCTAATCACATACCCATTTTTTAAGAAGGGTTTATAGAAATCAGTAGAAATCATCTGAGCTCCGCTTTCTTTGGCTTTTTGGAATGAAGAGTAATCTCTGAACTGCGCTTCTTTAGTATCGGCATCGGCTCTTGTGCGTACAATAAATCCTTGTGCCACAGCAGCTTTTATTTGCTCGAAATTAGATTTCGGGTCGTCTAGTTTCACAAAGGCAGATTCAGGTTTGTCGGTTCCGCTAAACATAAAGAAAGGCATACCGCTGAAACTTGGATGCTCCTTAGTAATCAAATTCACTTCGCGCTGGCCACCCATCACAATAAACGCCACCTTCCCTCTGCAATCCCCGAGCTTTGGAAATCCATGTTTGGTAACTGCATCCCTCAGCGTGGCTTCGTTACCGCGCACATCATCAGGTCGCAGAATCTGAGCAGGATTATCGGCAAAAACATCTTCTATCTCTTTCACTAAATCTTTGTAGGCATTAATGTCGAATTTGATTGCTTTCTGAAATCCGGCAATCTTGACATGGTCACCCACGGCATCATCTTTGGTTTCTATCATTACCAGTAGCGGATAATGAGTAGGATGTTCACTGCTCCATTTTTTGATGGCGTGCAGTGCATGATTAAGGGTAAAATAATTGGTATTGTAATCCAAATCAGCAATGTGCAACATTTTCATTCCCGGCCATAGCAAAGCGGGTTCTCGCGAACTTCTGGGAGCGAAGCAAACAGCATTAATTTGCCGCTTGTAAAATTTTCCTCCCTGTGGGTCGTTGTAAATATCTAACTCTATACTGCGAATGCCATAGTTCTGAAATTGGCTGTCAAGCGGAAGATGCGAATACTGCCATTGATGATAAGGCGCTTTGAGTTTCGGGAAAAACGGATTGAGGAGTTTGACTAAATTCAGTACTCGTTTGTAAGGTGTTTTGCGGTAGCTGTTGTGGCTGCCGATTTGCTGAATTTTGTTGATAGGTAATGAATCGGGATATTCCATATCCTGAGCAAAAGTGTAATAAGAAATAAAAAGCGCAGCGGTGAAAACTAAAATTCTCATACCTCCAAAATAATTTCATAACCCGAATGCTTCCTAACATTCATCACTTCTCCGCCTTCAAAAATCAGATATTGCCCACGAATACCGATGAGTTTTCGCTCTATCTCAGGCAGTTTGTCAAATCCAATACTTTTAATCTTTTGGGTGTATTCCAACACAGGATATTCGATATTGATGATTTCATTATTGGGTGAAATATATTGCTCGTACTCCTCTCCTATGAAATCTTTAACCCTTGCCTTCACCGCTGCCAAATCCACCGATGAATCAAAATCATTCTTCAACATTTTCATCCAGTTCGTTTTGTCTGTGAAATGTGATTTGAGTTTCACCTCTATCAATCCCGCCACCTGACGATATGGAGTTTCAGCCAAAATAATCGCCTGATTGGCACCCTGATCAATCCATCGGGTTGGGATTTGGGTATCTCGGGTTACTCCTACTTTCACCTGATCCACCAAAGCCAGATAAACAAAGTGGGGTTTCAAATGGTGTGCCGTTTCCCATTCCATATCACGACCTTTTCCTTCGTGCGCCAGACAAAGCTCAGGGCGGAGAATACACTCAGCATTTTCCGGTGCATTTGCAAAGCAGTTATAACATAGCCCCTCTCCAAATGATTTATAGGTTTTCTTATTGCAAATGGTGCAATAGATATTGCCTGTATAGCGTAGCGAAATATTTTTCCCGACAAACTCATTCATGGGGATGTCATTGTTGTTGAGTGTCAAAAAGTATTGCACCGGATTGATTCTTAGTGTGCGCATTTTCTCTAAAGTCCCCTCTTGTTTCATTATTTAGTTATGATTTATTAGTACTTGCAAATTGCAAAAAAATGCGACATTTACGCCACTTAAAACAAACAATAAAAAACCATGAAAGAAGTATTTATAGTTTCTGTAGCCAGAACACCAATAGGAAGTATGAGCGGAAGCCTTTCTGCACTCACAGCTGTGGAATTAGGAAAACAAGCCATCAAAAAGGCAATGGAAAAAGCTAACATAACCGGAGATCAGGTGGAGGAAGTAATCATGGGAAATGTGATACAGGCAAATACAGGACAAGCTCCGGCTCGTCAGGCTGCTCTTGGAGCAGGTGTTCAGGTAAATGCTACCTGCACCACCATAAACAAAGTATGTGCTTCTGGAATGAAAGCGGTAATCCTTGGCGGACAATCTAT
>CANHIG010000150.1 GCA_947461105.1 Bacteroidota bacterium | reverse complement strand
TTGGGAAGTGTAGCAGCACTCTTGTTATAGATCGCTTTCAGTTTGCCCTTGTAAACATCTTTAAGCACAGAGGCTATTAAATCCATTTGCTTAGCTATAAATATGCTATGCGCCTGAATTACTGCTACTTCGTTGTATATATCAATAATTAGTCCAGGCATTTCATCGCCCTCTGCATGCATCAATCGGTATGCATTTGTATATGGATTATCGACCAATTGCAGCAATTTTCTTGCTTCAAATGCTGCAACAATTTTTTCATGAAAAAGAGCTGCTAACGAGTCTACTCGTTTGAATGAAAGCACTCGTACTGCGATATTGCTTTCAGTGTAATAGCCGATTGCCAAAAAGTTGTTCTTCTCATCAACAACCTCAGCCAACTCATCATTATTTAGTGCCGCATCTTTCCTCTTAATTGCTCCTGAAAAAATCCAGGGATGAAACCTCTTGATGGCTTCTGTCTTTGCTTGATGGATAATTACCTTGGGTAAAATCATGTTTGAAAACTAATTATTAATCGTGAATTACTTCAATATTCGCCAGTTTGATGGAAAATAATTATTTGTTCTGCTCTCCATTACCTTTGACCAACCTAATCCCAAGTTTTGGTAGCAAATCAAATACCAACCTTTTGGGACATTAGGGAAGTGGATATTTTCACACTTAAGAAAGCGTATCACCTGATCAACTGGAATATTAATTCGGGGAATATTTTTTGAGACAAACATGCTAAACGCTAATTCTGGAGCAGGTATCAAATCTTTCCCTTTTTGAGTACAAATATTTACACCTTCTTTTTTTACTCTGAGTCCGTTTCTAATCTGATTGGAATAATTTTCATAAAAAGGAGATACCAAGTGGAATTCTTCTTTAAAACTTTTTATTGCAATATTTTCGCCCTCAACAAAATCCTGAACATTAGCTGGTATTTTCTCTTTTGAAAAAACAGCTTTGATTTCTTCATCTACTCTCCTTCCTTTTTTTATAAGTGCTCCAATAAAAAAACCTTCACCACGAACTTTATGCGGATAAAAAGCATAGCCCACGGCATTATTTTTTACCACATTTTCTATTCCCATGCCTGCCACTTCTCTTTCAAGAGTATATGGCTCAAACTCATCGGTCTGAATCAATCTTTCAATTTGATTTATGTTTTCATCAGGCTCAAAAGTACATGTAGAATAGATTAACAAGCCTCCTGGCTTTAAGGATTTAATTATCTCATCCAGAATATCTTTTTGCCTTACCACACAGGAGTGCACATTTTCTATACTCCACTCACCAATTGCATTCTTGTCTTTCCTAAACATGCCCTCTCCACTGCATGGAGCATCAACTACAATTACATCAAACAGCAAATTTGATTTCGCAAAATCAATAGCCTCATTCTGTGTAACAACAACATTTGAATATCCCCATTTTGTAATATTTTCTCTAAGCACAGCATTTCTGTTTGGCACTATTTCATTGCTTACTAATAGCCCTTTTTGCCCAAGCATACTAAGAATATGGGTGCTCTTACCACCAGGTGCTGCGCACAAATCCAACACCAATGGATGAGCTATATCTTCAATAAAACTACCTAGCAGTTGCTCTAAAAACATAGATGAAGCCTCTTGCACATAATAGGCTCCTGCATGAATAAAAGGGTCATGAGTAAAGTATGGTCTCACATCAAGATATCGACCCATTTCACACCATTCTATTTTCGCTTCATTTAAAAAAGCTAAATCAATCCCTTTTGATGGATGCAATCTTACAGAGGTAACAGCCTCAGTGTTTAGCGAGCCTATTAAAGAGTCAAAATCATCTGGTCTTAGTCTCTTTATTGAGTCCAGAAAATCACTTGGAAATTGCATGGGATAAATCAGATTTCCTTTGAAAAAAAACACTCATCAATACTCCTGCAAGAACAAAAAATGTTCCTATGATATTTATGAATGCATATTGCTCTTTGAAGATTACAATTCCAAAAATGAATGCATAAATCACTCCAAGATAATTAATACTAGATACAACACCCACAGCTTCCTGTTGCAGTGCCTTTGTCAAATTCAACTGCCCCAAGTGCGTGAAAATTCCCGTTAAAATTAAAAAGAGCCAATCTGTTCCTACTGGAGCTTGCCAGTTAAAAGCTGAAAATGCAGCACCTATTATGGCTCCAATCAATTGAAAATGCAATACTACTACCAGCGGATGCTCCTTTTCCTTTAAAGACCTAACAAAGTTGTAAGCAAATCCGGAACTCAAAGCAGACAATAAACCCACAAATAAAAGTGGCGTAGAAACATTGCCATCAAAACCCTTCAGCACTGCAACTCCTATAAATGATACAAGAAAAAAAAGATATTGCAAACCCGGGATTTTCTCACCAAATAAAATTGAAGCTATCAACGTTGTAAAAATTGGAGATGTGTATTGAATTGTCACAGCTGTGGCTAAGGGCATTTTCTGAAGTGTGACGAAAAAAGTATAGAGTGCAAATGTACCAAACAAACCTCTGAGTAATAAAAGCTTTCGATTTGAACCGACCCAATTTATTTTATACTTTCTAAGAAAAAATAGCGCAATAATAGCGGCAGTAAAACATCGAAAAAAAACAATCTCCATTGCAGGCAAATGACTCACCTTTTTGATACAAATATTCATCAAAGCAAAAAAGAAAATTGCAGCCATCATATGACCGACTCCACCTTTAAAAAAATCAGTTTTTTTCAATCGTTGCAAACCTATTTATTTGTACAAGAAAACAGAAATATGAATTAATGCCATATTAAAGGCAATTTATATTGAAAATTCTGTCGATTCCTTATGCAATTTTTAATAGCTTTAAACAAAAAATGTATCTTACCCCTTCTTTAAACTAGGTAAATAATAAATGGCAAGAATTGACGATTTTAATGAGCTAATAAAAAGTGGTTATACTTTTAAGGGTGAAGGTGTAATTTTAGGAGCGGCAATACTTGACGAAAAACCTGTAAATGGGCTTCATGTAAAGGCTCCTTTAAAAACGTTCAACAGACATGGGTTAATTGCCGGAGCTACAGGTACTGGTAAAACAAAAACCCTTCAAAAATTATCAGAGGAGCTTTCATCAAAAGGAGTATCTGTTTTATTAATGGATATCAAGGGCGATTTGAGTGGAATAGGTGCAGCAGGAGCAATGAACGACAAGATAAAGGAACGAACAGAAGCGATTGGGGTAAGCTACAGCCCTAGCTCATTTCCTGTAGAATTCTTTTCCCTGTCTAACGAAAAAGGAGCAAGACTCAGGGCAACTGTTTCTGAATTTGGACCCGTTCTGTTCTCGAAAATACTGGACTTAAATGATACACAATCATCAGTAATTTCAATTCTTTTCAAATACTGTGACGACAAACAACTACCCCTCCTTGACCTGAAAGATGTAAAAAAAATACTTAACTATGCTACAGCTGAAGGGGCTGATGAAATTGGCAAAGAATATGGCAAAATTGCTACTACCACTGCATCTATCATCCTCAGAAAAATAATAGAACTCGAACAACAAGGCGCTGAGCTTTTTTTTGGAGAGCGCTCTTTTGATGTAAATGATCTGGTTAGAATCAATGAAAAGGGACAAGGAATAATATCCATACTGCGACTTACTGACATACAAGGAAAGCCTAAACTATTTTCAACTTTTATGCTTTGTCTTTTGGCAGAAATATACAATACCTTTCCTGAAGAAGGTGATGCCGATGCTCCAAAATTGGTAATTTTCATTGATGAGGCTCACTTGATTTTTGAGGAAGCCTCAAAAGCATTGCAAGACCAAATAGAAACCATTGTGAAGCTGATAAGGTCAAAAGGAGTAGGCATCTTTTTTTGCACTCAAAACCCTGATGATATACCCAACGAAGTACTAGCACAGCTTGGAATGAAAATCCAACATGCTCTAAGGGCTTTTACCGACAAAGATCGCAAAGCGATTAAGCTTGCTGCGCAAAACTATCCCGAAACTGATTATTATAAAAAAGAAGAGACTCTTACCAGTCTTGGTATCGGTGAGGCTTTCGTCACTGTTCTGAACGAAAAAGGAATTCCAACTCCTTTGGCTGCAACACTTATGGCACCTCCTAGCTCCAGAATGGATGTTTTGACTCCTGCTGAAATTGATTCCATAATAGGGAATTCCAAGCTAATCAAAAAATACAATGAGATAATTGATAGAGAGAGTGCCTTTGAAATACTGAATGAAAAAATTAAAAGCTACAATCAGGAATTGCCATCAAGTCCCAAAGGTATTTCAGATGAATCCAACCAATCAGCTATAAAATCAGTCTTTGACAAAGTGGGTGATGTAGCTAACAGTTCTGCGGGAAGAACCATCATCAGGGAGGTAACTAGAGGCATACTAGGATTATTAACTAAATCAATTTCAACTTCTAAAAGAAGATATTAAAATATACAACACCTAACAACTAATATATAAATCATGAAAAAGATTTTTCAAATTCTATCTACCGTGTTTCTATTGCTAGCGGCAACTGATAGTTATGCCAGCCACTATGTAGGCGCAGACATGAGCTATGAGTGTATTGGTCCCGGTAAGTACAGGGTTCGTTATCAGGTTTACAGAGATTGCCGCGGGGTTTCAGCAGATGCCTCGCTTTCTATTAGTGTAAAATCAGCTCAATGTGGCGTTTCTACTACACTAACGCTAAATCAGATTGGCGGAGCTCAGGACATCACCCCTCTTTGTCCTTCTGCTTCATCCAAATGTGGCGGTAATGGACAATATGGTATCGAAAAATACACCTACGAAGGTATTCTTACTTTGCCT
>CANHIG010000149.1 GCA_947461105.1 Bacteroidota bacterium | reverse complement strand
CACATACTCCGCTTTCAAACGTAAAATCAGCTAACGCTCTTATCTACATTCTCGCGTCAAAATTCGCAGCATCTCAGCATGCTGCTGATGCAATTATTCTAAACAGTTCCGGCAGAATTTGCGAAGCAACTAGTTCAAATATATTTCTGATTCAGGGAGAAAGAATAATCACTCCTTCTCTTTCTGAAGGATGTGTAAACGGGATTATTAGGCGAATAATTATTGAAAAACTAAATACTATCGAATCTGAAATTTCAGAAGCTGATTTACTCATGGCAGATGCTGTTTTCCTCACAAATACAATCAAAGGGATTTGTCCCGTTTTGAAAATAGGAAATATTGATTTTGACACTTCAAAGGTTAAGGAAGTTATCAATCAGTTTAGTAAACTATAGTTTAAAATAATTGTTTCACATCCATGAGATCAAAAGTTGCGATTTGCTGGCTGAGAAGAGATTTGCGATTAGATGACAACGCTGCGATGTATCATGCGCTGAAAAATCATAAGCAGGTATTGCCGCTTTTCATTTTCGACCGAAATATTCTGGATAGACTCCAAGACAAGGAAGACAAACGAGTTCAGTTCATTCATCAGGAAATCACTTCTCTCGCAGAGAAACTACAACAAGATTTTGGTTCGTCACTTTTAGTGAAGTACAACAATCCGGAGAAAGTATGGCAAGAAATATTATCAGACTTTGATATTGAAGCTGTATATGCAAATCACGATTACGAAAGCTATGGAATTAAACGAGACAGTGAAATAAAAATGCTGCTCGCTGAAAATGAAATTCCATTTTATACTTTCAAAGACCATGTAATTTTCGAGAAAGATGAAGTGATAAAAGATGATGGCACTCCATATACAGTCTTCACTCCTTTCAGTAAAAAATGGCGGGCAAAACTCAGCTCTTTTTATTACAAATCTTATCCGACCTTAAACTATGCTTCGCATTTTCTGAAAACAAGTCCATTTCAGATTCCATCTTTGGAAGAAATGGGATTTAAGGAAACTGATTTCCAATTTCCCGACCGAATTGCCAAAGGGAAAATCATTGAGCAATATTCTGAGCAGCGTGATTTTCCGGCAATTCAAGGTACTTCTCATCTGGGTATTCATCTGCGTTTCGGCACTTTGAGTGTGCGCAAATTACTTGCTTTTGCTTTACAGAAAAATCAGACTTTCGTGAATGAACTCATTTGGCGTGATTTTTATCAGCAGATTTTGTTTCATTTTCCTCATGTAGAGAAAAATGCATTTCGTAAGGTCTATGATTTGATTGAATGGGAAAACAACGAGAAATATTTTCAACTATGGTGTGAAGGGAAAACAGGCTACCCATTAGTTGATGCAGGAATGAGGGAATTGAATGAAACTGGTTTTATGCATAATCGGGTACGCATGGTCGTTGCCAGTTTTCTCACCAAACATTTATTAATTGATTGGCGTTGGGGTGAGGCCTATTTTGCAGAGAAGTTATTAGATTTTGATTTGGCAGCTAACAACGGAGGCTGGCAATGGGCAGCAGGTTCAGGAACTGATGCTGCGCCATATTTCAGAATTTTCAACCCGACAGCACAGCAACAAAAATTTGATCCCGAATTTAAATACATAAAAAAATGGGTGCCGGAGTTTGGCACCCATGAATATTGTTCTCCGATTGTTAACCACGAGGAAGCAAGAAAAAAATGCCTCGAAGTTTATCAAAAGGCTCTAAAGCCTTAGTTTACAATCAGCTTACTTTCAGCAGAAATTGTTTGTCCTTTTACCTTTAGCATGTAGATACCGGCTGCAAGGTTGCTATTGATATCGTTTAGTGCCAGTTTGTTTTCTCTGTTTTTGAGTAGGGTACTGATTGCACCAACAACTTGTCCTTGAAGATTTACTAAAGTAAGTTCTACAGTCTCATTTAATTCTGAATTGATTGCTATAGTTGCATTTCCGTTTGATGGATTTGGGTATGAGGTGATTGAAGCATTGATATTTGATTTTGCCTCATTGATACCTACAGAGCCAGGGAGTTCATTGGTGTACATGTAGTAGAAGAGTTGCATTTCATCTGCAGTTGTAAATCCGAAAGTAACCACCGAACCGCCTGTATTATTCCAGCTGGTAGTGCATCTGATACCTTGCGTTTTCATGTTCACCGGAACTATCGGGTCGAAGTATTTTACAGAAGGGTGTTCCCAATCATAAGTAGTGCCTTGGAAAGCCGTTTCATATCTGTATAAACCATCGTATAGTTTTGTGCCAAGTTGATTTGGCATGGCGTTATCTTTTACGTGAATATCAAAACCAGTTCCATATTTGTGCGTATGCGAAGACATCATCCACAAGTATCGTGTCTCATTTTGTCCGTTATCCGGATCGTTGAAGTATTTTGTTTGACTTCCTGGAGTCAAGAAAAGAGTTGCGTTATTAATCAAAGCACTTTTCATTTCTACTGTAGAAGTGTTTACAGGCCTTGGTTTATATACCATGTTTAAATAAAAATCGCAAGGCATTACTGAAGGAGCATTGTAATTTTTTACATGATAATTCAAATCTAAATAGGTATTTCTATCCCAAAACATAGCTGTTCCTTGTGGTAATACGATATCAGCATCATCTTGCCAAGCACCTGTCAAATCTTTGTTGCCATCAAAAGATGTAGTTCCGCCTGTAAGGCTTACTATTCTGATTCCGTTTGGTTGAGCTGCTGCGGAAGCAGAGTCTTGAAATTTAAATAAAAGAAAATGATGCGATTGCGCATTCATATATCCGTTTGCTTCGGTCACTTCTATATTATCTCCCAAATCCATATGATACTTTAATAAGTACTCGCGCTCTGTATTAGGGGAGCCTGCTTCAGGCAAAAACACAGGGCCAAATCTAACCTGTCTTCCGTTTGCAGGTTTTGGGGGTTTATTTAAAAATGCTGCTTTGTTAGGGTTGTTGTAATATCTGTTGATTATTACTGTATCAACAGTATTTCCTGTTTGTTTAGCCCCATTCATAATCCACTGGCGGATATATTCTACCTCTTTGTCATTAAGCGCACTTCCAGAAATATCTTTCATGGCATCACCTTCTCCGGCTGCAGTGTTCACACTGATATCTGCATCCAAAGCACCACCACATTTGCGAAGCAAATAACTTTCGTAAGGTTGATTTATCTTAACTAATTTATCTCCCTTCGCTGCCGCAATAGCATTTGCAGGAGTTCCATTAATTAGTGAAGCATATACATTTGCCTTTGTATCATCAAACCTTCCTCCAACAGGGTTTGAGCTGCTATGGCATGTGGAGTTAGAGCATTTTGTGCTAAGTACGCCATACACCATATCATAGGTGTTCTGACCATAACTAAACGCACTCAAAAGAAGCATTGAGGGTAGAAGTATGTTTTTCATGTTTTTGTGGTTGTTTAGTGAAAAGTAATCATTTTTATAATTCCAAAACAAATAATAATGTATCTATCTGATCGGCATAATCATTGAGCCCTGGTTTTTGGGTTGTACCAAAGTGAATAAAAGAGCTAAAACCTATTGCCTGTGCTAATTCATGGCGCATTACAGCACATTGTAATTTATCTTTATTTTCAGTGAGTTTAGCCTTTAACATTTCATGATTTTCGTAATACGAATAGTAAAGTACAGACATGGGACCGGAAATTTGTTCGCTTTGTTGCAGCATGATTTTGTCATCGGCAAGGTGTTCCGTTCTGTTGAGCAGTAATATCGAACGCTGATAATCGTAATTATTCATGTATTTGTTATGGTCATGAAACCAGTTGTAATTTTCGAAATGAGGAAAAAGTCTGGTTACATCATACCCATTTGGAATCATTAATGAAGAAACATTTCTGCATCCCAATCCGAAGTACATAAAAATATCATCTGCAAGCAGATTCAATTCTTCGTCTGTTTCATTGCCATTCAACACAGCCACTGAGTTTCTGTTCTTCCTCAATAATCTCGGATATTTACTGAAGTAATATTCGAAATAATTGTGGGAAGTGTTTGAACCCGTTGCTATCACGGCATCAAAACCCTCCAGCTTCATCACGAGTTTTATGCTTTTTGAAGCCTCAGTATCAATACGAAATAAGATTTCGAGTAAAGCAGGGAAAAGTGTTTCATCTTTTGAAGAAAGCTTAATCCGGATATTATTGCCGGAAATATAGGCACACAGAAAATCATGAAAACCAACAAGAGGAATGTTTCCCGCCATGATGATACCAATAGTTTTTGTGGTTCGGTCTTTCTGCAATAGCGGATAGCGACTTGTCCACTCCAGTAAAAGGTCTTTTTGCAGCATTTGATACACAATGCCATCCACTGCTTGGTCCACAAACTCCTTTACGAAAAACGGATTCCTGATATGGGCAGTAGCAATCTGAGTTTTGAAATCAGCATCAGTTTGCAATTGTTTCCCCAATTCATGCAAATATCCGATTCTGTCCAATAAAGTAGTTTTCATAATGAAGCTGTTTAAACAAAGATGGGCAAAGATAATTTTCGTAAACGCAAAGCGTTAATTTTGGGAAAGAAGATATTATATACCAAAATTTGTCATTCTGAGCGAAGTCTTCGGAGCGAAGAATCTAAAACAGATGCTTCCTTCGTCAGCATGACAAAGACAGAAAACCATTAAAATGAAAAAGAACATAGCCGTAATTACAGGAGGCGAAGCTTCAGAAGTGGGCATATCATTAAAAAGTGCAGCAGTAGTTTGCGCCAACCTGAATCCTGAAAAATATAACGTTTACAAAGTAGTGATAGACAGTACCGAATGGTGGTACACTGTGGGCGGAGAACGCAAAACGCAGATTGATAAAAATGATTTCTCACTCACTCTGGATGGGACTAAAATAAAATT
>CANHIG010000148.1 GCA_947461105.1 Bacteroidota bacterium | reverse complement strand
TGGATGCTGGCATTCAGCTTTTGGTATGCTCTGTTTTTAGCCTCTATTTGTGCTTTTATGTTTTTCTCCTTGTCTGATAGCGATGCAATTTCCTGATCCTTATTTACTTTCTCTTTCGCGAGTTTAGTCTTTAGTTTGTTTTCTTCAATCAGCTGCCCAACAGTTTGCTTTTTTGATTCTTCCAACAGGCTTTTTTTGTTTTCTAATTCTATGATTTTGCCCTTTACTTCATTCGCCTGACTGATACGGTATTTAGAAATGGTTCTGAGGTAATTATTAGTGATGAAGGCTTTGTCCTCAGTGAGTAAAAAGAGTTCTGATGTTTTTTCTGAAACGAGATTCTGGTATCTCTCCCGAATGATGTAAGCATATTTTTCCTTGAGTTCAGAGACATGTGTTTCCTTCACCACTATTTCGCCTTCGGTTGCTTTTATATCTTTTTCCAGATTAGTTATCTCATTTTTATAATTCCCGATTTGAGCTTCTTTGTTTTTGATTTTTTGCTTCAGTGCCTCTACCTGTTTTTGGGTAAGCTTTTTTTGTTTAGAGGTTTGAAGAATGGCCTGTTCCATTTCTGCAATTTCTTTTTTAAGGTTGGCTACCTGAGATTGCAGTTTGATTTTTTTGCGTTCCATCTCATTTTCGCTTTGGGCAAAAGACTGCGAGAAAGGCACTGCAAAAAGTGAAGCCCATAACAATGCGGTTAAAAGAAATTTACCAGAAAGGAAACTCCAGAGACGAGGCGGTGCCATACTTGTAAATGTCGGCAGATATGTTGATGGTTTCCTCACCTCGTTTGATATTGATAGTTCGCTGGCAGCTGAATAGTTTTTCCTGAATATTTCTATAGCTTTCAAAAGTAACATCCATTTGCTGCTTCATCATCTTATCTTTCAACAAAAGACCTGAGAGTGTATAGTTTTTCATATCAGCTTTGTGGCTTATAAAAAGAGTAACATCATCCTGACTGAAAGTAGTATAGGCAGAGTCGGATTCTCTTGATGGAAATTGCCTGGAAATATTTAGCGGATTGGCAAGAAGGAAATCTTCAAGCAGAAAGTAGTCAGGATTGAAAGGCAGGTATTTGTTCAAATAGGCTATCGTGCGCACCGATTTTTCTCCATTTAGTTTATTCCATATTTTTACTGAGTCGCGGTCTACAAGCAGTCGCGCTACTTCTACTCCAAACGGCCCAGTGAATGAAGCCCAAATCAAACTGTCGTGGGCTATTCGGATGTTTGCAATGAAGGAATAGCTGGACATTTTATCTTCATATTCCACTTTTGCCTTCATAGAAAAAGAAGGATAGTAGTTATATAGTTTATTCCATGAGCTGTCGGGCAGTTCTGCTCGTTTAATTTTTGCAGAGGATGTTTTCTTTTTCGATGAAGATTCCTTGCATGACTGAAAAGGAAAAGACATCAAAAGCAGTATTCCGGAAAAAATGATTGTTTTATTCCACATAGCTTTTCGTGGCTATCTTTTTATCCAGCGAAGTAGATTCAGAGCCGGCTTTTTTGGCTTTATTCCAATATTCTAAGGCCTTTTCCGATTCTCCCAATTTGCTGAGTATATCACCATAGTGTTCCAGCAAAGTGCTGTTTGCAGTATCATTTTTCAGGGCCTTCTCCTGCCATATTTTTGCTTCTTTAAAATCGCCCAGTTCAAAAAGAATCCAGGCATAAGTATCTTCAAAAGAGCTGTTGCCTGGTTCTATTTTATTGGAGTAGGCAGACATCTGTTTTGCCTTTTCCAGATTTGCTTTTCGAAGCGATAGATAGTAGCTGTAGTTATTTAAAGTGTATGAGTTGTCAGGATTGTATTTCAACGATTGTTCAAAAGCACTGTCTGATTGAAAGTGCTGTTTCAGATTATAGTGAATATCGCCAATGCTTGCCCAAATCTGCGCTCTCAGAAAATTGTTATCGCCACTCATTTTCTCGCCCTTGGTAAATGATTTAAGGGCTTTTTCATACAGCTTTAATTGATATTCTGCATTGCCTTTGTAGAGATATACTAAAGCCTGATTAGGGAAGTATTCCAACGCCTCAGTGCTCATAGCTTCCAGTTTTTGCCAATCTCTTTTGTTGCTATATATGGCAAATACTTGTTGCCAAACGGTGAAAATATCTTTCTGTAATTGAAGCGCTTTTAAGTAGGCCCCCAAAGCGGTATCGTCTTTCTGGTCTATGTAAAACACATCTCCTTTAATCGCATAAGCTTTAGACTGGTCGGGATGCGCCTGCACCAAAATCTGGCTCAGATCCTGCGCTTCTTTTATTTTTTCTTTTCTGATTTCATAATACTGAATGAAAGGAAACAGCATTCTGATTTTTGCATCAATATTCATGTTTGGATTGGCAAATACTTTGCGCATACCTTCAATGCGGGCAGTGGTATCGCCCTTTGCACTATTTATATCAGCAAGGGATAAAAGCGCCTGTGCGTTTTCCGGGTCTATGGTCAAAATCTTTTGGTAAAATGGAATTGCCTTATCTTTCTTGCCATTCAGCGTGTATAGCTCGGCCATCATGTTGATGTACTCCACATCATCCGGATAGGCATCAATGAGCTTTTGAATTTCATCCACTGCCTTGTCAAACATGTTGAGTTTGAGGTAGATTTTTTCTTTCTGTAAGATGACACTTTCTTCTACACCATAATTTTTTTCAAACTGATCGTAGGTCTTTACAGCATTCAGCGGGAGATTGGATTGCAGATAGAGATATGCCAGATCAAAGTAGTTGTCGGCATCCAACGGGTTTTTCTGAATCAGCGATTCATAGGATTTTATAGCTTCTTTTGTTTTGCCTGATTTCACCAAGGTTTTTGAAAGAAGTTCCAGATACCATTTGTTGTTTTCATCATACTTTACAGCTTCTTCAACCTCAAAAAGCGCATCTTCTATTTTATTTTTCTGAAAATCAATAACTGCGATTTGGTAGTAAGCGTTTGCGTTTTTCTTGTCTATGTTAATCAGCTCTCTGTATTTCGAAACTGCTTCATCGAAGTCTTCCACCAGCTTAGCCTTTTCAGCATCTAGCTGTAATGAAGTTATTTTGTCAATCTGCTCCTGAGTGAGGTTATCTCCCGATTTTTTTTTCTTGTCCTTCGGTTTTCGTGCGAAAGCCGGAGCAAACAAAAATGCTGTCAGTGTCAGTATTAAAATATGTTTGGAAAGTCTTGTCATTTATTCGGTAGTTGTGAAATCGCCTATACTCAGGTCTTCAAATTTACCTACTAACCTAACATTATTTCCAACCATAGATTGTGCAATTAACTTATTTTTTATGGTTGTGTTTGATTGGATTATTGAATTTGATACTATGCTGTTTTCGATTGTAGTGTTTTTACCGATGGATACATAGGGACCCACAACGACATTTACCAATACTACCGATTCGTCTATAAAGCAAGGTTCAATAATGGTGCTGTTTGTGAGCTTGGTGCTTTTATGAATGAGGTCTGTGCCTTTCAGATAAGAAAGATAGGTTTGATTAGTAGCTACTGTGGCGTTTTTATTGCCGCAGTCCAGCCAGTCCACCACTTCTCCCTTTTCAAATTTCAGTCCTTTTTGCTTCATATTTTCCATGGCGTTGGTGAGCTGATATTCGCCTTTTTCCTTCAGGTCATTATCAATCAAATATTGCAGTTCATCATGTAGTCGTTTGCCATCACGGAAATAATAGATGCCTATGATTGCCAAATCTGAAACAAACTCTTTTGGCTTTTCGATAAAGTCGGTAATGATACCTTGTGCATCCAGCTTCACCACACCAAAGGCTGATGGATCGGCTACTTTTTGCACAAAAATAATTCCTTCTTTATTGGAATCTATTTTGAAATCCATTTTGAAAAGTGTGTCAGCAAAGCCAACAATTATTTTGGTGTTCAGAAAATCTCCGGCACACAGTATGGCATGAGCTGTGCCTAATGGTTCAGCCTGATATCTGATGTGGCCTGCTACATTGTTTTGTTTCGCTATTTCGAGCAGTTGGGTTTCTATGGCTTTCCCGAAATCCTCGCGAATAATGAAAACAATATTTTCAACTTTTTCGCTTACGCTTTTTATTAAATCCTCTACCAATCGTTGCACAATCGGTTTGCCCGCCACAGGCAACATCGGTTTTGGAATAGTGAGGGTGTGTGGGCGAAGACGTGTGCCCCATCCTGCCATTGGAATAATGATATTCATCTTTTCTGAATTAGATTTTGATTGATTTTAATTTCTTCCTGTATGTCCGAATCCGCCTTCGTTTCTATCAGAATCTGATAGTGAATCGGTGAGTTGCCATTCAGCGCGTTCATGTTTGGCAATTACCATTTGGGCGATTCGGTCGCCATGTTTCACTATAAAAGGCAGCTGAGAAAAGTTATGCAAAATCACCTTGAGTTCACCTCTGTAATCGCTGTCAATAGTAGCAGGGGCATTAGGTAAAGTTATTCCGTAGTTAAGCGCCAATCCGCTTCTGGGTCTGAGTTGCGCTTCATAGCCTTCGGGTATTTCCAGAAAAAGTCCTGTAGGAACTACATCGGTAGTGCCCGGGGCAATGTGTAAATCCTCATCGAGGTTAGCGCGAACATCCATTCCCGCAGCACCTGCTGTCTGATATTCAGGCAATGGATTGGTGGAAGTGTTTTTGATTTTTATGGTCATAAGACAAATATATACATTAAGGTGAAAAGTAAAGATGTGGATTTATTGGGTCTTTGATTCTTTGAAAAGGAGTCTTCGGGTTAAGCAATCTCAGTCGAGTTAGGAGATTGCTTCGCAGAGCCTCGCAATGAACTGTGTTTAAATCCAAATTTATTATTAAATAATTTCTGTTTTATAAAATTCTCCTTTTGTTGCTAACGCAAATGCTTGTTTTAAGAGTTTGTTGGCTACAGCAATCAATGCCAACTGCTTTGCTTTACCTTTATCAACCAATC
>CANHIG010000147.1 GCA_947461105.1 Bacteroidota bacterium | reverse complement strand
GAATCTAAAGCACGGCTTTTAGATTTGGCCTTAATTACTTCTCTTGATTTTCTTACTAGTTGTTGTATAGTAGGCATTAACTCTATTTTTGGGACGGCAAAACTAATCTTATTACCGAAAAAACACAATACATATCCAAAAAAAGTTTTAGAAATAAAGAAAATAGATGAATTTCTGATAGGAAAATAACGCCAAACGATCTATTAACCAAAACTCATACTATTAATAATGAGTGAGTTATACTAAATCAAGTAGGTTTTTAATGCCTTAGCGTATTCCTAAACGACACGAATATAAATCATATACTTTACAAAATAAAAATATATAAGCTGGCAACATTGAAAATTCCTTTTTAGCTATTATTGGTCATTTAACCATAGTCTTTCGAACACTTAATTATAATATGACCACACTAATTTAACTTTGCATCTTGAAACTTAAAGATAGTTCAGTGAAAATACCAGAAGTCAAAAAGCAATAATTAATATCAAACAACTACATTTGTTTTAGACAACATAAATGAAAGTGGTAGCTAAAATATTTTTTATGAACCAATTCGGAAATGCTTTATTGATTGCCATGCCCGGTTTCTTTGTGCTCATTTTAATCGAAATGTTTTGGGGAAGATGTAAGCATAATGAACAACAACCGCTCATAGATTCAATTGCCAGCGTAGCCTCTGGTTTTACCAATATTTTTAAGGCAACACTTGGTCTTACTATTGCTATTGTTTCGTATAGCTGGATGGAATCTCATCTATACCTAATGTAGTTTAGCGCAAGCAGTGCGTGGACATAGTTATCGCATTTGTTAGTTTGGATTTTATCGGCTACTAGACTTACAGGTTGAATCACCGCGTTAATTTTTTCTGGGGACATCATGTAGTTCATCACAGCAGCGAGGAATTTAATCTGTCTTGCGCACTTCGTCAAAGTATCAGCCACATAACAAATTTAACATCCATAGCTATTTTCCCTGTAGCACTAATGGGAGTTCCCGCAGAGGTTTTAGGCGTAGCAGTACCTGTTCATCTGTTCGCTCAGTTTTGGTACCATACTTGTTATATTGGCAATATGGGTTTGCTGGAATATATTATAGTTACTCCTTCGGCTAACCGTTTACATCACGCCATGAACTATATATACATGGATAAAAATTATAATGCTGTTTTTATTGTATGGGATCTTATGTTTGGCACCTATCAAAAGGAACTGGATACAGAGCCTTGTGTTTATGGCATGTGCAGACCTGCTCAGTCATGGAATCCATTAATTTTGAATTATAAACACTGGTATACGCTGGCTGTAGATTCATACAAAAAAGTGGAGCGATAAATTTAAGCTGTGGTTCATGCCTACAGGCTGGTGAACTGCAGATGTTGAAGAAAAATATCCGCTCTTAACCATTCAAAAAATGAGCTACTTAGAGAAATGCAATCCGGGTTACAGTAAATGGTTTGTCAGGCTTTGTTTTATATACATCCAGATACTGTTTCTGTTGGTCTGCTTTATGTTTTTCCGTTTTGGAGAAATATCAAAAGCGGAGGCACTCGCAAACGGCATTTTTCTGCTGCTGACTATTTTTGCTTTCACTTCACTGCTCGATAAAAAACAATATGGATTTATCAGCATGCTGCTGGTTTGAATTGGCATTGTCATTTTTGGTTTGGTAAATGGCGATTGGTTTGGTTTGAATACTTTTGTGCCCTTCGAGTCAGTTTTAGTAGTAACTTACTTCACTTTAGTAGCATTAACAGCAGGCTGGTTTTTATAAAACTGAATTGAGTTTAGTAACACAGTAGCATTTCTTGCAGTCTGTTGTAATGCCATAAATAAGTAAAACCTCTGAATATATTAGAGTTGGGAAAGCTCACATAACAGTCTTTTGATGATTTGTAATCCAAAAAACATAACATATTAATAGAGTATAAGGATGATAGTTATCAGACCTATAAACAAGTTAGTGGCAATGCTTGCACTTGGGTAAACTCGGTTACGAAATAATTATTACTTTGTTTGCCTATACTTTCATTCCTATGCGAATACCTTTCATAGTCATTTACCTCTACCTTGTAAGCATTGCAACATTTGCCCAACAAAAGCCTAATGTGATAATTGTTTTGGCTGACGATTTAGATGCCATGTATACTCCTCCATATTTCCCTGAGGTTTTACCAATCATAGATTCATTAAAATCAATTGGAATAGATTTTACCAACTCATTCACGCCTATGGCTACATGCTGCCCAAGTCGTTCTGCAACTTTAACCGGCAGTTATGCGCATACTAATGGTGTTTATAGAAATGCATCAATAAACGGTGGTTGGAGTGCTTTTAAACATAATGAACCGTATACGTTACCTTCCTATTTAAACAAATCAGGTTACCGAACTGCCATTATAGGAAAGTATTTAAATGGTTATGGAATTAGTGAAAACGCAAAACCGGTTTATGGATGGACAGATGGTTTTGTATTCACCCATTCCTCTTATTATAAGGGATATGATTATAATGTTTTAAACTGGCAAGGGGGAAGTGCCCAAAACGATACTATATGGAATGTTGCACATCAGCAAACAAAACAATATGGTTTAAAGCCCGAAGATTATTCAACCGATGTGTTAGCTAACGAAGCCATTTCATTTATTCAAAATACTGAGAAAGATGATAAGCAACCGTTCTTTCTATACTTAGCGCCAACTGCGCCACATAATCCATTACAGGCAGCGCCGAGGTATGCAAAGATTGCGGAAGAGCGCTGGGCACAGGTGTCTGTTCCTATTAAACCAAATTATAATAATGACTCCGGCAAATTAGCAACTGCCGCTGAAAATAAAATACCATTAGACAAATCATCTTTCCTGCGAGATACATGGAAAAAAAGAGTGAGCCAAATGGAAAAGGGGGGATCTTTTTACAACTTGATTTTCAAAGCAGAATTACCTAAATCCATCAAAAGTTTTTTGCAGGCAGATTGGTATGAGCGTTTGGGTTCATTATATGCTTTAAATGATATGGTTAGTAACTTAATTAAAACATTAAAAGATAATGGAGAATGGGATCATACATTGTTGATTTTTACTTCTGATAACGGATATATGTTAGGGGCACACGCGATGATGAATAAAGCCACGCCTTATGAAGAAGCGATTCGGGTTCCACTGCTAATTATCGGTGGAAATTCTTTACACCTAACCACACCCGGAAAAAAGGAAGAATGGGTAACCAACCTCGATCTGATGCCTACCATTTTAGATATTGCCGGTGTAAAAATTCCCAAAAGTGTGGAAGGCTATTCCCTAGTTCCTCTGTTATACAATGATAGTATTACGAATTTCAGAGACAGGTTCGTAATGGAATACCTCGGGCCAAGCTTGTCCAAATTTCATTTATACGATAAACCTAATCTTAGTATGAAGCTTTTGCCTTTGTATATAATGGATCATCCGACATATAATGCAATAAGAATGAAAGTGACTGCTATAGAAAATGGTGCTCAAAAAGAAACCACCTATAAATACATCGAATGGCAAAAAAATACAAGCAAAAAAGTCTTGGATTTCAGCAATAAATACAGGATGAAAAATCCTGAACTTATGAGCAGGATCTCCTCAGGTAATAAAAAAACATTGGAGTTGAAATTAAAGGCGGAAGAAGTCGAAACCGAACTATATGATTTAACTGTAGACCCTTTTGAGATGGATAATTTGTTGTACTATAAACCGGATAAATTCAAAGAACTAGCGGCACAACTTAAGTCCGCAATGAGGAAGATCATTTTAAAAGAATAAAACACTATGCGGTAAACAATTTCCCTTGGTTCGTGTCCCATGAACATTAATAAACTCTAACATTAGTGGCACGTGATGACACATGCCAAAGGGAAGTGTGTGTGGGGCACACCGATAGTTAAAGTACTTAGCTCTTAGCCGAATCCTCCTTTTTCAAATACATCTCAAAATCAATGCTCCCTTTCACAGCTTTGGGTTGCAGCGCAATTTCCAGTACTTCAATCATTTCTTTGATGTAGTGAATTTTCAGGTTTTTGATATAAGCTTCATCTACTTCCTGAACGTTTTGCCTGTTTTTTTCACAGAGGATTATTTCCTTAATTCCAGAGCGTTTTGCTGCAAGAATTTTTTCTTTGATTCCCCCCACCGGCAACACTCTTCCTCTCAGGCTTATTTCGCCACTCATCGCTAAAAACGGTTTCACTCTGCGCTGCGTGAATAGCGAAGTAAGCGCAGTAAGAATGGTTATTCCAGCACTCGGCCCGTCTTTAGGCACAGCACCTTCAGGAAAATGCAGATGCACATTTACCTTTGAGAAAATTTTCGGATTGATGTTATAGTCTTCAGCATGTGATTTCAGATAAGTATAAGCCGTAGTGGCTGATTCCTTCATCACATCGCCAAGGCTGCCGGTAAGTACAAGTTGACCGCTGCCATGTGTGATAGCTGATTCAATAAACAGTATATCACCACCAACCGATGTCCATGCCATGCCCACTGCCACTCCCGGCAAATGCTCTTCGGTATAAATACTTTTATCAAATTTCTCCGGCCCGAGGATTTCTTCTATCTCATCAAATTTCAGATTGGGATTATACTCCTCTCCTGCTGCAATCTTCCTGGCAATTTTTCGCATCACAGATGCCAGCACTCTATCAAGCTCGCGCACTCCTGATTCTTTGGTGTATTTCTCCACTATGCTTTCCATCACTTTATCGCTGATAGAAACATCCTTAGCTTTCAATCCATGATTGGCTATTTGCTTTGGCAATAAATGTTTTTTACCAATCTGTACTTTCTCTTCTACAGAATATCCTTCGAGTGAAATGATTTCCATTCTGTCGCGCAGTGCTGGCTGAATAGAAGCTAATGAATTGGCTGTGGCTATAAACATCACTTTTGATAAGTCATATTCCAGCTCCAAATAGTTGTCATAGAAAGCATGATTTTGTTC
>CANHIG010000146.1 GCA_947461105.1 Bacteroidota bacterium | reverse complement strand
GAGAAGCACAGTTTGAGGTTGCCTGAAATAGCTGAAAATGCTACAAACAATGGTCACATGTTTTACATACTTACTAAAGATATTGAGGAGCGAAGCAGGCTTATAGCATATCTTAAGGAAAACAACATTTTCAGCGTCTTTCATTATCTCAGCCTCCACAAAAGTCCTTTTTATCATGACAAGCACGATGGAAGGGAAATGAAAAATTCTGATCATTTTGCAGATTGTTTGGTGAGGCTGCCATTTTATTATGAATTAACTCTGGAACAGGTGGACTCTATTGTTGCATCAATTAAAACTTTTCTTATTCAAAAAGGGGCTAATGATAATTGACCGAATATTCAATTCTAAAGACCCTGCAATAAAGCGACATTTTGCTAAAACGATTACCTGGCGAATTATCGGCACCATTGATACTATGATATTAGGCTGGATAATAACCGGAAACCCTATGACCGGAGTAAAAATCGGAGGTTTGGAAGTGCTTACTAAAATGATATTGTATTTTTTCCATGAGCGCGTTTGGTATAATGTAAATTTTGGATTGCCCGTGCGCAAAGCATATAAAGATGAATACCACTAGAGCGCATATTCACTCTCAAAAGTTTGGCATAGTTCGTGCCGATAGAAATAAGCAAAGGGGGCATCAATCTTTTGTAGTTTGGTTCACTGGATTGTCAGGTTCAGGAAAATCCACACTGGCAAACGGCCTGGAAGCAGCATTGCATAGCAGAGGAGTTAGCACTTATACTCTGGATGGCGATAATACCAGAATGGGTATCAATAAGGATTTGGACTTTAGCGATCAAGGTAGAAAAGAGAATATAAGAAGAGTTGCGGAAATAGCCAACCTGATGGTGGATAGCGGCACCGTAGTTATTAGCTCTTATATTTCTCCTTTTATTGCTGATAGAGAAAATGCCAAGGCAATAATTGGCACCGAAGATTTTATTGAAGTATTTGTGGATTGTCCGCTCGAAATTTGTGAGCAACGCGATGTGAAAGGGCTATATGAAAAAGCTAGGGCAAATCTTATTTCAAATTTTACCGGAATCAGTAGCCCTTTTGAAGCTCCTGTAAATGGTGACATTACGGTGCAAACACATCTAACGTCCTTAGAAGACTGCCTTCAGAAAATCCTTATTGCAATTGAAAACAAGTTGCAGCTTTGAAATACCGTTTGTCACATTTAGAAGAATTAGAATCAGAATCCATTTATGTAATTCGTGAGGCATTTGCACAGTTTGAAAATCCTTGCATACTTTTTTCAGGAGGTAAAGATTCCATTGTAGTTACACATCTTGCGGTAAAAGCATTTGCCCCTGCAAAAATTCCTTTTCCTTTGATGCATATAGACACAGGCCATAACTTTCAGGAAACACTTGATTTCAGAGATAATCTGGTTAAGAAAATGGGAGCAAGATTGGTAGTAGGTTATGTGCAGGATAGTATAGATCAGGGTAGGGTGGCAGAGGAAACCGGACCTAACGCCAGCAGAAACAGAGCGCAGTCAGTAACGCTGCTCGATACCATAGAAGCCAATAAGTTTGATGCAGCTTTGGGTGGTGCAAGAAGAGATGAAGAAAAAGCAAGAGCCAAAGAAAGATTTTTTTCACACCGAGATGAGTTTGGTCAATGGAATCCTAAGCATCAAAGACCGGAGCTTTGGAATCTCTTTAATGGCAAGAAACAAATTGGCGAACACTTCAGAGTATTTCCTATCAGCAACTGGACAGAGCTGGATATCTGGCAATATATTTTAAAAGAAAACATCGAATTGCCTTCACTCTATTTTGCACATCAGAGGGATTGTGTAAAGAGAGGCGATATTATTTTATCGTACTCGCCTTTACTCACTTTGCGTCCGGGAGAGCATGTAGAGGAAATGTTTATACGATTCAGAACGCTTGGTGATTTGACTATATCAGGCGCTATAGCATCTACAGCAACAACTTTGGAAGAAGTTATAATGGAGGTGGCTATTGCAGACCAAGCAGAACGAGGCAATAGGGCAGATGATCAGGGCTCAGAGTCTTCGATGGAGGATAGAAAGCGTGAAGGATATTTTTAATTGGATGGTGAACTATTATCATAGCAGTGATTTATTAAGATTTACTACAGCAGGTAGTGTAGATGTAGGCAAAAGCACTCTAATCGGAAGGTTGCTTTATGACAGCAAAAGCATATTTGACGATCAACTGAAGGCATTAGAGAACACCAGTCAACGAAAGGGTCTTGATCATGTTGATTTGTCGTTGCTTACTGATGGACTGAAAGATGAGCGAGAGCAGGGAATCACCATTGATGTGGCTTATCGATATTTTTCTACACCCAAAAGAAAGTTTATAGTAGCAGATACTCCGGGGCATATTCAGTACACCAGAAATATGGTGACTGGTGCTTCTACTGCAAATATGGCACTGATTCTGATTGATGCCAGAAAGGGGGTGATAGAACAAACCAAACGGCATAGTTTCATTGCATCATTGCTTCAGATTCCTCATGTGCTGGTGTGTGTTAACAAAATGGATTTGGTGGATTACAGTCAGCAAGTGTTTGATGATATTGTGAATGCTTACAGAGATTTTGCTTCTAAACTGGATATCAAGGACTTTCATTTTATTCCTATTTCAGCACTGAATGGCGATAATGTGGTGAATCGTTCAGAAAACATGGGTTGGTATCAGGGTGGCACACTGCTTTATACATTGGAGAGTGTGGAAGTGTCCAATGACCACAATCATCTGGATGCAAGGTTTCCGGTGCAAACAGTAATAAGGCCGCACGGCACAGAGCAACATGATTTTAGGGGCTATGCAGGAAGATTGGCAAGTGGTATATTAAGAGTAGGCGATGAAATTACTGTATTACCATCCGGATTAAGTTCAAAAGTGAAAGCCATTTATAACCCCGACAAATGTATAGAAACAGCTTTTGCACCACAATCGCTCACTATAGAATTGGAAGATGACATAGATGTGAGCCGAGGCGATATGATAGCGAGGAAAAACAACAGACCTGAGGTGGGTCATGATATAGATGCTATGATTTGCTGGTTGGGCAATAACCCGACTCAGGCAGGTGCCAAATATACCATTCGTCACACTTCGAATGAGAGCAAAGCGATGGTTAAGGAATTAGTGTATAAAATTGACATTCAAACATTGCCGCGTTTGGAAAATGAAAGTGTATTAAATACCAATGACATTGCACGAATAAAATTGCGCACTACAACTCCAATTTTGTATGATTCATACAGGAGAAACCGAGTGACAGGCTCCTTTATTTTAATAGAAGAAGGCACTAATGACACAGTAGCTGCGGGAATGATAATCTGACAGGAGGAATATAATGCTTGGAAAAAAAATCAAATTACTGTTCGTTACCAAAACATTTTACCAGGCAGGAGCTGAACGTTTCTTGTATGAACTGGATGCAGTAATTGACAGAACTGTTTTTGATGTGAGTGTTATGGTAGTCGAATCGCTGAATAAAAGTAAACGCTGGAAGGATTATTATTTTGAAAAGCATAAGGCATTAGGCGATACCATTTATTTTTACGATGAATTAAGCGCAAAAATTCACCCTACCATTAAAGAGCGATTGCAATTTCATGTGATGAAAAAACCTTTGCCGGATGAAGACAGGCGACTAAAGCTCTTTCTAGATTCATACGATGTCATTTCATTTATTGGGGAGAATAATTTCATTGGGCTTAAGAAATATATTACGCAAAGTATTTGGAACAAATCGGTGATTCATATTTTAAATTCGATACATCAAAACAAGAATCTTTATGTGAATTATGACAAGCAAAAGCAATATCTTTTTTGTTCGGGTTTTCTCGATGATGACTTGAAAACTGAGTTGGATGGATTTAAAAATTATGAGCATCACTATATAACTTTGGCAATTAAAATTGAGCAGAAAGAAAGAGTATTTAAATACAGGCAAAATAGGAAAAAGAAAATCGGGATATTTACCCGCTTGACAACTCATAAGCCGCTTGATCCCTTTTTTTATGCACTTCAATTATTGACTGATAGAGTCGAAAATATAGAGTTGCACATATATGGTTCCGGCAATCCGGAAGAAGAAGGTATGATGAATTATGTGAAAAGGTTAGGATTGGAGGCGAAAGTTTTTTTCAGAGGCCATCAGGAAGACATGAAGCAAACTGCTGTTAAAGATGAAATAGATTTAGTATGGTTTCATGGTTATTACGGGCAGCCGGGTGGTTTTGCTTCCTTCGATGTTACATCAGTTGGCATACCCCAAATATTCTGGGACTTCAGCAATATGGCTAATCCTAAATTCAGCGAAGTGTATCCTATGTATAATCATCTAAGTACTTTTGTTGAAAAGAGTTTTGAAATATTAAATGATGCAGAACAAGCGTCAAAACTTTCTGATTTGCAATATGAGACTTTGCTCAAAACTTACAATGTGGAATTATATGCCCCAAAGATGGAACAGATTTGGAAAACAATTGCACAAAGAAATAATTCATGAGCATGATAATTTCCTTTAAAAGCTTCTTGCTAAAGTTGCTGCAAAATGCAGATGTCTTTTCTGTATGGTATGAAAACTATGTAGAGCAAAAAAAAGTGTTGCTAATCAGAGCTAAATCGGCTAAAAGCAAAATCAATATCAACAACAGTTTTATTTTTTCTTCATCAGATGATATCGAGCTAGGCAATCATGTTTTGATTGGGGCTTATAACGTTTTTTGTGTGGCATCCGATTCTTCTTCAAGCAGTAAACCGAAACTTAAAATTGGGGATGGAACATACATCGGTGAGCAAAATAATATTCGTGCAGCCGGAGGTTCGGTTTTTATTGGAGAGAATTGTCTGATTTCTCAGCAAGTAAGCATGATAGCGTCTGATCACGGCAGCACAAAGAATGAATTAATTAAATTACAGCCTTGGGTTTCAAAAGGTGATATTGTAATAGAAGATGATGT
>CANHIG010000145.1 GCA_947461105.1 Bacteroidota bacterium | reverse complement strand
TTTGTAACATTCGCCATTTACCTTTCTTTTGCAACAACTTATGAATCACAATCTTGTAACTCCCTACAACAATACCGATGCCTCAAAAAAAGAAGAGGTAAAAGTGATGTTTGACAATATCGCACATCGTTATGATTTCCTAAACAGATTGCTATCATTAGGAATTGACATCATCTGGAGAAAGAAAGCGGTAAGCTTTATAGGCAAATCATCCCCAAAAGTGATTTTGGATTTGGCTACAGGGACTGGTGATTTCGCATTGGAGCTACTCTCTGTAAAACCAACAAAAATAATTGGATTGGATTTGTCTAATGAAATGATGGAATTTGGCAGAAAAAAAGCAACTGACCACAATGCATCGGATATTATTTCGTTTATACAGGGAGATTCAGAAAACATGCCATTTGAAAACGATTATTTTGATGCAATTACCGTAGGCTTTGGGGTTCGCAATTTTGAAAATCTGGAGAAAGGGTTAACTGAAATGCACCGAGTGCTGAAGTCGGGTGGTAAAGTCGCTATCCTAGAACCAGGAAAACCAACTGTGTTTCCAATGAAGCAATTGTTCTCGATTTACTTCAAAAATATTTTACCGCTGATAGGTAAATTTTTCTCTAAAGACCCAAGAGCCTATTCCTATTTACAGGAATCTGTTAGTGCCTTCCCTGAAGACCTAAACTTTTTAAACATTCTTAATTCAACCGGTTTTAAAAACGCACAATATATTCCGCTGTCGCTTGGTATATGCGCTTTTTACACATGCGAAAAGTAATATTCATAACGCTCCTCTTTCCATTTCTGGCAAATGCCCAGTTCAATTTATATGAGCTTGGTAGGAAACAGATTTACTTTGGTATTGCTCTTGGAGGCAATGTGGCCGATTATAAAATCATCAAAAACAAATACACCCCAGCCAACGATTCCATTAAATCATTTCAATCGAAAATAGGGCCGGGCTTTAATTTGGGAATCGTTACAAACTGGCAGTTTCACAAGTATTTTGATTTGAGGTTTATTCCTACGCTATCCTTTTCTGACAAGAGCATAGAATATACCACGCTGAGAAAAAAACAATCGGTAGTAAAGCAAACAATTCAATCCATCTATCTCGATTTTCCATTACTGATTCGTTTTAAATCTGAACCCATTAAAGACTTCAGACTATATGCAGTGGCAGGAATGCGATTTGATGTGGATTTGGCCTCAAATACTAATGTGAGAGATAAGACTTTGCTGAAAGTAGGTAAATATGATATTGCCGCAGAGTATGGAGTGGGCTTAATGATTTACTTCCCTTATTTTATTATGTCACCTGAATTTAAAATGAGTCATGGCGTCATCAATATTAACTCACCGACTGAGGGTTATTTATATTCCAGAGTGATAGATAAATTGTATTCAAGAACATTTACTTTCACCCTGTTTCTGGAAGGATAAATCACAGTTCCTTTTCCATATAAAAATGAGGTATGCCCACCTCTGTAAACTCCTCTCCTCTTACTGTAAAATCCGCTTTTTCATAAAAAGCTACAGCTGTTTTACGAGCATGACAATACATCTTTTTACAGCCTTTTTCTCTGGCAAGGTTTTCACCAAATTGCTGTAATTGAGCACCAAAACCTTTGCCTTGTACAACATCATCTACAGCTACCTGTCTCAGTTTTGCGTTATCTCCATCTGTGAATGTCAGTATTTGACATGCCAATAATTTATCACCATCAAACAGTCCAAGATGATAGTCTTTATCTTCTTTTACCAAGTCGTCTTTGGAATAAGTAAGTCCGAGTGGGTGGCGCAAAATTTTATAGCGCAAAATAAGACTAAGCCAATATTCCGGATCTTTTTGTGTGAAAACTTTAAAACTAATTGCCATTGTTCAATAAATGTGAATTAAATAAGATAACGAATTTCAATTTTCATTGTATAATCGCAAGATATGAAAATAAACGAAACCGAATTTCCCGGACTGATCATCATCGAGCCGAAAGTATTTACAGATAGCCGCGGCTATTTTTTGGAGTCATTCCGCAAAGATATTCTGCTGCAATACAAAGCCACTTATGACTGGATTCAGGAAAATGAATCCATGTCGAACTTCGGTGTAATAAGAGGGCTACACTACCAACTCAATCCTTATTCGCAGGCGAAATTGGTTCGTGTTATAGTAGGGGAAGTTTTAGATGTAGTAGTAGATATCAGAAAAGGTTCACCAACATTCGGAAAGAAATTTGAAGTATTACTATCCGGTGAAAACAAAAAACAGCTATTGATTCCTGAAGGTTTTGCTCACGGATTTTCGGTGTTGAAAGACGGCACTATTTTTAGCTATAAATGCAACAACACATACAACAAAGAAAGCGAGAGAGGCATCAATCTTTTAGATCCTTCACTTGGAATTGATTGGCAAATAAAAGCTGACCAATCAATCATATCTGATAAAGATAAACTGAATCCAAACTTTAGCGATGCCGATTATAATTTTGAATTCAGAGGCTAAGCATGAGCGCAACTAAGAACATACTAATTACAGGTGCTGACGGGCAATTGGGTCAGGAATTGCAGTTAGTTTTAAATAGTGATTCCTTTCGGATTTTTGCGCTGAACAAATCTCAATTGGATATTGCTAACAAAGTTGCTGTAAATCATTTCTTCAGAGAGAACAATATTGATGTTGCCATCAATTGCGCTGCTTACACCGCAGTAGATAAAGCAGAAAGTGAAGCGCAAAAATGCTATGAAATAAATGACACCGGAGCAAAAAATATTGCGACAGCTTGTAAAGAAAGGGATGCTCTTTTGATTCATATTTCTACAGATTTTGTATTTGATGGCAGTGCCTCAAAACCACTGAAAGAAAAAGACAAAACAAATCCTCTTAGTGTTTACGGTAAATCAAAACTTGCCGGAGAACATACTATTACTTCATCGGGTTGCAAAGCCATTATCATTCGTACCTCATGGCTTTACTCCAGCTTTGGGGCAAATTTTGTAAAAACAATTTTACGACTTGCAAAAGACAGAGATTCGCTTGGTATAGTATCTGACCAAATCGGAAGTCCTACCTACGCAGCGGATTTAGCTACGGGCATCAAAAAATTCATCACTCATAAAAACTTGGCTGAGTTGGCAGGAATCTACCATTTCAGCAATAGTGGAGTTGCGTCTTGGTATGACTTTGCAATTGCAATTAAAAATATAAAACAACTTTCGGTGCAGGTAAACCCGATTAATACTTCTGAATACCCTACGCCCGCTACAAGACCATCCTATTCTGTACTTAACTGTAAAAAATTAAAGCAAACTCTTGCCATCGAAATACCTCATTGGCAGGATAGCTTAGCAATTTGTTTATCAAAAATTGAAAATTGAAAATATGTCAAAACCACTGATATTAGTTGTAAATGATGATGGCGTAACGGCACCGGGAATAAAAGCGCTGGTAGAGGCCGTAAAAGATTTAGGTGATGTGATAGTTGTTGCACCTGATTCACCACAATCAGGAATGGGACATGCCATTACTATTAACAAACCACTTAGAATTGACAAGCTGAAACTTTTTGGAGAAATACCCACTTATCAGTGCAGCGGCACACCTGCTGATTGTGTGAAAATTGCGGTAGATAAAATTTTACATCGCAAACCAGACCTTTGTGTTTCGGGTATCAATCACGGATCCAATTCATCAATAAACATTATATACTCTGGTACCATGTCAGCAGCAATGGAAGCTGCTTTAGAGGGAATTCCGGCTGTGGGATTTTCATTACTCAATTACAGAATGGATGCAGACTTCTCTGCATGTATATCTATAGCAAAACAAATCTGTCAGGAAATTATAGCCAAAGGAATTCCTACTTCTACCCTACTGAATGTAAACATACCTGACCTTAAAGAATCAGAAATCAAAGGCAAAAAAGTATGTAGACAAGCCGTAGCAAAATGGGAAGAAGAGTATATGGAAAGACAAGACCCCTTTGGTAGAAACTACTATTGGCTTACCGGAAAATTTGTAAATCATGACCAAGGAGAAGATACGGATGAATGGGCTCTGGCAAATGGTTATGTGAGTATTGTTCCTGTTCAATTTGACTTGACTGCACACTTTGCTTTAAGCTATCTCAACGAAAGATGGACGCTATAACCAAGTTCCATAAACAATAATTTCGCAACTCTGTTTCATATGCATGAATAATACAATAACCCACGAAATCCTGTCTAAGAACGGATTAAGCTATTCTCAGTATATTGAGCTAACCAAAGACATCATTTCAAATCCAGACCGTCCAAAAATTTATCAGGATGAAAAGATGTTGCAATACACTAAGGATAACCTTGGTCGCATGGAGAAGATTGCAACCACACTCAATATAGACTCCAAACTATACAATGAGATGCAGCAAACTAAAGTCAAACAAATATGGGTTTGTATTACTGAGCCTTGGTGTGGCGATGCTTCGCAGATAGTTCCGGGACTTTTTCTTATTGCAAGCTGCTCGCCAAATGTTGATTTTAAAATTCTCCTAAGAGATAGTAATGCAGAAGTAATGGATAACTATCTGACAAATGGAGGTAAGTCGATTCCTAAATTAGTCGTACTAAAGGCAGATTCTTTAGAAGAAATTTCGAATTGGGGACCTCGCCCTGCTTCGATTCAAAAAATAGTGGAGGAAAAGAAAAACGACACCAGCATGTCGTTTGGAGACAAAGTACGCATGATTCACGGTTGGTATGAGCAAAACAACAGCTACGATTTGCAGGAAGAATTTATTACTATTGTGAAAGGCTGGAAAAAGACAATAAACGCATAGAAAATGACAGAAAAACAATCAGAAATTCGATTCAAAATAAGTCTTAGCAAGGAAAATATTCCTCTTGACATCAAATGGCAGGCTACAGATACCCAAAATAAAGAATTGCGCGATTGCAAGTCCATTATGATTTCAATATGGGATGCGCTTCAAAAAGAAACACTGAAAATTGATTTATGGACTAATGAGATGAGTATTGATGAAATGCATTCTCATTTCTTCCAAACTATGCTATCTATGGCTGACTCATATCAGAAAGCTACTAAAAATCCTTATGTAAAAGAAGATGTAAAAAAGTTTGCGGAAGAACTCGCCCGAAAAACTGCTGATTGGGAAAACGCGA
>CANHIG010000144.1 GCA_947461105.1 Bacteroidota bacterium | reverse complement strand
TTGGTGATATACAAATACTTCTATCCCCAACTGGAATATAGTCTGAATACACCGAGGATAACAGATTCATTAAACGATGAAAGTGCAAAATGCAAAAATGTTTTTAGCGGTTTTCCGTTAAACAGTACTTTCAAAAAGTTTGAGCTGGAGTCGCAAGCAATATTTATACATAAGTAAATAAAGCTGTTTTTGAATTGCCCGATTCCTATTACAGCGATTTAGGACATTTAAATTATAAAGGAGCAAGAGTTTTTTCGGAGTATATCAATCACGTCATTAATAGGAAATAAATTACTCAATTGAACAACGAGCGCATGAGCATCAAGAACAGCAATCAACCACTTGTATCTTTTATAGTTCCTTATTATAATGCTGATAACACCATTCAAGAAACAGTTGATTCAATATTTAGTCAGGATTATGAAAACTTTGATGTTTGGATAGTCGATGATGGATCTACCGGGCAGATATAAATTATTAAATAACAAAATGAAGTTATTGAATACATTTTTGATCTTTTCGCTCTTTATATTATTTTTTTATATAACAATTATGCATCGAAGCAACAACATAGAAAAGTATAATTCAGAAGTCAGCCTTATTTCAAAATTTAATGAAGCAGGTATATCCAGCTCAGTTTTTTTTGTTTTACCTCAAGGAAATAGGGCATATACTGGATCAATTAAGCTAGAAATTCAATCTGTTTTAGCTCCCAGAGCCTGTTGGATTTTTCGTGAAGGTACATCCATAGAAATTGGGCAAAATCTTATTTTCTACGGTGAGAATGACTCTTTAGTAGCTTGCAAAGTCGATGAAATTAAGGGAAAAATCCAAAGACCACTTGTGTATTGTGCCAGAATCAAAAATTATTACATCTTCTCAGCACAATGATTACAGCTTTCATTTTTATAATTTTAGTCTTGTTATACTGGCCGATATCTAACTATTTGCTTGACTTATCTAATCTATCAAAATCTTTCCTGTTAAAACACTTAATAGCTTTTTGGCTTGCTGCATGTTTATCAAGTCTTTTATTTTTTATTGCAGTAGTAAGCTCAGGAAACCACATGCTGTTTCAAACAATTCAGATTTTCATAATACCATTATCCTTGTTCTTGATTAGGAAGTCAGCAGATACATACTATATTCAAATGAAACGATTTTTAAGTGACAGATTAACGACTGTCCAATTGCTCTTATTATTATGTTTCATAATGTTAATGTGGCAAAAATCAAGCTGGGGCGGGGGGTGGGACTCAAAAGCAATTTGGAATATGCACTCACGATTTCTATGGGCAGGATGGGGGTTAGAAAATATGAAATCCACTGCCCATCCCGACTATCCATTGCTACTTTCTTCAACGGTAGCGTTACTCAATTATTTTTCAGATTATTTCGATTTGACTTATGCCTTCTTGGTTAATAACTTGATTGGCATTTCTGTTTTAATTCTTTTGACTGAAATTGCCAAGTTGCGTAATAATCTGATTATGCTCTTGTTTAGTGGAACTTTTTTGTTTAGCATGCCAGAATTTTCATGGTTATTAGCTTTACAGTATGCAGATATTTTACAGGGTTTATTCTTTAGTTTTTCAATACTTTTTCTTATTCAGTATTTGAATAACGAAAAGGACGAAATATTCTATGTATATCTTTTCTTTCTCGTTTTTTCTTGTTGGGTTAAAAACGAAGGTTTGATTTTTCTTGGATTGAATTTTGCTTTCTGGGTTTACTATGCGATAAAAAATCAGAGGTTCATCAAATTCACTTTAGTAGCTGTGATATCTATACTTGTTTTTTCATTACTTACTTGGTACAAAATATATTTTGGGTTTGAGAATGATATGGCACAAGTTTCTTTAACTCAAATAAAAAGCTTTCTTATGGAAAGATCAAGATATATAATTACCTTAGAATATTTTAAGGCTATAGTTGTGACTAATTTTATTCCTGGCTTTTTAACGATACTCGTTTCCCCTTTTTTTTATGGTTTTAAAACAGCACACCATAGGATGGTTTATTTTATGTTGCTTGGGTTATTGATTTGTTATCTTGGTATTTATATAATTACAATTAATGAATTAACTTGGCACATAAGGACTTCCATGTCAAGATTGATTATTCAGTTTTTGCTGCCAACTATCACAGCTGTCTTTTTGTTGCCAAATAATTTAATAATTAAACAAGACCATTATAAAATTAAGTGAAATCTTAATAATATCAAATTCAATGGAAGAATGGATGCTAAAATAAAATCCTTTCTCAAGCACAAGGCTATTGATGATAACAATACAAAATGGCGACAGCAGTTTTCAGAAAATGAAAAACAAATGGCTTTGGATATCATCGAAGAAGATTATTTGAAAAAATATTTGGAGGCAAAATGATTTCAGGCGAAAGACAACCATTGGTATCTTTTATTGTGCCATATTTCAATGCAGGAAGCACGATACAGGAAGCTATTGATTCCATATTCAATCAGGACTATGAGAATTTTGACATCTGGATTGTTAATGATGGCTCTACCGATGAAAAATCTATAGATAAGCTTAAAGATTTTGAAGGGAACTCTCAAATTAGAATATTGCATCAGCAAAATGCCGGCCCCAGTGTTGCAAGGAACAATGCTATCAAACAATCAGAAGCTGATTTTTTTGTGCCGTTGGATGCGGATAATAAAATATGCAAAGCCGCACTTAGTAAATCAGTGAGTGAGATTTTAAAGCTGGATGGATATGGAGCAGTATACGGCAATTTTCAATACTTTGGGAATAAAAGTGGGGCAAAAATGCAAAAACCATTTTCGATAAAAAATGCTTTCATATATAATCAAATTGACACTTGCGCTTTAATCAGCAGAAAACTGTTTGATAATGGACTTTTTTATGATGAGAATTTAAGTAAGATAGGATTGGAAGATTGGGAGTTTTGGATAAATGCTTATTTTAAGCACTGGAATCTTTTGTATTTGGATATTGATTTTTTTGAAATGCGTGTCAATGAACAGTCAAGAACCTTTCAAGTAGCAAATAAAAACATTGATTTGATTAAAGAGTACGTTTATAAAAAGCATTCAAATCTTCTAGCCAGAGAATTCAATTTACTTTTCTACGAAACAAAAATGCTGAAAGAAACTCCAGATTATAAAATTGGCAACATACTTTTAAAGCCGTACAGATTTCTCAAGTCATTAATCCAATCGCGTTAAACTCATTAAGATACTTAGAGTAAAATTGAAACTTATATTTGATAATTTAGACAGCATCAAAAGTTTTGCTTTCCCGTCCACTTTTTTAGCACATTGTTTTAGTCGTCTTTCAAATAATGGAACAGATACCATACACTTTTAAGAGAATTGAAAAAAAACTATTAGGCGACTTGCAGTATATATATCAAGATGCTTTTAGTAAAAGTATAACTACTGAATTTTTAGCGCAAAAACTCGACACTTCCATTTTTGGGTTATGCTATGTCGGCTTTATTGCCTATTCATCAGAAAACGAACCTGCTGCTTTCTATGGCGTGTTTCCCTGTATGGTTAATTATAATGGTGTGAAATATTTAGTAGCACAATCAGGTGATACTATGACACATAGCAAGCATACCGGCAAAGGACTTTTTACGGCCTTAGCGAAAATGACTTATGATTATTGCAGAGAAACCGGAGTTCATTTAGTATTTGGTTTCCCAAATCAAAACTCATACCCTGGCTTCACAAAAAAACTGGATTGGATTCATTTTGATGATATGCATGCTTATCTGATTCGGGTAAAATGTATGCCCTGGCAAAGAGTGAAAAGGTTATTGAAATTACCAGAAATAATACATCAGAAGTGGGGAAATTTTATTTTCTCTTTTTATAAAAAAAGCATAGCTTTTCAAAGTTCATGCAGTGATGATGGTGTAGTTATAGAGCATTCAAAAGACTTTTTCGATTACAAAACCTATGCAAAGAATTATTTAATTCAAATTGAAGGGGTTAATGTTTGGTTAAAATTCAATGAACAATTCTTACTAGTTGGTGATATAGAGAAATGCACTGATAAAAAATTTATAAATGTTATCAAACGACTTAAGTTGCTTTCATTTCTTATTGGTTTGCCTCACATACGTGTTAACTGTAGTACAGGAGTTTGGATAGAACAAAAATTTATTGATAGGGGCGCACAGAAAATGGCAGTTTCTTATCCTGCGGGAGGAGTTAATTTTTCTGGCGTTATCCCTTTAGAAAAGATGAAATTTACAACAGCAGACAATGATACATTTTAGCACAATACAATAAAAACTTATTCAGCAATACAGATATACATTTACGGAAATTGATTCATGTGTGATGTGTGGTAGTCTATCTTCACAAAACTATATTCTTGGACAAAGATTAATTAAATCTCAGGGATACAGACCAAAATCAAAAACAGGAATAACTACTACTGTTCAGCAATGCAGCAATTGCTCTTTGATATATTGAAATCCGCAACCGGTGCCATATGATATACAAGACCATTACGGCATTCTTCCAAAAAACTACTGGACCAAAAAATACTTTACAGTAGATAAGAATTATTTCTCTTATCAAATCGACATAGCAAAGAGGCTCATCAACTTTCAGCCAGGTATTAAAGCATTGGATGTGGGTGCAGGAATTGGAAAATGTATGGTTGCTCTGAACAGGTCAGAATTTGATGCTTATAGTTTGGAACCATCAACCACCTTTAGAGATAAGGCACTGGAGAAGATGAACCTTGATTCGGAGCGTCTGAAATTAGGGATGTTGGAGGAGTTGAATTATGCGGAAAACACATTTGACTTTATCATTTTTGGAGCAGTATTAGAACATTTATATAATCCGAGTGGTAGTATAAAACGAGCCATGAAATGGCTAAAGCCTGGCGGTTTCATTCATATCGAAGTGCCTTCATCTGATTGGCTGATTCCGAAATTTTTCAATTTATTTTCAAATTGATTGGTACAAATTATACAACCAATCTAAGTCCTATGCATGAGCCATTTCATTTGTTTGAGTTTACACTAAAATCATTTCAGGAGTTAGCTAAGAAGCTGAATTATGAAATTGCTTTTAATGAAATTCAGGTTTGTTCTATTTATCATATTCCATCATTTTTGCATCCCTTGCTTCGCTGGTATATGAAGAAGACGGGCGCTGGAATGCAACTAACTGTCTTTCTCAGAAAGAAATAGAGAC
>CANHIG010000143.1 GCA_947461105.1 Bacteroidota bacterium | reverse complement strand
CAGAAAGTGGCTAACAAAATGCAAGTGAGTACCAGAGAATGGGTGGTAAAAATGGATGTGTTTTTTAAGGAAGGAGATATACTCAATCACCAATTAGTCTATGATACTGAAAAGCAACTTTGGCAAGACAGATATTTTAAAGATGTTAGGATAATAATAAAAGATGTAGGAGACGAACAAGTAGATGTATACATAATTGTCCAGGATAGATGGAGTTTTGGTATCGAATCATCTGTAGAAGTAAGCAGATTGAGAGTAGGTTTTAGATTTGGCAACCTTTTCGGGATACCTCAAGAACTCAAAGTGTATGTGAATTTAAACTACAATAAATCAAATTTATACTCTATCTCAGGGTCATATAGGTACAGAAACATAAAGCGCTCCAGGATAGATTTAAGAGCAGATGTCAATTACTCTCCTTTCCAGCAAACATACCAACTCTCATCCTATAGATCTTATTTTTCTTCAAAAGCAAAATGGGCCTTTAATGCATCTTTTTTAATGAATGATACCAAAAGTTCTTTTGGAGATGTGAATAACAGAAATAATGTGCCAAGTGGAAGTATAAAATATCTATCCCATGATTATTGGATTTCCACCTCTTTTCCACTGAATAAATCAACACTAAAATTTAATGAGCATGCAAGATTTCTCTTAGGATTTCATTTTACAAGAAAAGATTATCTCAACAGGCCATTTGTAAGAAGCCCAAACTATGCCGATGTCTTTCTCAATAGTTATTCTTCCATTTTCAGCATTGGAATTTCACATTGGGATTTTCATGTAGATGAAAACGTATATTTTTTAGGAGTCAAAGAATATTTCCCTAAAGGATTGAGTCTTGCCCTTATAGGAGGAACACTTGGTGATGAAGAATTTGATAATCGGTTTTACTCCGGAGCTTATTTTAATTATGGTTTACCACTCCCCAAAAAAGCAGGCTTTCTTAATATAAACTCCACCTATGGAGCATACGTTACTAAAGGGTATTACGACCAAATCTCCTGGCGGATAAGAGCCAATTACTTTACGGATAAGTATAAAATCGGTAGAGCCTTTTTCAGAGAGGTAATAAAACTGCAAACTATAATGTCTTTTTCAAGACCTAGTGGCAGGGAAATTAACCTAAATGGGAAGCTAGGCTTTAACGAATTAAACACTGCATCATACAGAGGAAATCACTCTCTTGTCCTAAGAATTGAAGAGAATTTTATTGCTGATTTTAAAGTATTGGGATTCAGCTCTAGCGTATTTATTTTTGCCAATATTGGATTGGTAAGTAAATATGCACTAAAACCGTTTAAGGCTGTAGAAACAACACAGCTCTTAGGTTTTGGACTGAGGCTGAGAAATGCATCGGTAGGAATGGATTTAATTGAAATTAGTGTTGGCTACTACCCTTCTCTTCCCAAAGGGCTTAATCATATTTATTTTGGAGCTGATTATACCAATAGAAATGTACCTACAGATACCTACCTATTCAACCCAAATCACATCACTTTAGACCTTTAGTAAAAAGCAACAGCAGTGAATACACCATCAATCATCTTCCATTTGAAGTGAATGGTTCGTTGCAATAATTTATTATCATACTCGCCCTCTCCTTCTGTGATGCCACTATTCACTTGCGCCAAAATTGATTCATAGGAATTGTGATTTATAAATTGAGTAAGCGCCTCATCCAAAGGAATATCTTTGGATTCTCCAAGACCGAGTGTTTCTGCTACATGTTGTGAAACAAAAAGCTTTTTTGTTATAAAGTTGTACTCGTAATAACCAATATTAGCAAGCTTTTGAAGATTCTCAAATCTGGTTTGCCCATCATTTAATTCCGAAGAAACTTTTGCTAGTTTCTTATTCAGATTAAACCTTTCATAAGAGAAAACAACTGATGAAATCAATAGTTTGGAATCAAATTTACCTTTCACCAAAAAATCCTGAGCACCATACTTTACTGCTTCAAACCCTACTTTCTCATCAATCAATCCGGTAAGAACAACAACTAAGCTTCCTGGGAATTTTTCGATAAACTTTCTAATACTCTCCACGCCATCGCTGTCAGAAAGATTCAAATCCACCAAAATAATATCAAACTTGGATACGATCATTTTTTCAAATGCCACTTCCATTGTTTTTGCATGAACTATATCAAACTTATAAGTAACAGAATCTTCTAAATAAAACTTCATTGAAAAGGCATCGCCATCATTATCTTCAATGAGTAATACTTTCAATTGGTTTTCCATGTTTAAATTTTACTAAGTAATAATACAGACTCAAACCAGAAACTGGAAATACTGTTCATTACTTTTACGAGTGACTCGAAATCTGGTGGCTTCACAATATATGCATTTGCATGATTTGAATAGGCGCTTTGCAAATCAAATTCAGCATCTGAGGTGGTCATGATTATTACGGGTATATACTTAGTATGCTCTGTACTCTTAAGCAATTTCAGCAACTCAATCCCATTCTTTTTAGGCAAATTTAAATCCAGTATAATGATATCAGGTATTCTATCTGAAGATGAATTCAGTTCATTTGTAATGAAATTCTCTGCCTCTTCGCTATCAGAAATAATATCGATAACTAACTTCTTGTCTAAGTTAGATTCCTTTAGTACTTCTTGAGTAAGCCTAGCATCGCCAGGATTATCGTCTATTAAAAGGATTCTATTACTCTTCATGTGTCCGTTTTTAGCTTTGCTTCAGTGTTTTTACGTTAATTTTATACTTTAGATACACCGAAAATTGCATTTTTCTTACTAAACCCCTTTTCGCCAAATGATTGAAATCATAGAACCCTGCGCTATTGAGGCGGGGAAAATTATTATGGAACATTATAAACTGGATCCCAATATTAACTACAAAACGGATAAAAGCCCAGTTACCATTGCCGATCAGAGTTCCAATGACTTCATAGAATCATTTTTAAATTCCAACTTTCCTGATATTCCTGTTATCACAGAAGAGACTCAACAGAAAGATTTTCAAGATCGAAGGCATTGGAAGCGATGCTTCTTAGTGGATCCACTGGATGGCACAAAGGAGTTTATCAATAAAAACGGAGAATTCACTGTAAACATAGCTTTAATTGAAGAAGGCGAACCAATTTTTGGTTTAATATATGCGCCTGAATTGAATTTGATGTATTATGGCGAAAAAGGGAAAGGCTCATTTTTAAAAAGAAGCGGAGCTTGGGAAAAGATTGCTGCATCACAAAACTACACGAGTTTAGATAAAGTAAAAGTTGTTTGTAGTCGCTCCCATCAATCCATTGAGGTCAAAACTTTTATTAAGCGTTTAATGCGAGAAGGAAAGCAGGTAGAACTTGTTGAAATGGGAAGCTCGCTCAAGCTTTGTATGATAGCCGATGGAAGTGCCGATGTATATCCTCGCTATGGCAACACCATGGAGTGGGATATTGCAGCAGGCCATGCGATAATAAAATTTTCAGGAAAAGAAGTTTATAACATTAAATCAAAAGCTCCCCTACTATATAACAAAGAGTCGCTGCTGAATCCTCACTTTATTGCAGAATAAATAGCTATGCTTGTTGGTAAGCACTGAATAGTTTTACTGTTTCAGTTGCTGCTTTTACATCGTGCACCCTCAAAATTTTTGCCCCATTCAGTAATGCTACCATATTAAGCGATGTTGTACCATTAAGAGCCTCTTCAGCAGTATTCCCTAGTGTCTTGTATATCATAGACTTCCTGGATAATCCTGCTAAAATCGGTTTTTGAAAATAGCTAAACGCGCTCAGATGCTTTAATATAAAAAAATTCTGTTGCATCGTTTTTGCAAATCCAAATCCCGGATCTATGATTACATCTTCAATGCCATATCTTTCACATGCTTCCATTTTTTGCTCAAAATAGGATTTCATTTCTGCTATGATATCATTGTAACTAGTGAGTGATTGCATTTTTTCCGGAGTTCCCCGCATGTGCATCATAACAAACGGAACCTTATACCGGGCTATAACATCAAACATTTTAGAGTCATATGAGCCACCACTGATATCATTAATCAGTTGAACCCCTTCATCTAAACACTTTATTGCCGTTTCAGCATGAATGGTATCAATGGAAAAAAATGCATCAGGAAAAAGTGCTAAGGCTTCTTTGAGAAGCGGAAGTATTCTTTTCAGCTCCTCTTCTGATGAAATAATCTCTGCTCCAGGTTTTGAAGACATGCCACCAATGTCAATAATAGAAGCGCCTTCACGAATCATGAGTTCAATTTGTCTGATAGCTTCTGTTTGAGAACTGTATTTCCCTCCATCATAAAATGAATCCGGGTTATAGTTCAGAATGCCCATAACTTTTGGTTCATTCAGCGCAAGAGCTTTATCCCCATATTTTATTTCCATTTTCATCGGGAATTGTATCTGTAAATTAATTAGTCTTCAAAAAAATACAAAATCTTTATACTAATTGGTCAAGAAGATTAATTTTATCAATCATTATATGAACATAGAGAAAACAATCCAACAATACCAGCAGCAACTTCAAAAATGCCGTGATGTTTTTCAGAAAAAAACAAAGGACTATGGAACATCATGGCGCGTGCTTCGCACCTCATCGCTTACAGATCAGCTATTTATAAAAGCTCAGCGCATCAGAACAATAGAGGAAAATCAGGATCAAAAAGTAAATGAAGGCATTGAGTCTGAATTTATTGGACTCGTGAACTATGCAATCATTGGATTGATTCAATTTTCATCAAAAAACAATTCTTCAGTTGAGCTATCAGAGACCGAAGCTTTGACTTTATTTGATGGCGAATCTCAGAAAATAAAAGAGTTGATGCTTGCCAAAAACCATGATTATGGCGAAGCATGGCGAGATATGAGAATCAGCAGTTTCACCGATTTGATTTTAATGAAATTACTTAGAATAAGACAAATTGAAGATAATAAAGGCAAAACACTCATATCTGAAGGTATTGATGCAGGATATCAGGATATTGTAAACTATTCCATTTTCGCTTTGATTAAATTAAATGAACAAAACACATAAACGATGACTTTCTATACTATTTTCACTTACATTGGAATTGCCGCTCTGATACTTACCCTTCTGAGATATTTATTTGCAAGAACAGAGAGCCTTTTCATCTGTTTTCTTCAAAACTTTGTTGGCTCACTTTTCATATTCTCAGGCTTTGTGAAAGCAGTAGATCCTATGGGCACAAGTTTCAAAATGCATGAATATTTCGAAGCCATGCATATAGAATTCATGAATCCATTATCTACAATATTTTCTGTTGT
>CANHIG010000142.1 GCA_947461105.1 Bacteroidota bacterium | reverse complement strand
TGGTTTAAAGTAAATGTGGGTCTAAGAGCTTCTATGTATAATCTGGTAGGGCCTTACAAAAAAATTGAGTTTGATGAGAATGGCACAGTAAAGGATACGGTTCAGTATGCTCTGGATCAAAATGTAAAAACATATTTTGGAATTGAGCCCCGAATAGGAATGCGATTTCAGGTGGCAAAGGCTACTTCTATCAAAGCAGGTTTTCACATGACCCGCCAATATGTACATCTGGTTCCTACTTCCAATACTACACTACCAATAGATTTATGGGTGCCGAGTTCCCCTAGAGTAAAACCGCAAACAGGATTGCAGTATTCATTGGGAGTCTATCAGAATTTCAAAAGCGATATGATAGAAACATCTATCGAAGCATATTACAAGGATATGTACAATCAAATCGAGATTGGACAAAGTGCTGTGCCTGATATCAATTACGATGTAGAAGACTTATATACTTTCGGGAAAGGAAGAGCATACGGCTCAGAGTTTTTTGTAAAAAAGGCCCGTGGTAAATGGACAGGATGGATTGGTTATACCCTTGCATGGAGCAATAGGGTTTTTCCGGGTATTGATAATGGAAAAAGATTCCCTTCTAAATTTGACCGAAGACATGATTTAAACATTGTGCTCATGTGGGATATTACCAAGCGTTGGAGAGTGAGTTCTACATTTGTTTATGCCTCAGGCAACACCACTACTTTGCCTTCGGCTATTTATTATGTGGGAGGCAATATCCATTATGAGTGGGCAGATAGAAACAGTTGGAGATTGCCTGCATATCACAGACTTGATTTTGGGGTTACTTATATTATGCCCAAAACAAAATTCTATTCTGACATCACATTGTCGGTATACAATGTATACAACAGGCAGAACCCATACTTCGTATATTTGAGTATAAATGGCGATCCGAGTAAGGGCAATCAGCGCGCTGTATTGAAGCAGTCTTCTCTCTTTCCTATTTTACCATCACTAACATGGAACTTTAAATTTTGATTGATATGAAAACGAGCAACCAAATAATATCAGCAATCAAACTCACTATCATTGCAGGTTTTACATTATTGGCAGGCAACAGTTGCACCAAAGAAATTACTGGTAATCTACCTGACCCAACTATCAAGCTGGTGGTAGATGGCAATATAGAGTTGAATACGCCACCATTAATTTTGCTGACCAGAACCACTAAAGTATTTGGTGATTTGAACATCAATGATCTCGGAAGTTTTTTTGAGCATAATGCGGAGGTGTGGGTGAAAGATGTTACAGCCGGAGATAGTGTGCAGCTCGTGGAGTATTGTCTGCGCGATTTGCCTTTCCCTGATTCAGTGAAAGCTGATTTGCTCAAAGGTATTGGTATCATTGCTTTTGACAGCAATAGTGTTCCGAATATTTGCGTATATTCTGTGCCGGACGTTGTAAACTATTTCTTCAACGGAACGTGTAACTTTTATGGTAAGGAAAATCATACTTACAGTCTGAGTATCAAATCGGGCCTGCGTTTCATAACAGCTACTACTTCCATTCCGAAAACGAGGCCTGTAAATGGATTGAGCACACGCCCTCATCCTAATCCTGCTAATGATTCCTTGGTAACTGTTTTGGTAAACATTACCACACCTGATACTTTGGGAAACTTTATTCGCTATTGGACTAAAAGAAATAGCGAGTCATTTTACCCTCCATTGTCACAATCAGTATATGATGATAAGCTTTTCAGAGGTTTAACCTTGGATTTGCCTTTGGAAAGAGGACAGCCAGAGAATGCCAAAAACGATGAGAAGACATATGGATTTTTCTGGAAGGGAGATACCGTTACTCTAAAATGGGCGACAATAGATTATAAAACCTACAACTTTTTCTATACTCTGGAAAATGATGGTTCCGGAAATCCATTTGCCACGCAAGTAAAAGTGAAATCCAATGTAGAAGGGGGATTAGGTGTATTTGCCGGATACGGAACTACCTACGCTACAATTGTTGTTCCTAAATAAGACTTAGAAGTTTGTTGCGAACAGCAACTCTAAATTTGTGCTGCGCATCGAGAATATCTTGGCTATATGTTCATTAGTCAGGTTACCTTTGTACATATAAATTCCATTGCGAAAGCCCGCATCTTCATAAATTAAACCTTTCACACCCTGCACTTCACCGCAATGCAAAAGTATAGGCGTGATGATATTGGAGAAAGCATAAGAAGCAGTACGCGAAACTCTGGATGGAATATTGGGAACACAATAATGTGTCACATCATATTTTTTGAAAGTAGGGTCTGCATGCGAAGTGATATGAGAAGTTTCAAAACAACCGCCCTGGTCAATACTGATGTCAATAATTACAGAACCCGCTTTCATTCTGGTTACCATTTCGTCTGTTACGATTAGCGGAGTTCTTCCATTTTTGGAATGAATAGCACCAATAGCTACGTCAGCTGTTTGCAATTCTCTATCCAGATTATCAGGAGAAATTGTGGAAGTGAAAATTCTCGCTCCTATTTTTTCCTGAAGCCTTTGAAGTTTATATACATTATTATCAAAAACGGATACGATTGCTCCCAAGCCTATTGCAGCTCTGGCAGCATAAGTGCCCACTGCACCTGCTCCTAAAATCACTACTTTTGCAGGTGGCACTCCTGAAATTCCTCCAAGCAAAATGCCTTTTCCTTCACTGGTGTTACTCAAATATTCTGCTGCTATCAATACTACTGACACGCCAGCAATTTCACTCATAGACCTCACGAAAGGATAGAAACCCTCCTGATCTTTAACGTATTCAAAAGCAAGGGCAGTGATTTTTTTATCGGCAAGTTTGGTAACGTATTCTTTCTTGATTGTAGGCAGGTGAATAGGCGAAATCAAAGTCTGGTCATGTTGCATCAAGGCAATTTCATCCAATTGCGGAGGTGCTATTTTGATAATGATATCTGCCTTATAAACTTCTTCTGCTGAGTCTGCAATTTCAGCTCCCGCTTCAGAATAGTCGGTATCATAAAAGTGACTGTCAAAACCTGCATTGGTTTCTATCACAATTCTGTGTCCGTTAGCTACTAACGTTTTTACCGACTCAGGTGTTAACCCAATTCTGTGTTCCTGAAAAGTGCGCTCTTTTGGGATTCCAATATATAGCCCTCCGCTTTTATTGGCAACCATAGCCGGAGCCTCCATAGGTTGAAGCCCTAGCTTAGATACTATACCGCTGAACTGTTTCTTTTGTGAAGACATGATTAATCTCGAGTTTTAAAGCTAACTAATTTTCTTGACATTTCATTTACTTTGAATATTTCAATGCTCACGCCATCAAAGTAGGATTCAATCAATTCCGGCCATTCAATGAAGCAGTAATTTCCTGAGTTCAGATATTCATCCAGCCCGATTGCTTTTGCCTCATCAATATTTTTTAGCCGATACAAATCAGCGTGATACACTATTTTTTTATCCGCAGTTTCATATTCATTGATGATAGAAAATGTTGGTGAAGAAAGTCCTTCGCTTACACCAAGCAAATTGCACAAGGATTTGATTAAAGTAGTTTTGCCCGCTCCCAGTTCACCTTTGAAATAGAAAATTCGATCATCAGGATAGGCTTCGAGTAGTTGGCTCGCTACTTGCTCCAATTCATCAAATCCAAAAATGATTGCTGTTTTCATGGTCTACCTGCGAAATTAACCACTTAATTTGTATTTAGACATAAGTTCTTTTCTTAAACTAGTTTCCTTACTCGTAAATCGTAAACTCCTTTACTTTGGCACAGCCTTTGACTAATTACAATACTCTTATTTTTGATAAGGAATTAAAGTATAGCTATGACAAATTTGCCAGATAATTTTTTCTCAGAACAATACTCTGATGATGACCCGGATTTTTTACCTATTCTTCCTGATGAAGAGGATGAGAAATCAATAAAATCAACTATTCCGGACCAGTTACCTTTATTGCCACTTAGGAATACCGTTTTATTTCCTGGAGTAGTTTTACCGATTACGATTAGCCGCGACAAGTCTATTCTGGCTGTCAAAGAGGCACATAAAACCCACAAATTACTGGCTGTAGTTAGCCAAACTGACGCATCTATCGAAGAGCCTGAGTTTAATGATTTGTACAAAATTGGAACGGTAGCGCAGATTCTGCGCATGATAAAAATGCCTGATGGCTCTACTACGGCTATCATACAAGGGCGCAATCGTTTTCAGACTAAAGAGCTTGTGACTACTGACCCATACATGACGGTGAGGATAAAAGTGCTGAAAGAAGACAGCCCCAAAAACGATAAGGAGTTTGAAGCATCTATCATGACCATAAAGGATTTGGCGTCTAACATTATAAAGCTCAATCCTCAGATTCCTTCGGAGGCAGCGATTATGATTAAAAACATTTCTAATCCTGTTACGCTTACATTTTTTATCGGTTCAAACCTGAATATTGATGTGAAGCAGAAGCAGGAACTGCTTGAGATTAGCAAGATTAACGACCTCGTGAAATCGGTGCTCACACATCTGAACAATGAATTGCAGATGCTGGAAATCAAAAATCAGATTCACAACAAAGTAAGAGGCGATATTGATAAACAGCAGCGGGAATATTTTTTACATCAACAGTTAAAACTCATCCAGGAAGAGCTGGGGCAAAATAATCCTGACCGCGATATTCAGCGCCTGAGAGATAAAGCCGCAGCGCTTACACTTCCTGAGCAGGTGAAAAAAACTATTGACAAGGAATTTGAAAAACTACAACGCATGAATCCTGCTGCGGCAGATTATAGCGTGGTAATGAACTACTGCGAGCTAGTTCTCGATTTGCCGTGGAATGTTTATACAGAAGACCATAACGATATAAACAAAGCAAAAGTATCACTGGATAAAGATCATTTCGGAATCGAAAAAATTAAAGAACGAATTCTCGAATATCTGGCTGTACTGAAATTGAAAGGCGATTTAAAATCTCCAATTTTGTGTTTCGTTGGTCCTCCGGGAGTTGGTAAAACTTCGCTTGGTCAGTCTATCGCAAAAGCGCTGAACAGAAAATATGTGCGAGTAGCTTTGGGCGGTTTGCACGATGAAGCTGAAATCAGAGGACACCGCAAAACATATATTGGCGCAATGCCCGGAAGAATTGTTCAGTCGCTGAAAAAAGCACAGTCTTCGAATCCAGTAATGATTCTGGATGAAATAGATAAAGTAGGAAACGATTATAAAGGCGATCCTTCTTCTGCATTGCTAGAAGTTTTAGATCCTGAACAAAATCATGCTTTCTATGACAACTATTTGGAGCTGGAATATGACTTATCAAAAGTGATGTTTATAGCCACAGCCAATTCATTAGCTTCTATTCAGCCAGCACTGCGCGACAGAATGGAAATCATTTCACTCGAAGGATATTCTGT
>CANHIG010000141.1 GCA_947461105.1 Bacteroidota bacterium | reverse complement strand
ATTATCCTTTCTTCGGTCTTCTTGCTCCTTCTCTTCTTGGTTGACGAGGACCTTCTTTCCCTGCGGAAGTACCTCCTGTCAAATCACCTTGATCCAAAGCTGATGTGCTTACTAAATCTCTCTTGCTCAGAATTTCTCCTCTGCAAATCCAAACTTTAATTCCAAGTTTTCCATAAACTGTCAAAGCTTCAGTGATACAGTAGTCGATATCTGCTCTCCAAGTATGCAATGGAGTTCTTCCTTGCTTATACTCTTCTGAACGAGCCATCTCTGCTCCACCAATTCTGCCTGACAATTTTATTTTGATTCCTTCTGCTCCCATTCTCATGGTAGAAGCAATAGCCATTTTCAATGCTCTTCTGTAGTTGATACGCGCTTCCAGCTGTTTTGCAATTGTTTCGCCAACTATAGCTGCTTCCAATTCCGGTCTGCGGATTTCTACTATATTGATTTGAACGTCTTTGCCAGTTAGCTTTTTCAATTCCTCTTTCAATCTGTCCACTTCTGTACCTCCACGGCCGATAATAATTCCCGGTCTTGAAGTATGAATAGTAACTGTGATACGTTTAAGGGTACGCTCAATCACTACTCTGCTGACACCTCCTTTGTTGATACGCGCACTGATGTACTTACGTATTTTAGCATCCTCAACCAGTTTTTGTCCGGCATCTTTACCTCCGTACCAGTTGCTGTCCCAGCCTTTTGTAATTCCTAGCCTATTTGCTATCGGACTCGTTTTGTGACCCATTCAGTATTGTTTTTTTATGTCTGTTTTGAAAAAGGGAACGCAAAGATAGCACTTATCCACACTTCATCAAATATTTCTTAGAAAAAATTGGACAACCCCTATATTTTGTTGGAAATCAAGGAGAAAAAGGTGGGATTTGATAATCTGATGATGAGTTGATTTGGTAATCAAGACGCAAGTTCTATCTATATTTTCCCAAGAGTACGTTAGAAATCCAGTAAATGAAAAGTGACTAAAGACCTCCCGTTTTATCTAATATTTCCAACCGACACTTTTCATAGATACAACTCACTGATGAATACACCAGACATCAAAGTGAAACCTAATAGCATATTATGCATATTCGCACATTGTCGTTTCAGCATATTTAATTAATAATCTCAATCTGCCTTACTACCTTCTGCAAAATTTCAAAAACAGTTTCTGCCATTACATTTTCTGAATCAAGCGTGGGGTTTATTTCCGTAAACTCGAGGCAACATACTCTTTCATTTTGCACTAAATCTAAAATGATATCAGCCGCTTCGCGCTCGTTCAGCCCTCCCTTCACAGGAGTCCCTGTACCTCTGGAGACTGTTGGATCCAGACAGTCCACATCAAATGAAATATAAATTTTCTCACAGTGAGAAAGATATTTAATAGCCTCTCTGCAGATTTTCGTAATCCCCGTTTTTTTGATTTCTGCGGTAGAAATAGTCTTTACTTTATTCTTTTTAAGCAAATACGCTTCCTGCTCTTCAAAATCTCTGAGAGTCATTATGAGCAGGTCACGGTATTCTAATTTAGGAGAAATGCCTCCGACATTTTTCAGCATTTCCCATAGCTCAATAGTCTCGTAATCTAGATCGTTTACTTTATTCTCTATATTATCTTCCCCAAGGCTCACCGCCAGAGGCATACCGTGTAAATTCCCTGATGGTGAAGTAAATGGTGAGTGCAAATCTGCATGGGCATCAATCCAAATAACCCCGATGTTAGAATCAGGGTAGGCCATTTTGATTCCGGAAATAGTGCCGGCAGCATTAGAATGATCGCCTGATAAAATAATAGGAAAACGCCCGTCCTTGAGCACTTCTTTCACCCCTGCGCCAATGCGCTCATACATTTTCAAAATACTTTTTATTCTTTTGGCATAGCGGCTTCCTACTTCTCCATATAGGGCAGCATTATCATCGGGAATAACCATAGAACGATGGTTTTTGAAAAACATAGACCTGAAGTCCAGCGCTGCAATTTTCACCGCATCTACACCTAAACTTGCTCCCCGGGTGCCTGCGCCCACCTCCGACTTAACCTCAATCAGCTTTACTGATTTAGACTTTTTTGCTGCCATAAAATTTAATTTTCTTTACAACACTCTGATTAACAAGTTTTTATTGAAATTTAATGGTCTTCTAAAATGAAGTAAGAAGACCAACCCGTTTGTAACCGAAGCGAACGGAAATTACCTATTCCGCAAAGCTAAATTAATACTCCCTTCCATATTGCCAAAACCTTTTTGCATTTTACATGGGTTTGCGCGAAACTTTTTTAAGTTTTGTATCTACTGTTTCAATCATTCTTTAAAAATTAAGAACCTATGAAGCCCATGTATATTTTGTCGCTTGACCAAGGCACCACCAGCTCACGCTCCATTCTTTTTGATAAAGATGGAGGGGAAGTGGCCTCATCGCAAAAGGAATTTTCTCAAATGTTTCCTCAGGCAGGATGGGTAGAGCATGATCCTATGGAGATTTGGGATTCGCAGATGTATACTGTGAGGGAGGCAATGAAAAAAGCAAAAATCGATGCCAGTCAAATCATCGCAATAGGCATCACAAACCAAAGGGAGACCACCATTATGTGGGATAAAAAAACCGGACAGCCGGTATGTAATGCCATAGTATGGCAAGACAGGCGCACCTCCGGAATATGTGATGACATAAAAAAGAAGAAAGACTTAGCAAAATATATATGTAATAGCACAGGTCTTGTAATAGATGCCTATTTCTCCGGCACCAAAATAAAATGGATGCTGGATAATGTACGAGGTTTGCGAAAAAAAGCTGAAAATGGAGAAGTCTATTTCGGCACGGTTGATTCCTGGTTGGTATATAATCTGAGTGGCGGCTCACTTCACATTACAGATTACAGTAACGCTTCCAGAACATTGCTCTTTAACATCAAGACAAAAAAATGGGACGAGAAAATTTTGGCAGCACTTAAAATTCCAAGAATCATTCTGCCTGAGGTGGTTGATTCCAGTAAGTTTTATGGGCTCACAGACAGATCTATTTTTGCCGAAAAGCAAGTACCGATTGCGGGAATTGCCGGAGACCAACAGGCTGCTCTTTTTGGGCAAGCATGCTTTGTAGCAGGTATGGCAAAAAACACATATGGTACAGGATGCTTCCTGCTGATGAACACCGGAGATAAAATGGTGAAATCGAAAAATGGTTTGCTGACAACTATTGCATGGGGAATAAACGGCAAAGTGGAATACGCACTCGAGGGAAGTGTGTTTATTGCCGGTGCTGCCATTCAATGGCTTAGAGACGGGCTGAAAATTTTGGATAATGCATCAGACTCTGAATATCATGCCAATCTTGTACCTGATTCGGAAGGAGTGGTAGTAGTTCCGGCATTTGCAGGATTGGGCGCGCCCTACTGGGATATGTATGCCCGTGGGGCAATTTTCGGGCTTACCCGTGGCACTACAAAATCACATATAATCAGAGCAACGCTTGAATCTCTGGCATATCAAACAAGAGATGTGCTCAACGCAATGGAAGCAGATTCAAAACTCAAACTCAAATCGCTAAGAGTAGATGGGGGAGCATGTAAAAACAACTTCCTAATGCAGTTTCAGGCAGATATACTTGGCGTATCAGTTGATAGACCCAAAGTAACAGAAACCACTGCATTGGGTGCAGCCTACCTCGCAGGACTTGCTGTTGGATTTTACAAGAAAACAGAGATTCAAAAAAACTGGCAAATGGATACAAAGTTCAAAAACAACATGCCCGAAGCAGCCAGAAAAAAACTATACGATAGCTGGGAAAAGGCAGTTTCCAAAACTATGGAAAAAAAATAACAAAGATTTTTCGGTTGAAAAACATAAAAGATGTTTTATTTATGTATCCAATTAATAATCTATAGATAATGGCCATAAAGAACATCAGGTTATACTTTATCATCATGCTTCCATTACTCGGGTTTAGCTTTTTATTACTATGGCATGGAACGAGTCTTCAGCCATCAAGCTATGTGTCTGAAATCAACAACATGAAATCAGGAAGCCTTGGACTGGCAGAAAACTTTAAACATCCACTTACTATTTTATTAATGCAAATGATTGTGGTGCTTTTTGCAGCAAAAACAATCGGATACCTCTTTACTTTAATTGGTCAGCAATCTGTAATAGGTGAGACAGCAGCAGGAATTATAATTGGCCCATCACTTTTGGGTTGGATGATGCCGGATGTATTTGCTTTTATTTTCCCTGCAAATTCACTATCGAATCTGCAACTACTCAGTCAGATTGGCCTCGTCCTTTTTATGTTTATCATAGGCATGGAATTGAATATAGACATATTGAAAAAAAGAGCCACGGAAGCACTTTTAGTAAGCCATGTCAGTATATTTTTTCCTTATTTGCTGGGCATTTTACTCGCCTATTATCTTTATACTGATTTTGCGCCAGCTAATATTCCTTTCATTACTTATGCTTTATTTATGGGAATTGCCATGAGCATTACAGCGTTCCCTGTTTTAGCCAGAATTTTAAAGGAGCGAAAGCTCACCCAAACCGGTGTAGGAGGAATGGCAATAATTTGTGCTGCAATTGATGATGTAACTGCATGGTGTATTTTAGCCATTGTGATATCCATTGCAAAAGCGGGAAACATAGCAGGAGCATTGCTCACCATCGTTATTACAATTCTGTATGTTTTAATCATGTTTTTTGTGGTGCGCCCTGCGCTCGAAAAACTGAGTCGCAAGTTTTATAAAAACAATAAAGTAGAATCCACATTCATTGCTGTTATTTTATTGATGGTAATTCTCTCTGCCTTTATTGCAGAAGTAATTGGTATTCATGCGCTCTTTGGGGCATTCCTCGCAGGTGTGATTATGCCATCAAGCGTATCTCTCAGAAACCTCTTTACTGAAAAAGTAGAAGATGTAAGCATCATGCTCTTACTGCCGCTTTTCTTTGCTTTTACCGGATTACGAACCCAAATCGGTTTGCTCAATAATTTTTCGCTTTGGGCTACCTGTGGAATAATAATCGCCATAGCTGTTTTTGGTAAATTTTTTGGAAGTGCCGTTGCTTCCAGACTTGTTGGCCAATCATGGAAAGATTCTCTGAGTATAGGTGCATTGATGAATACCAGAGGCTTAATGGAAATCATTGTTCTGAATATCGGCTATGACCTTGGCATTTTAACGCCATCTATTTTCACTATGATGGTTTTCATGGCGCTTATTACAACCTGTATGACTGCGCCAATGCTAAATCTTATAGAACGAATTTTTAAATAGAATAAAAACTTATCTAATGTGTTCAAAATTAACGTTAGATTATAATTAATCATAACTATCCGAAAGTTTGAAAAAAAAGAAAAGCCCGTTGTAAATTGAATTTGCAACAAAACAATAAACAATGGGACTTTTCCGTAGGACTAAAAATAACAGCAAACCACTACTTCGCCAAATTATAGACCTGATTCCTCCATTTATT
>CANHIG010000140.1 GCA_947461105.1 Bacteroidota bacterium | reverse complement strand
CCCACGAAGCCTGTGATATGCAGCCCTTGCGTTTCCTCTGAAAGCGGAACAATCTTAGATTCATAGCGCGTATCAAAAACCGAGCACACTCGCTGCTTCAGGTTTCCTGATTTATAATGAAGAGTTTCCAATTCATTAGTAAAAAGCTGAAACGAAATTTTGGGATGCGCCAGTGCAATACGAATAAATTCATCAAAAATGTGACGTAGCTCCGCAGAATCAGACTTCAGGAAATTTCTACGAGCCGGCACATTGAAAAAAAGATTTTTTACCGAAATGACAGTACCTTCAGTAGTTTGACATGGCTCATGACGAAGGATTTTCATCCCTTCTATTTCAATGAGCGTGCCTACTGTTTCATGATGAAGTCGCGTTTTAAGTTCTACCTGAGCAATAGCCGCTACAGAGGCAAGTGCCTCACCACGAAAGCCCATAGTTCGAATGTTAAACAAATCATCAGCATTGGAAATTTTGGAAGTGGCATGTTTCTCAAAACACATGCGAGCATCAGTTTCACTCATACCACAGCCATTATCTATAATTTGGATGAGTGTTTTCCCAGCATTCTTTACAATTACCTGAATGTTTGTAGCCCCTGAATCCACACTGTTTTCCATCAGTTCTTTTACTACCGAAGCCGGACGCTGTATCACCTCACCGGCTGCAATCTGGTTCGCTATATTATCGGGTAAAAGTTTAATTCTATCTGCCATAAAGAGGTGGCGAATGTAGGAAAAAAGGAGCGTTACAAGCCACAAAATTCACTATAAAATTAGAATAAGCAGGTGTCAATGAAATAGACACTAACATTTATGCGTTGAATAACCAAGTGCTGTTAAAACGCAGACATTGGCAGCGATTTTGTTTATTTGAAAACATGCGAAAGTCCTTCTTACTCTTATTGTTATTACTGTTGGAATCCGGCAATTTTGCCCAGCTTTTTAGTTTTTTCAAAGCGGAAAAGAAAGCTGCTGTCATTACTAAAATCTATAAAAGACCTTATTCTCTCAAATCCTATTTAAATCACTTTGCTGAAAGTGAAACGATGTTCCAAAACTGGGAGCTCAACAAAGACTGTGTTCAATGGATCAATAAAAAATATGACTCGCTGAGTTTGGATGAAAAAATCGGGCAATGCTTTATGCTTGCTTCATACACAACAAGCGATAAGTTCAATATGGATTATATCTCCAAGATGGTCAAAGAAGGTAAATGTGGTGGCGTTATTTTTTTCAAAGGAAATCCCACTGCTCAGGCTAATTGGACAAATCAAATTCAGGGAATGGCTAAAATCCCTTTAATGATTGCCATAGATGGAGAATGGGGCCTGTCCATGAGGCTAGATAGTACTATAGTTTATCCGCATCAGCTGACTTTGGGAGCAGTTTCTGACAATACACTAATCAGAAAAATGGGGGAGCAAATCGGAAAAGAATGTCGAAGAATTGGGGTAAATATAAATTTTGCTCCGGATGTAGACATAAATAACAACCCTAATAATCCTGTAATCAACGACCGCTCTTTTGGTGAAAACAAATTTCGAGTTGCTTTGAAAGGCTTGGAATATGCTACCGGAATGCAAAGCGAAGGGGTACTGGCTTGTGCCAAGCATTTTCCGGGACATGGCGACACGGATGTGGACTCGCACAAGGATCTGCCCGTTATCAATAAATCTTATGAACAGCTCGATTCACTGGAGTTATATCCGTTTAAAATATTGTTTGCTGGCGGAGTAGGCAGTGTGATGGCTGCGCACCTGCAATTACCCAAACTGGATAGTGCAAAACTACCCGGCTCGCTCTCTGCTCAGATAACTACTAAACTGCTGAAAGAAAAACTACAATACAAAGGTCTGGTTTTTTCTGATGCATTAAACATGAAAGGAGCAGCAAACACATCTGTATCGGGTGTGGTAGATTCCCTCGCCTTTGTAGCAGGAAATGATGTGTTGGTTTTTACAGAAAATTGCGAAAAAGGAATAGCAAAAATAAAAGAAGGCATTCTCTCCAATCAGATTCCGATGGATATGCTGGAAGAAAAGGTGAAAAAAATATTAGCCTATAAATATTTGTTGCGCATAGAAATGGAACCTACTGTTTCTACCGAAAACCTGACTGACGATTTGAACTGCACAGAATCTGCTCTAATTCGCCAAAAGCTTTTTGATGCAGCTATGACTATTGCAGCAGCTGAAGATGGCGTTTTGCCTATTCAAAAAAACTTTAAGAAAATAGCAACAGTTGCTATTGAGAAAGATAATATTTCAGCTTTCCAAAATCATCTGGAAACATTTGTAGAAACCGATAAATACTTCTTTAGCGAAGAAAATGAAGCAGCATACAATGCAAAAAAGGATGAGCTTTCAGGATATGATTTAGTAGTTATCGGGGTACATGGCATGAGCCGCTTTGCTTCAAAAAACTATGGTTTAGCTACCGCAACAAATGAGTTTATTCATTATCTGAATTGCAAAACAAAAGTAATAGTTGTTCTTTTCGGTTCTCCATATAGTCTCAAATATTTTGATGAAGAGAAGAATATACTTGTCGCTTATGAAGATAATGACGCTTCGCATTTAGCTGCTGCAAACGCTGTAATGGGTGGCATTAGCATAAATGGAAAATTACCTGTGTCTGCATCAGCAAAGTACAAATCAGGTAATGGCATCACTATAGAAAAGCCTTTCAGATTAAAAGTCGCTACTCCTGAAGAGGCTGGCTTTAAAACTGAAGACTTGAGAGAAATGGATGAGGTGATTCTAAATGGTCTCATTTCCCATGCCTTTCCGGGTTGTCAAATAGTTATCACCAAAGATGACAAAGTAATTTGGAATAAAGCTTACGGCACAATGACTTATATGGATGACCAAAAGGTAAAGCCAAATAATATTTACGATATCGCTTCTATCACAAAAATTGCAGCCACTACTTTAGCTGTGATGAAACTTTATGAAAACGGTCAGCTTGATATAGAAAAAACCGTAGGTGATTATTTCACGCTGGACTCCTCTGCTACTATCCTAAACATAAAAATCAAAGATCTGCTCACACATAATGCGGGACTAAGACCATTCTTTGAACACTATAAAAACACCATTGATACCAACTTCGTAAAATATTACCGAACTAGTGCGAACGATACTTTCAACATCCCGGTAGCGAGCAATTTATTTCTACACCGAGATTACAAAGACAGCATTTGGCGAAGAACTTACACATCGGAAGTAAAGCCAAACCCTGACTATGTATACAGCGATTTAGATTTTTATATTCTCCAAAAAATAGTAGAGCAAATAAGCGGCAAAACGCTCGATCAGTATATCTATGAAAACTTCTATCAGCCAATGGGCTTAAGCAGAATGCTTTATAATCCGCTGAATAAATTCCCTGAGTCCAGAATAGCCCCAACTGAGGATGATAAGGTGTTTCGCAATCAGCTCATCAGAGGATACGTGCATGACCCTGGAGCAGCCATGTATGGGGGCGTAGCAGGTCATGCAGGTGTTTTTTCAAACGCGTTTGACCTGGCTCAATTGATGCAAATGTTCTTGAATAAAGGAACTTATAACAACAAAAAATTCCTTAAGCCGACCACCATCGAAATGTTTACCAAACAAAATGATTTAAAATCCAGACGAGGATTAGGTTTTGATAAACCCGAGCCCGATCAAAGCAAACGAAATACAACCTACGACCATGTACCGCATAGTGTATTTGGGCATACCGGATTTACCGGTACTGCCGTGTGGTCTGACCCCGAGAATAATCTCACCTTCGTATTTTTGTCAAACCGGGTGAACCCAAGTGCCGAAAACAATAAGCTGGTAAAAATGGGAATAAGAAGCCACTTGCAGCGAATCATCTACGAGGCTTTAGAAAAATCAAAATTGACTAACGGTCAATAAAATTTTAATACTTTTCAGTACAGTTTATTTTATGCAAACAATAGTAATTGGTATCACCGGTGGTTCAGGCTCGGGCAAAACAACGGTAGTAAAGAAAATTCTGGAATCCTTTCCTGGTAATGAAGTAGCCGTTGTTTCTCAGGATGCCTACTACAAAGACAGCGGACATTTAAGCGAAGAGGTACGGAAAAATATAAACTTCGACCATCCCGAAGCTTTTGAATTTGATTTGCTGGTAGCGCATTTAACTGATTTGAAAAATGGCAAATCTATTCAGGAACCAATATACGACTATGTATCATCGAGCAGAAAAAAAGAAACAAGACTGATTGAGCCAAGACATATAGTTATTGTAGAAGGTATTTTGCTTTTCACTGATTTGAGAGTGCGCAATTTGTGCAATATGAAAGTATTTGTAGATGCAGATTCCGATCACAGAGTCATTAGAATCATAGAACGCGATATGCTTGAAAGAGGCCGAACAGCTCAAGATGTAATAGAACGCTACCACGTAGTGAAATCCATGCATGAACAATTTATAGAACCCACGAAACGCTTTGCTGATATTATTATTCCTCAGGGTGGAGAAAATCATGTGGCCATAGATGTGCTGGTTTCCATGATTCGCCAAAAGCTAAACAGCATCAGTTAATTTTTACTACCTAAAATCAATCATAATGAGAAAAATATTCTTTGCTTGTACCATTATTGTTATGGGGCTTTCAGGCTGCAAGAAAGGCGACCTGAATCTATTCTCTATTGAAGATGACAAAACACTTGGCCAACAAACTGTAAGTCAAATTCTTGCAGACCCTCAGCAATATCCTATTTTATCACAGTCGCAGTATCCGCAGCAATATGCTTATTTAGAAGCTATGAAAAATGAAATTCTGAATAGCGGCAAGGTGCGCTATAAAAATGAATTTGAGTGGAAGCTCTACATTATTAACGATCCAAATACTCAAAATGCTTTTTGCACACCCGGTGGCTACATCTTTGTTTATACAGGACTAATGAAATATTTGGATAATGCTTCTTCGCTCGCTGGCGTAATGGGTCATGAGATGGGACATACAGACAGAAGACACTCCACTACCCAAATGACCAAGCAATATGGCCTTCAAACCTTGCTGGATATTGTATTGGGTAATAATCAAAATGCACTCACACAAGTAGCTGCGAGTTTGGTGAATCTGCAATTCTCCAGAGACGATGAAAAAGATGCTGACGCACAATCGGTAACTTATCTTTGCCCTACAGCATACAGAGCAGATGGCGCAGCAGACTTTTTTATTAAAATAGAAAACAGTGGAGGCTCTCAGGTGCCTGCATTTCTAAGCACACATCCTAATCCGGATAAACGAGTAACCAATATCCAAACCAAGAAATCAGAACTGGGCTGCTCTAATGTTCCTGGCAACACTAAAGAGATAACCGACTATCTTCAGTTTAGGAGTTCGTTGCCGTAAGACGGCAGCTATAGACTTCCGAAGTTTCAGAAAACTTCGGAAGTCTTGTATCTTGCGCTAATTGAAAACTCTTTTCCAATATCGCTTTCTCATTTGGTTTGCCGTGAATCTGATTCAGGCGACATTTACAGGTTTGCT
>CANHIG010000139.1 GCA_947461105.1 Bacteroidota bacterium | reverse complement strand
GATTATCCCTGGGACCCTTACAAGTATATGTTTACTACAGACCAAGCTACAAGAATGCAGACTGCCATGCTAAACAGTCCATACAGGAATCAATTAGGGACTCACGGCTTGTGTTCGGCTCCTCTTGGAATCAATGATCTACATTTCAATGATACTATTTTAATTTATCCAAATCCAGCTAAGACAGAATTAAATTTAAATGCTTCTCAAAACGACATAAATGGACTTTCAATAAGTAACCTACTTGGACAAGTTTTAATCAAAACACAAAATCAAAATCGTATTGACATTTCTAGTTTAACCAATGGCATCTACATTTTGGCAATTACACAAGGACAAAATAAATACTCGAAAAAATTCATCAAAGAATGATAACAACGGAGATACCGCCAGCGGGTAACAGCACCTGCAAGAAATTGGCGGTTCAGTGGTTAAATAATCATTTTTGCTTCGGCTCAAGTTCATTGGTGGCAGACAGTTTTCGTCTCCGAAATCGCCAACTTCTTTTAGCTGCAAAAAGTTAGCTTTCTGAGCGCCAAAGGCGTTTGATGATTTGCGGTATCGCGTTAAGGCTGAATCGTAAGATTTTAAAATGTTTTATAATACATTGTTAAGCTGTGAAAAATCATTAATAGATGTTAGAACATGCTTCTTAAGCAAACTAAAAGCTAATATTAGCTTTGTAATCTTTCTGTGCCTTATTTATATTTCATCCTCAATTCAAGTTTATGTCGTTTGGTAAAATTTCTGCTGCACTAATTATGATCGCAATTGGAGCAACCATTCTTTATAACAAAGTATTGAAGCCAAAGGATGAAGGCGGTTTTGGCAAGCCGGGCGGAGGAAAAGGAATGCCTCCTATGGCTGTTTCTGCCATTGTGGTGAAACCTGAAAAGTTTTCTCAGTCTGTAAAACTTGGCGGAACATTACTCGCCAATGATGAAGTGGAAATCAGGTCTGAAATTTCAGGACGTATTGTGCAGATGAACATTGCCGAAGGCTCTGAAGTACAAAAAGGAAGTTTGCTCGTAAAATTAAATGATGATGATTTGCAAGCGCAACTGAAAAAACTTACTGCACAGAAACAAACTGCCGAGCAAACAGAAAAAAGACTTAAAGAACTTTTAAAAATTAACGGAGTTGGTCAGCAGGAATACGATGCAGCTTCGGTTCAGTTAAGCGGTATCAATGCTGATATTGATTTCACCAAGGCGCAAATTGCAAAGACCAATATCTATGCGCCATTCAGTGGCAGAGTAGGATTGCGAAATGTAAGTACGGGCGCTTATGTTTCCCCCGCAACACTAATCTCTACACTCAGCCAGAACAGCCTGCTGAAACTTGATTTCACTTTGCCTGAGCGATATTTAAGCGGACTTACAAAAGGAATGGATGTAAACTTTTCAGTAGATGGTTATGACCAGAAATTCAAAGCTAAAATTATAGCATTAGATTCACGTATTGATGAGCAAACACGCAGCATTAAAGTAAGAGCTTTAGTTCAAAACAATTTAGGCAAATTAGTTTCAGGAGCATTTGCAGAGATTGCTTTGCCGCTGAGCGATATCAACAATGCATTACTAATTCCATCGCAATGTATTATTCCTGAAGCGCGTTCTAAAAAAGTTATTCTCTATAAATCAGGTAAAGCGGTGTTTCAAAAGATAGTTACGAGTGTAAGAGATTCAAGCAGAGTGCTGGTTTTAGATGGCATCAAAGCCGGAGATACTATCGTTTCTACCGGTATCATGTATGTGAAACCTGATGCTACTATATCAATCACTAAAATTGACTAACCGCCAATGAGTTTAGCATCATTAAGTTTAAGAAGACCCGTACTGGCAATTGTAATGAGCATCATTATTGTGCTCTTTGGTATAATCAGTTTTAAGTTTCTGGGAGTTCGGGAATACCCTTCCGTTGACCCTCCTGTAATCACAGTGCGCACAAATTATTCAGGCGCAAACGCTGATATTATTGAGTCACAAATTACTGAACCGCTTGAAAAAGCCATCAATGGTATTGCGGGAATAAAATCTATTTCATCGGCAAGTAATCAAGGTTCGAGCGTTATTACTGTTGAATTTAATCTGAGCGAAAATCTGGAAGATGCAGCCAACGATGTGCGCGATAAAGTTTCTCAGGCTGTGCGCCAGTTGCCGCAGGATATTGATGCGCCTCCGGTTGTGTCTAAGGCTGATGCCAACTCTGATGCCATCATTTCCATGACGGTGCAAAGCGATACAAAAAATCAACTTGAAGTTTGTGATTATGCTTCGAATGTGCTTCTAGAAAAACTGCAAACAATTCCGGGAGTGAGTACTGTTCAGATTTGGGGCGAGAAAAAATACGCCATGCGTCTGTGGCTGAATCCTGAAAAATTATCGGGCTACGGACTTACCATTCAGGATGTGAGCAATGCCCTGAACAAAGAGAATGTAGAATTGCCTTCCGGGAAAATTGCAGGAAATAGTACGGAACTGGTAGTGAAAACAACTGGCAAATTGGAAACAGAAGATGATTTCAATAATCTGATTATTAAATCAACTGCGAATAACAATATCAAGCTAAAAGACATTGGCTACGCTATACTCGGCCCTGAGAATGAAGAGACTATTCTTAAGGAATCTGGTGTACCAATGGTGGCTCTGGCATTGGTTCCGCAACCGGGTTCAAACTACATTGATATTGCTGATGAATTTTACAAACGATACGATCAGATAAAAAAGGACATTCCGAAAGACTATAAAGTAGATGTAGTACTAGACCAAACAAAATTTGTACGCAATTCCATCACAGAAGTGGAAGAGACTTTACTCATTGCTTTTATTCTCGTTGTGCTTATCATCTATTTGTTCTTCCGCGATTGGCTTATTGCTTTCCGTCCGCTGATAGATATTCCTGTTTCATTGCTGGGTGCATTTTTCATCATGTACATTTCCGGCTTTACGATTAACGTACTTACACTACTTGGAATCGTTTTGGCAACAGGGCTTGTGGTGGATGATGGCATTGTAGTTACTGAAAACATTTTCAAGAAAATTGAAGCAGGCATGAACAAACGTATGGCTGCTGAATTAGGGTCAAACGAAATCTATTTTGCAGTTATCGCTACTTCCATAACACTTGCAGTTGTGTTTCTTCCAATTATTTTCTTGCAGGGTTTTGTTGGTAGATTATTCCGTGAATTTGGTGTGGTAGTTGCCGGAGCTGTGATGATTTCCGCTTTTGTTTCGCTTTCACTCACTCCTGTGCTGAACGTTTTACTTTCAAGAAAAGAACATAAACGCTCATGGTTTTATGAAAAAACAGAATCCTTTTTTGAAGGAATGGATAACTCTTACAAAGAATCGTTATTGTCATTTATGCGCAATCGCTGGACCGCAATTGTGATTGTTGTACTCTGCTTCGCAGGAATTTTCTGCATCGGGAAAAATCTTCAATCAGAATTAGCACCACTCGAAGACCGCGGAGCATTCAGGATTTCAGTTACCGCACCTGAAGGAACTGCTTATGACTACATGGATGCCTATATGAATAAAGTTGCTCGCTTTATCATGGACTCTGTTCCTGAACAAAATATGGTGCTGACAGTAACAGCTCCGGGCTTTGCGGGAAGTGGTGCTACTAACACAGGGTTCGTTCGGATTAAACTTAAAGACCCTGAAAACAGAACTCGCTCGCAACAAGATGTAGCCAATTACATCACTAAAAATCTGTCGCGTTTTCCTGAGGCGAAAGGCTTTGTAATTCAAGATCAGACTATTTCCACTGGTGGTGGTGCACGTTTCGGTTTGCCTGTGCAGTTTGTGATTCAGAATCTTGATTTCAACAAAATAAGAGAAGTGCTTCCGAAATTTTTGGAAGAAGCTAATAAAAGCTCTGTGTTCCAAACTGTAGATGTGAATCTAAAATTCAATAAACCCGAATTGCAGATTTCTATTGACAGGCTGAAAGCTGCTGAAGTAGGCGTTTCTGTTCTTGATGTGTCGCAGACATTGCAACTGGCATTGAGCGGAAGAAGACTAAGCTATTTCAATATGAGAGGAAAACAATATCAGGTAATTGCTCAAGTAGATAGAGATAACCGCGATGACCCTTTCGATTTGAAATCATTTTATGTAAAGAATAACAAAGGCGAATTAATTCAACTGGACAATATCGTTAATGTGAGAGAAGAAGCTAATCCTCCGCAGATTTATCACTATGACCGATATAAGTCTGCTACGGTTTCCGCAGCCCTTGTTCCGGGCAAAACAATTGGCGATGGTATTGCCGAAATGAAAAGAATTGGAGAAAAGGTTTTAGACCCTTCATTCAATACATCACTCTCCGGTGCTTCTCGTGATTTCAGCGAGAGTTCGTCTAACACTATGTTTGCTTTTGTACTGGCGCTCATTTTGATTTTCCTGATTCTTGCTGCGCAATTTGAAAGCTTTGTTGATCCGCTGATTATCATGATTACGGTGCCGCTGGCTGTGGCAGGAGCATTGCTATCGCTATGGATGTTTAACCAAACGCTGAATATCTTCTCGCAGATTGGCATCATCATGCTCATCGGTTTAGTAACAAAAAACGGAATCCTTATTGTAGAATTTGCCAATCAAAAACGCGAACAGGGCATGGATAAAATGGAAGCGGCTGTGGAGGCTGCAGCTCAAAGACTTCGCCCGATTCTGATGACTAGTCTTGCTACTGCATTGGGTGCTTTGCCTATTGCATTGGCATTCGGTTCAGGAGCGCAAAGCCGTATTCCGCTTGGTATTGTAGTAGTTGGTGGTATTATGTTTTCTTTGATGCTCACACTTTTTGTAGTGCCTGCTGTCTATACATTCTTGTCTCGAAATAAAACGGTGTCTCATGAGGAATAAGTGGATGATAATATTTTTTGCATTCATAGCACTAAGTGCAAATGCACAGCTGCTGATAGTAGATGAAGCTGTGGAAATTGCGCTGAAGCGCAACTATGATATTCTTATAGCTAAACAAAATTTAGAAACTGCAAAAGCAAATAATACAGTTGGAAATTCAGGAATGTTACCAAACATCAATGCAACTGTAGGAGATAATTTTTCTTTGACAAATCTGAATCAGAAGTTTACTAACGGCACAGAAATCAATCGAAATAATGTTCAGGGCAACAACCTGAATACAACTGTGGCACTCGGCTGGACAGTGTTTGACGGCTTGAAAATGTTTATCACAAAAAATAAACTGACGCAGTTGGAAGCTATGGAGCGTTTCAATTTAATGGAGAATGTACAGAACACCGTTTCACAGATTATTCTTTCCTATTTTGATGTCGTGAAACAACAACAGCAATTAAAGACACTTAGAGAAGCGCTTGCTATTTCAGAAGAGCGTATAAAAATCACAGAAGCCAAATTCACTTTGGGAAGTAGCTCAAAAGTAGATTTTCTTCAGGCGAAAGTAGATGCTAATCAGAAACGCTCTGAAATCTATAATCAGGAAAACCTCATCGTTACCGCAAAGAAAAACCTGAACAGATTGCTGGCGCGCGATATTGAAGAGATGTTTGAAGTTG
>CANHIG010000138.1 GCA_947461105.1 Bacteroidota bacterium | reverse complement strand
TGCTGCTCTGTTCAGCAGCATCCGGTAGTTTTGAAGTTCGAAAAAAACTTCCTCTTTATTAATCCATAGTTTTGTCACCTCAATATTTTCTGTGCTATTGAGTTTCATAAACACTACATACCTCTCACCGGAGCCGGATGAAGGATGCCCGCCAATCCATTTTTGCTGAGTAGCATCTACCAAAATCAATGCAGCATTTTTCTGAGCAATAGCAGTTAATGAGAGTAAAAGTAAAATAGCGGAGATTGATTTTTTCATACATGCATAATTTTGTACACCATTTCTCTGATGAGTTCGCCCTCTGTGGTATTATAATTATCAACGCCTTTGAATCTTAAATCGTATTCACTAAGCAGATGAAATACCTTTTCAATTTTGGGTATCGGATAGTTTCTCACAGCAGCTTTATAGTCTTTCACAAAGTAGGGATTAGCTCCTATAACTAATGCCAGCTGTGCATCAGACAGACTCATGTTTGAAGCACACAAATAGAGCTTGTTGAAATAATTAAATAAGGCTCCGAGCAACAATGGCATCGGACCGCTTTTAGGGTTTGATTTGAAGTAGTTGGCTATTCGGTAAGCCTTAGAAATATTTTTTGCGCCAATTACATTCGTGAGTTCAAATGCGCTGTATTCTTTCAGCAGACCTACAGATTTTTCAATGTCTTTATAGGTAAAGGTTTTGCCGGGAGGTGCAGTGATGATAAGTTTTGAAAGTTCATTGGTAATTACAGTCATGTCTGTTCCCACAAACTCTTCTAAAAGCGTCACTGCATCAGCATTGATAGCGAAATCTTGCTCTTCAAGAAATTTTGTAATAAAGGGCCCGGCTTTGCCCTCTTTGATTTTATCTGATTGGAAAGAAGTAGAATTGGCAATCAGTTCCTTAAAAATCTTTTTTCTTTTATCGGGTGAGCCATGCAAGTGTGCAAAGGCAAGCACGGTTGTTTTTTGAGGATTTTTGAAGTAATGCAGCAAAAGCTTTTCTATTTTTTCATCTTCTGATTTTATCTGAAGTGATTGGGCTTCCCTCACCAAAACCAATTGTCGCTCTGCGCCCATCGGTAGTCTGTTGCATATTTCTATCAGCGATTGCGGAGTCAGGTCTTTGCCGTAAACTATGTTTTGATTAAATGCTTTTTCCGATTCGGTCAATACATTTTGTTCGAGTGCTTCTGCCAGTTTATCAATAAAGTAATCTTCCTCTCCATGAAAAAAATAGATAGGCGCAAATTTCTTTTGCTTGATTGATTTTAAAATTTCTTCGTAACTCATACCTGCAATATCTTAAAATCTTAGATGTTTTACTGTTTGTCCTTCATTAATAAGTTGTTTCAAACTATCAATGCTTATTTTCAGTTGCAGGTCAACAAAGCTATTAGTCACTTTCTGGTCGCTGTGTTCTGTTTTCACCCCATCGGGTATCATCGGTTGGTCAGAAACCAGGAGCAGCGCTCCAACGGGAATTTCATTTTTGAATGCAGTAATAAAAAGCGTGGCAGTTTCCATGTCTATACACATCGCTCTTATTTTGCGCAGATATTCTTTGAAATCATCATCCCATTCCCACACTCTGCGGTTTGTGGTGTATACCGTGCCTGTCCAATAGTCTTGTTTGTAGTCCCTTATTGTTGTAGAAATTGCTTTTTGTAAGGCAAATGATGGCAGTGCTGGCACTTCCGAAGGAAAATAATCGTTTGACGTCCCTTCTCCTCTAATGGCAGCTATTGGCAATACTAAATCGCCTATTTCGTTTTTCTTTTTTAATCCACCGCATTTACCCATAAACAGAACAGCTTTTGGCTTAATGGCGGAAAGTAAGTCCATTATAGTAGCAGCATTTGGGCTGCCCATGCCAAAGTTGATAATGGTGATGCCATCTGCTTTTGCTGATTTCATGGGACGGCCTTCGCCTATTACTTCTACGTTGTGCCACTCAGCAAAAGTTTTTACATAGCCATCAAAATTGGTGAGCAGAATATACTCACTGAAATCTTCAAGTTTTCTTCCCGTATATCGCGGAAGCCAGTTTTCTACTATTTCTTCTTTTGTTTTCATCGGTAAATAATTTGCTTCATTTTTTCACATTATAAAAATAGCTTTATTTATTAAATCAAAAGCAGGTTAGTGACAAAGGTTAATTTTGAAAAATATGATTTACAGCTGTCGTCTGTTGGTGATGGAAAAATTATTTATGATGTAATCCGGAGGAAAAATATATTGCTAACACCCGAAGAATTGGTGCGCCAGACTTTGGTGCATTATTTAATCAGCAATCAGCAAATCGGGAAATCCTTGATAGCTGTGGAGCGGGGACTTGATATGCCTCAGGGTAAAAAGCGTTTTGATATTGTGGTGTTCGACAGGTGTGGTAATCCGTTTTTGATTGTTGAGTGCAAATCGCCCGATATAAACATTGATATGGATACTTTTTTACAGGGAACAAATTACAACACAGCACTGAAAGCAAAATACCTATGGCTGAGTAATGGCAAAACAAATTTCTTTTTCCGGCTAAATGACCTTAACTTGTTGGATGAAATACCAGAATTGGCAAATGAATTGTGAGTAGAACAATCAGAAATATAGTGAGATACATTTGGTCGGCATGGTGCATGGCTATCTTTGCTTTGGTGCTCATCACACTTTTCCCTTTCCTGATTTTAGCAGTGTTGTCCAAGAATGAGCGGATTGTTTATTATGCCCACTTCTGGCCTACTAATGCAGCTCGGGTTATGCTTTTTCTTTTTGGTGTAAGGCTTGTCATTCATAACAAGGAATTGATTGATGGAGATGGACAGTACATTTATATCTCAAACCACCGTTCTTACTTAGATGCTTTTGTTGCCGGTGCGGCTATTCCAAACTTTTTGAAGTTTCTGGGCAAAGCAGAAATTCTGAATTGGCCTATAATGGGCTATTTGATGAAGCATTTTTATGTACCCGTATGGCGAAAAGATAAAGATCATCGCTCCTGGAGCATGAGCGAAATGAATAAGCTTATCAAAACAGGCTGTTCTTTTTTTATATGCCCCGAAGGTACCTGTAATATTGGCACTGATTTTTTCATTCGCTTTTATGATGGAGCTTTTAAATTGGCGATTGAAACCGGCATTCCGGTTGTTCCGTTGACGTTTATCAGTACAGGGGAAATAATGCCAAGAAATAATCTATTGCTTTTACCCGGTATGGTTCATGTGTATTGGCATGAGCCTATTCCTGCATCAGAAATATCTTATGAGAATATTGAGGTAATGAAAGAAAAGGTTCAAAATATTATGCGTGAAGATTTGTTGAAACATTACCCTCAAGGCAAATATCAGTTGCAAAATTGATATTATTGAAGCACTTAATTTTATGTTATGCTCGATAAATTTTTCAATCCATATCCTACTATTTACAAATGGGATAAAGCATTAATAGGCTTTTCATTAGGAGCTGTAGCTCCTGTAATTTTAATAGGACTTTTTATTTTGGTAAAGCAGCATGAGCTTCCTGATAATTATCTGAATGTAATGTTGCACAGCAAAAGTGTGATGTCTCCGATGCTTAGTCTTGGAGTGATTGCAAATCTTTTTGTGTTTTTCATTTTTGTTCAGAAGAATTATATGAATGCTTCGCGTGGTGTTATTCTGGCGACATTCATCTGGGCTATTCCTATTATGTACACAAAGTTTTTCTGATGCGCTACTACATCATAGCAGGGGAGCAGTCAGGCGATTTGCATGGTGCCAATTTGATTAAAGGACTTTTGCTGGCAGATCCGAAAGCGGAAATCAGGTTTTGGGGAGGCGATAAAATGTCAGTATTAGCCGGAACTCCCGCAAAGCATATTCGCGATTTGGCATTTATGGGATTTGTAGAGGTGCTCAAGCATTTGCCCACTATTCTTCGCAATGTCAGTTTTTGTAAAAGAGATATTCTTGATTTTAAACCCGATGCAGTTATCCTGATTGATTATCCCGGGTTTAATTTCCGCTTGTTCCCTTTTCTAAAGCAGCACAAAATTAAAACCATCTTTTACATATCGCCACAACTTTGGGCATGGAAAAAAGGTCGTCTGAAGCAAATGAGGGAATTTGTAGATAGACTTTATGTAATTTTTCCTTTCGAGGTAGATTTTTACAAAAAGCATGGCATAGAGGCACACTATTTCGGTCATCCGCTTTTAGATGAAATCGATGCCGGTGTAAAAACGGTAAAAGAAAAAAGTACCATTGCGATTTTGCCGGGTAGCCGCAAACAGGAAATCAACTATTTGCTGCCCGAATATGTGAAAGTGGCCAAACATTTCCCTCAGTATAATTTCATAATTGCCGGCATGTCAGCTCATGGCAAGGACTTTTATCAGAAGTTTTTCAATGAATCTAATATCTCTATCACCATCGATGACACATATGGGGTGTTGCGAAAATCTTCTGCCGCTTTGGTCACTTCCGGCACAGCCACACTCGAAACAGCACTGCACAGAGTGCCTGAAGTAATAAGCTATAAAGGCAATTTCTTTTCCTATCAGATAGCACGATGGCTGATAAAGGGAATTGATTATATCTGTATTGTAAACCTGATTGCCAATAAGCCTGTAGTAAAGGAATTGATTCAGTATGAGGTAGATGAGACAAATCTTACCAATGAATTAAACAAGCTGCTTACAGATGAAAATCAAAAGCGAGTTTTGAATGATTACGAGCAACTGATAACATTACTTGGCAAAAAAGGCAGCTCTCAGCAAGTCGCAAATGATATTGTAACTTATCTTGACAGTAAGTATTGATACCCCACTATTGCATACTATTTCCTGTATTTGCATTCTCATACTTTGGTTAAATAATGGTATTAATGGAATAATACGGATTTAAAGCTTAGCTTTACATCGCAGAGTTACGTTTGTTGTTGGTAAGTCTGTCATTTAATAGTAACAACGCTTAAAATAATTTTTTTATGGAAACGGGAACAGTAAAGTTTTTCAACGATGAGAAAGGATTTGGATTCATCAAGGATGCAAATTCAGCGAAGGAGTATTTTGTACACAGCTCAGGATTATCTGCAAGGATAAAAGAAGGCGACAATGTAACATTTGACCTTCAAGATGGCAAAAAAGGATTAAACGCAGTAAACGTTAAGCTAGCTTAACTTATAGTATAAATCAATTTTTATCTGACCACGCCCAAAAAGCGTGGTCTTTTTTTTATTATAGACTGATAATTATCTATTCTAAACAGCGTGAATGTGCTATTCTGACATTTGCAACTCCTTGAAAGCAGTTTTGCCTTTTCCCTTTTTTACTTTTGCCATGGATTTAGCATAACCATCCTTCACTTTTTTATATTGCTCAGGAGATAATACACCCTTAAGACCTGATTGGAATTTTTTATTTGCAGCCTTTATTGCTTTATTATTCGGTGGACTTACAGCCTTGGCATTTCTTATAGAAGAAATACGGTCAAGCATTATCGAGTAGATTTTAGGTTCTAAATCTTTAGGAATTCCAAACCGCTTAGAAAAACCTTCGGTTCTCTTTTTTGCCAAATCCTCAACAGAGCGTTCGGTAGTTTTAGAAACAGTCTCAGCATTTTGTGCATTT
>CANHIG010000137.1 GCA_947461105.1 Bacteroidota bacterium | reverse complement strand
TGTTCAGGTAACGGGGAGTTGCAATGTGATTCGCGACACTGTATTTATTTCATTTGAATCATGTGGATGTGATGTAGCTATTCCTACTGCATTCTCTCCGAATGGGGATGGTATAAATGATTTGTATGGTCCAATATATAACTGTGTTGAAATAAAATCAGTTGCATTCAGGCTATTCAATCGTTGGGGCGAGAAAGTTTTTGAAACAAAAGACATTTACGAAAAATGGGATGGTATTTATAAGGGAGTGCCTCAGCCTCTCGAGGTTTATATTTACTATTTAGATGTAGATGCTGTGGAGAACAATAAAGCCAAATCCTTCAGATTAATGGGGAATGTGACACTTGTAAGGTAAAAGCGAAAATAATCTGTTTTTTTATTGATTTATATGTAGTTCTTTAGAAAGGGCAATATGGATTTATTTCCCAGAAGATTCAATGTATACAATACCGCCCTACGTTCATTCGGGTTCATTGGAAGTTCTGCGTAGTTTTATAAATTGCATCCCATAAATAAGCGAATATGAAATTATTATTAATGCAATTTTTATCAGTTTTCTTTTTCTCTGTTGCGAATGAGAACTCAGAACCTCAAGTAATCTTTAAGAATAACCAAATTGAGATTACCTCTATGACCGAGCAATGTCATGATATTCAAAATGGCATGCATCAGGAGTATGAATTCCTGACAATACAAAATTTGACTTCAGATAAATTGGAAGTTACCTATGAAAAAGAATTATGGTACAATGGAAAGTGTATCAGTTGCAGTAAACCCTCTGATGAGTATTCCTTCAAATTAGTATTGGCGCCTAATCAATCATTGAGCGGGAGCTGTGCTAAAAAAGAAAAAGCGCTCTCTGTTTTTTCTAAAATGCTGAATATGAAAAAATCCGAACTCAGTAAATTTGAAATTAAGAATATTGTAATCAAAACCATAGCAAAATAAGACCTGATAAACTCCAAATACTTTATATGAAAAGAATAATTTTAGGCCTAGTAGTTTCTTTATTTTTCTCATTAGGAATTAAGGCTCAATGTACTGTAAATGCTACTTCTAGCGTATTCGATACCTCTGTATGCGGGAACTGTATTTCACTAACTGCATTCGGGAAGGGGCAAGGTGTAAATGTTCTTTCAGAGAATTTTAATAGCGGAGGTTTTACTTCACCCGGATGGGCTGCATCTGTACAGGCAAACTGGAACAATCCATGCAGCACTAATGGTGTAAATGGTACTACCCATATTTGGATGGGTAATTCTGCACCGGTACCTCGTGCTATTACTACTAAGAGTTTTGATTTTACTACTGCAACTGCCGGAGTAACAATTTGCTTTGATATGCTTTATGCTACACAGGGAGATAATTCTCCATGCGAGGGGCCTGATGAACCACAAGAAGGTGTGCATCTACAATATTCTATAGATGGGGGAAATACCTGGATTGATATGCAATACTGGGATCCTAATGGAGGAACTGATCCGGGATTAGTAAACTGGAATAATCATTGTGTAATATTACCAGCTTCCGCTCTTACCAGCAATACAAAGATCCGTTGGTTTCAAGATGCTGACTCAGGAGCCGATTATGATCATTGGGGGATTGACAATGTAAATATTTATGTAAACGATCCTACTTACAATATTACCTGGACTCATGATAGTTATTCATACGGAACAGGAAACCCAGGAGGAGCTAATCCAAACAAAGTTTGTCCAAAGGCAACTACCACTTACAAAGTAGTAATGACCAACGGAACGCTTAGTTGTACTGATTCCGTGAAAGTAATCGTTAAGAATCCTTCTGTGCTGGTAAATGCAGGTAGAGATACTACTATTTGCTCAGGTCAATGTGTGAATTTAGCAGCTACTGCAAAGGTGGTAGAGTTTCCGGCTAAGATTGCTACTTACAGCAATATTTCTCCAGATACAGTTTCTGTTCAATCTCTTGGGGGGCTTATTACTCAAGGCGCATCAGTAGATATAAATATACGTACACTTAATATGCCAAGTGTATTGCCAAATTCCATTCTAAGTGTTTGCGTGGATAAAATTAAAATGCAAGGACTCCCTATTTTTTCAGCGCCAGCTTCTAGTTTAAAGTTTTATCTACGTTGCCCTGACAGTACATTGGTGTTATTGAAAGATACTGGAGATGTTACAGGAACTACCGGACTTTTTGGTTATACAACTGTTTTTAATGGCACATGTTTTGTTCCTGCAGGCGGATCTTTCCCTTCCAGTACTTCTCCTTATACAGGAAATTATACAACAAAAGAACCTTTTAATGGCATGACAGGATGTACCTCAAATGGTATATGGAGTTTAGTAATCGTTCCAACTGGAACTAATATTGGAACCACCATTGTAGTTACAGGTTGGTCTATAACTTTTGATGATCCGGATAAAAGTTATCCTGCAACTTTTGTGTGGTCTCCTACAACTAACATGACTGGGGCAAATACACTAACCCCGAATGTCTGCCCCACGGGAAATGCTACCTATACACTTACCGCAAGTGATACTGCAGGTTGTGTAACACTCTCAGATAATGTAACAGTTACTGTAAAGCCTATATGCTGCAATATTGGAATTTCGGCATCTGCTGTGCAACCTGCATGTGGCGCTAGCAATGGAAGCATTAATTTAACGCTTCAGGGAACAGGACCATACACTTTCTTGTGGAATGATAACAACACTTCTCAAAACAGAACAGGGCTTGCTGCCGGTACATATCGAGTTACAATTACAGATCAAGGGCAATCAAATTGCACAAAAGATACCGTGATTACACTGTCAAATCCCGGAACACTTTCCTTAAGTTTGACAAATCCAGTGAATCCCACTTGTGGAACAAACAATGGAAGCATAACAGTTGGATTGAGTGGTGGAACGCCAGGTTATACGGTATTGGTTGATAATGGAATAGGAACTCCTCAATCCATTAATGTACCCGTGCCAATTTCGCAAGCAGTTAGTAACTTGCCTGCAGGAAATTATACTATCACCGCAACTGATGCGGCCGGATGTGTTCAGATTAAAACGGTCACACTCACTGCTCCAAACAGCCCGACACTAAATTCAATAACACCAACTTCTGAAACTTGTGCCGGTAGTAATGATGGTTCAGTTTCAGTTTCTGTATCAGGAGGCAATGGTACTTTGACTTATAGTTGGAGTAATAGTCAATCAGGTTCTGTAATCAATAATCTTGCTCCTGGTGCATATAGCGTGACTATAACTGATGCAAGTAATTGTAGTGTCTCTGCTTCTACTACTATAGCTGCTGGACCTGTTTGCTGCAACATTTCTTTTGCTTCATCAGTAACAACTCCTCTGTGTGGCAATAGCAACGGAAGTATAGATTTTAGTGTGGTTTCAGGCTCAGGGAACTACAGTTTTTCTTGGAGTAATGGCGGTTCAACTGAAGATTTGTCTAATCTTGGTGCCGGAAGCTATACAGTTACTGTAAATGATATAGGTCAGGGATGTTCAAAGGATACTACTATAATTGTGAATAATGCCAACGGTCCTGCAATCAATAGTATCACATCTCTTGATGAAACATGTGCGGGATCAAATGACGGTTCTGTAAGCGTAACAGCATCAGGGGGCACGGGAGTGCTATCCTATTCGTGGAGCAATAGAGGAACAACTGCAAATATTTCATCCTTATCACCGGGACAATATACTATTACTGTATTAGATGCCACAAATTGTGCCGCTATTGGAAACGCTGTAGTAGCAGCTGGTCCTGCTTGTTGTAATCTCTCCTTTGGAGCATCTGTAGTTAACCCAACTTGTGAAAACAGTGATGGTAGTATTGATATAAGGGTAATTAGTGGTTCAGGTAACTATGGTTTTGTATGGAGTAATAGCGCAAATTCGGAAGATATTTCAAACTTGCCAATCGGAACTTACAACGTTACCGTTACAGACATAAGTCAAAGCTGTTTCAGAGATACCGTTTTAGTCTTGATTGAAAACTGTGGATGTGAAGTAGCATTCCCTACAGCCTTTTCTCCTAATAAGGATGGGATAAATGATTATTTCGGACCCATATATGATTGTAGTGATATCAAATCAGCTTCTTTCAGAGTATTCAACCGATGGGGAGAAAAGGTTTTTGAGACAAGCGATATATACGAAAATTGGGATGGTAAATATAAGGGAATAATACAGCCACTTGATGTTTACATTTATTACTTAGATGTAGATGCTATTGAAAACAATAAGACTAAGACAATAAGGTTGATGGGTAATGTTACTATTATCAAATAGGTATTGGTAATATATAATTCAATACTCTATATTTATTTTAAAGTATGAAGGAGAAAAAAGTTGCAGCTGCTACAATTAAGTCCGGGTCAACAAAAGCGAAAGTTGCTGAAAGCAATAAAAAGCAAGGGCTTAGCTTTTTGAAAATTGTCAGCAATGTTGGCGCTGCTGCAGTATCTGCTATTATAATCATGCTTTTGTTTCAGTCCGTAGAAGGTTATGATTGGCTACTAAATACTATGCTTGCCAATAATCTCAAGACAATAGAGCAATATCCTGATCTCACAATTCCGCAAAAGTATGAAGCAAAATGGGGTGGTGAGATTGGCTACACATTTAAAATTAAAGATGCTACTCCTGAAAATGCAATAGTATTATTGCCTCCTAAAAAGATTTTTCTTGATGCGGGACTTAAAGGAAGTGTTGATTTACCGCACATGACCTATTTTTTATATCCTCGCAAAGTTGTTTATGCAGACGATTCTGCTTCTGCATTAATCGCTCGGGCTAATTATATTGTTTGTATCAATGGGTGGGGATTTGATAAGTTTTCAACGCCTGTATCAAACCCTCAGCCATTTATGGTTTTACCATTAGCTAAATAAAATATATGATGACATTTGCACTTATATTTCTTGCCGGTTTTTGTTTTGTGTATCTGATTTCAAAGGATTTTACACTATTGGAAAGACTGAGTCTTTCTTTTCCGGTTGGGTTTGGATTGTCATCATTTATCATGTTTAAATTGGATGTAATTCTCCATTCGCTTTCTCTTGCTGCATTGCAGTTATTACTTTCGGTTTTCATTGTTTTCAGTATCGCTACTGTCATTTTTTTGCATCTGAAAAAAATACGAACTATCGAGAGACCTCAAATCAAAATTGACTTGTCATGGTTTAATCTGGCTTGGGCTGTTTTTGCAGTAATAATCGGCTATTTAGTTTGGGGAATTACAGCAAAATGTCTTTACTGGCCACCGGCTGAATTTGATACTATTCAAGGTTATGATTTGCTGGCAAAGGCCATTGCAAGAGAGCATGTATTAGCCAATTCTATTTTGACTGACAAGCAGATTGTTTTTAGATGTGGACCTCGTTTGCTATATCCACCGTTGCTTGCTTTTTCTAACGCTATCTGCTATATGATGGGTATGGAATCTCCTAAGATTATTAATACACTATTTTTTGTGCCGTGGGTGTTTTTATTTTATGCTTTGCTTAGAAGATTTGTGAATTCCATAAACGCTATTTTTTTTACTTTCTTAATGCTCATTACTCCCGAGATGTACGCTCACGGAGCCTTTTCGCTTACTAATTACCCAACAGCAATATATGCAGTCACGGCAGTGCTGAGTTTTTTGGTATGGTA
>CANHIG010000136.1 GCA_947461105.1 Bacteroidota bacterium | reverse complement strand
GTGATAACAGACCATATTCGTTTTTCACAATCAGCGGAGCGAAAATTGGGATAATAATTCCTACACCCAGCATGTCTATGAAAACTGTAATGAACACTGCCAGTATAGGACTTGGCTTCTTTATCATTAATTTTTTATTTCCTTAAATATAGAATCTTGGATGAAAGAAACATCTTTAACTACTAATGTTTGAAAAAAATATTTGCAGCTAAGCATATTTTGACATTTTTACGATGCAAATTACATCACAAAAGTTACCATAAAATCAAACCAATGCCTCAGATATCCCGGAAAGGAAATGCAATGCCCTCTTCACCAATCAGAAAACTGGTGCCATTTTCAGATGCAGCAAAAAAAGAAGGTGTAAAAGTTTATCACCTCAATATTGGTCAGCCCGATTTGGAAACGCCCCCGCAGTTTTGGGAGAAGCTGCACCATCTGGATATGAAGGTGCTTGCATACTGTCCGAGCGATGGATATGAATCCTATAGGAAGAACTTTGCAGCTTATTACAACAGGATTGGAATTGACGTTTCTTTCCAGAATTTCATTATTACCAATGGAGGATCAGAGGCACTTTCTTTTGTGATGATGAGCTGTCTGAATGATGGCGAGGAGGTTATAATTCCTGAGCCGATGTATGCCAATTATATTGGTTTCGCCACAGCAGGTAATATAGTTGTAAAGCCAGTTTCGTGCAGTATAGAAAACGGATTTGCCTTGCCTTCAGTGGCAGATTTCGAGCTGATGATTACACCAAAAACAAAAGCTATTCTTATCTGCAATCCTAATAATCCTACAGGTTATTTGTATAGCCGCGAAGAGTTGGAAGTGTTGAAAGCAATTGCACTGAAACACGATTTGTATCTGATAGTTGATGAAGTATATCGTGAGTTTTTATACGGAGGGAAATCATTTTTTTCTGCGCTGAATCTTTCTGCAATGGAAGAAAATGTGATTGTGATAGATTCTATCTCAAAGCGATTTAGTGCCTGCGGAGCGAGAGTAGGCGCAGTAGTTACCAGAAATAAATCGGTGCTTCAAACGGTAATGAAATTTGCACAAGCACGTCTGAGCCCACCTTCATTGGGACAAATTGCCGGAGAGGCGCTGTTTGATTTAGGCCCTGATTATTACAGTGGAATCGTAAAGGAATATGAACACAGACGAGATACTTTGGTGAAAATGCTCAATCAAATTCCGGGTGTGGTTTGTCCAAATCCCGGAGGAGCATTTTATGCTGTCGCCTCCCTTCCGGTAGATGATGCTGATATATTTTGCCAATGGATGTTGGAGAAATTTCGATATCAAAATGCGACAGTGATGATGGCTCCTGCTTCAGGATTTTATGTGAATGCGGCTTCAGGGAAAAATCAGGTGCGTATCGCTTATGTTTTGAATGTGGAGGATTTGCAAAAGGCAGTTGTTTGTCTCGCAAAAGGTATTGAGCAGTATAATTCCGAAAGACCTTAAAATACGATGGCCAAAATAACATACGTAAGCAATCATCAGCTCAAAACAATTTTGCCGGGATGGAGAGGTACTCCTATGATAAATGGCCGATTCATAGATCCGGGCAAAAAATTCAGTGGCTCATTTATGAAGCTTATCAAGTGGCAATTTTCAACTAAAGAGAAAAAGGAGGAAAAGAAAAACGACACGTGGCGATTAACTGTTCGCAAAGGAAATGAGTTTTTAGATGCTAAAGAAAACTGTATTGTCTGGCTCGGTCATGCCAGTTTTTTCATACAACTAAATGGTGTAAGAATCATTACCGACCCTGTTTTTGGGCGAATATCAGGCGTAGTTCCCAGATACAGCGAATTGCCATGTGCGCCTGAAGATTTTACCAATATTGATTATGTGTTGCTTTCTCATGCACACCGCGATCATTGCGATGAAAATTCTCTAAAGAAACTTGCTGCAAAAAATAATTTCACACTCCTTACTTCTTTGGAAACGGGTAAGATTGTGGCATCATGGATTTCAGGTCTTAATCATCAGGAAGCAGGGTGGTTTCAGCAATATAATTTGCCGAATCAAAATCTCAAAATCACTTATCTCCCTACCCAGCATTGGAGCAACAGATATGGTTGGGATACCAACCATTTTCTTTGGGGTTCATTTATGATAGAAGCAGACGGACTTAATATCTATTTTGGTGGCGATTCCGGCTATTGCGATTATCCGAAAGAGATTGCAAAATTTTTCCCCAACATTGACATTGCAATCATAGGAGTGGGAGCATACACTCCTGCGTTTATGATGCAGGATGTGCATACCAATCCGCAGGAAGCCGTTCAGGTATTTCATGATTTGAAAGCGAAGACTTTAATTCCTATGCATTACGGTACTTTCGACTTAGCTGACGAACCACTAGGAGAGCCTTATCGTCTGCTGAAGCAAATGGAACAAAACAAGGAAGTGAATGGTGCTTTGATGTTATTGGATGTAGGCGAGGTGATGAAATTGTAGTTGAGATTTTTGAGTGGAGGATAGCGACAAGTTATTAGTAGCAAGCATTATCAATACTACATCTGACTTTCCGTTCCTCTACCTCACTTCGAACAGAATGACGAAAACGAATTCGTCATCAAATCATCAAATTGAATCTTCATCAGCATGCCAGTATATTCACTTATTCTTCTTATTTTCTGATTAGAATATTTTCTAATTTTCTCATTCCTCCATCATCAAATCCTTTTAACTTCTAATATCTAGCTATATTCGCACGAATGAACACGGAACACCATTTTGATGCGGTAATTATCGGAAGCGGGCTTGGCGGATTGGTTTGTGCCAATATCCTGAGCAAGGAAGGCTTGGAGGTGCCTGTGTTGGAAAAGAATGAGCAAATCGGTGGCTATCTGCAAAGCTTAAAGAGCTATGGAATTACATTCGATTCAGCTATGCATTATGTATGCGGATTGGATAAAGGGCAAATACTTTGTCAGTTGTTTCAATATCTCGGTATTATGGAGCGTCTTGAACTTGAGAGGATGGACAGCAATGGCTTTGACGCTGTAATGTTTGGCAATGATGAGGTTCAGTATGCTTACGGCATTGGTTACGAAAACTTCATGAAACAAATGCTGCGCCACTTTCCTGAAGAAGAAAATGCCATCAGAACTTATTGCAGCGACATCAAAAAAATCTGTAACGATTATTCGCTTTTCTATATCAACATGGAAAATATTTACAGCAACGATTCACCTTTTCATCAAAGTGCAAAAGTTTATTTTGATAAACTCACTTCGAATACCAAACTGCGTGCTGTGCTTGCAGGAACTAATTTGTTGTATGCAGGAATGAGTAGTAAAACTCCTCTCTTTGTTCATGCGCTGGTAATGAATCACTATATCGAAAGTGCATGGAAATGTTTTCAGAGCAGTGACCAGATTGCGAAACTGCTTGCCAAAAATATCAAAGCCGATGGAGGAGCTGTTCATAGAAAACAAGAAGTGATTTCCATAAATGTAGAAAACGGTGAAGCAAAATATGTAACTACCAAAAACGGTGAGCAGTATTTTGCAAAACATTTTATCTCAAACATTGCTCCTGAAAAAAGACTGGAACTCACCAACACAGAAACATTTCGCCCGGCTTTCAGAAACAGAATAAAATCGCTCGAAAATTCTGAAGCGGCATTTATGCTTTATATAGTTTTTAAGCCCGACACTATAAAATATTCTAATCGCAATTACTATTATTTTGATAATACTAAAGTATGGGATTGCATGAACTATGCAGAGCAATCTTGGCCATACACTTATGCTTTGTTTCAGTCCATCCCGAAAAATGAAAGTGAATACACTGAATCTAAGTTTCAAAAATTAACCGCAAAAAAATGATATTCGGAATCGGCACAGATATTATAGAAGTAGAACGGGTAGCGACTGCTATTGCGAAAGAAGCATTTAAAAATAAAGTGTTTACTCATGCCGAAATTGCATACTGCGAACAATTTAAAACTGCCGAAAGTTTTGCAGCGCGCTATGCCGCCAAAGAAGCCTTTTTCAAAGCACTTGGAACGGGCTGGCGCGATGGTATGCACATAACCGAAGTAGAAGTGATGAACGATGAACTCGGAAAACCTTACATTAAGCTCAGCGGAATTACTAAAGAAAAAGTAGCGCAAATGGGCGTAAAAGAAATTCATTTATCCTTATCTCATATCAAATCAACCGCCATAGCATTTGTGGTTTTAGAAAAATAATTTGAAATGAATCAGTCTTTATCTCATAAATCCGAATCAGAAATTGAAAACTATAAGTCAGAGAATATGCTGATGTGCTAATTCGATTTGATGATTTGATCATGAGTTGATTTGATGATGGTAAGAATAAGTTCATTTGCTAATAAGGATAGGATGTGTGACTGTGAGATTTGCGACCGCTGCGCTGTGCGCTTTTCCCGTCATTCCAATGAGAGTCTTTGAGCTAGGAATCTGCTCCTTCACTTCAAGTGCAGCAAGAAGTCCGTTTATTTGTTCATGAGTCTTCTCAAAACATGGGAATGATTTATCGAAGTGACGGTTTACTTTCTTAAATTTACATGATTGGAATAGTAGGGAAATACAGCAATGATATAAATGTAGACTGCAACTTGTTGGGAAAGGTTGTTTGTACTACAACTTCTCCGATTTTGCTCCTTTGCCTGAAGTTGGCAGTGATGCCAACTTCAGGCAAAAAAATGATTTTTCGCTATGACGAGCTAATCATAGTTTCATGATGTAGGCCAATGCGTAAAAGGGCGGTCTATTTTCATGAGCTCCGCCACCACCACTACCGTCATCGGTTGTAAAGGAGTGGGAGTGGTTGCCACCGTTATTGATATTCAAATTATGAGAGTGGTTCCCTCCACTTTCCGTATATTTCTGCTCACTGCCAATAGCGCTGTTCCCTCCCCCCGCAGGGTCGATAGAGCCGCTACCGCTTCTGTATAGCCAAGTTATTCTGTGCGTATGTGCGCCATCGGTGGTAGTCGAACCGGTGTGGCTGTGCGTTCCGTCAGTGGTTGTGGTTCCTGAATGAGTGTGAGCGGGTATCTGAGCCGATGTCAAAGTCACTGTATTAGCGCCACCGGTGGTGCCGACCACATAAGATGAACCAGCACCCACAATAAATCTGTCTCTCAGGTCAGGTGTTCCGCTGCTACCATCACAAATTGCCCACCCACTCGGTATGCTGTCGATGCTTCCGCTCCACATAACTATCACACCCGGTGGGATATTCACCTGTGGACCTATGGGGCCTGTATCACCGGTCGCACCCTGTGCGCCTGTAGCGCCAGTTCCGCCTGTATTGCCTGTTGCTCCAGTGTTTCCTGTAGCTCCTGTTTCTCCTGTTGCCCCTGTTGCGCCAGTGGCTCCTGTTGCGCCAGTGGCTCCGGTAGCTCCAGTTTGTCCATTAGCACCATCCAATCCATCTTGTCCATTAGCACCTGTTGATCCAGTGGCTCCCGTGGCACCATCTAATCCATTCTGCCCGTCAGCACCAGTTGCGCCAGTTGCTCCCGTATCGCCCTTAGCTCCTGTTGCGCCAGTGGCTCCGGTAGCTCCAGTTTGTCCATTAGCACCATCCAATCCATCTTGTCCATTAGCACCTGTTGATCCAGTTGCTCCGGTCGCTCCATCTAATCCATTTTGTCCATCAGCACCTGTTGATCCAGTTGCTCCCGTATCGCCTGTTGCGCCTGTTGCGCCCGTTTCTCCTGTGGCTCCTGTTGCACCATCCAATCCATTTTGTCCATTAGCACCTGTTGATCCGGTTGCTCCCGTGGCACCATCTAATCCATTCTGCCCGTCAGCACCAGTTGCGCC
>CANHIG010000135.1 GCA_947461105.1 Bacteroidota bacterium | reverse complement strand
TTTACAGAACCTCAATTCAAAGCGCTTCATAAAGTAAATAAGAAGGAATTTGTTTATCGCGGAGCGTTTTATGACATTAAGTCAATAAAAAAATCAGGCAATAAAATCATTTTGACAGTTTATCTCGATAAAAAGGAATCTTCGATTTTCGAACATTTAGCTCAGCTATTAGATAAAACATCAAAAGGGAAAAGTAACAGCACAAGCATTGTAGTAAAAATATTTGATTTGTTTGATAGTAAAATCTCTCCTTTGACCATAAATCAATTTGCTTATAAATCTTTTTCATGTAAATGGTACTTGTTTAGTTTGGAAATTCAAAGCCAGAATAAAGTACTTCCTCAAGTCCCTCCTCCCGATTACGTTTATTATTGCTCTTAAATTTTTGCCTCGCAATCATGCGAGTATTTTGTTTTGAGATTAATCAATCTCAGGAACATGTTATTTGGTATTTAATTAAGTAAAACAAATCAGAAATGAAAAAAATATACACGCTCATTTTGAGCTTTATTGTTTGTGCATCATTTGCTCAAACAGTTCAATTAAAAGGTAAAGTAACGGATTCAAACAATAATCCTCTGTCAAACGCAAATATCCTCGTTAATGGAAGTGCTGGAGCAGTTTCAGATAAGAAAGGTGCATTCTCGTTAGAATATAAAGACTCAGCTGAAATAGCTGTTAGTTATGTCGGCTTTGAACTATATAAGCAAAAGATTGGAAAGGTAGATGGTGAACTTAATATTCAATTAGCTTACGCTGCCAAAAACTTAAATGCAGTTGAAATTACAGCAACTTCAAATCCTAATAAGTCTATACTGTATCAACCAATTTCCATATCAAAAATTGGAGAAACAGAGATAAAACGCGGGCAAGGTATTTTGATGGATGATGCTATCAACACTAATGTTCCCGGAGTTTTTATGGAAAGAAGAACATTCTCAGCTGGTCAGCAATTTAACATCAGAGGCTACGGAAATGGAGCGAGAGGTACTAATGGTGTTAGCAGTAATTTTGATGGACAAGGTTCTAAGGTATATCTGAATGGAATTCCTGTTACTGATGCTGAAGGTATTACTCTTATGGATGATATTGATTTTGGTTCAATTGGAAATGTAGAAGTTGTGAAAGGACCTGCCGGATCTCTTTATGGATTGGCAATTGCAGGGGTAGTGAATCTTACAACAACAAAAGCAACTCCCGGCAAAATTTCAATTGGTCAGGATGTGATGGTGGGTAGTTATGGTCTTCAAAGATATACTTCTCGATTGCAGATTGGCACAGAGAAGTCTTCAGTTTTAATTAACTATGGTAAACAGCTTTATAAAGGATTTATGCCTCATACTGCATCCAACAAGGACTTCGTAAATTTTATTGGAGAGTTTAGTCCAAATAAGAAACAAACTATTAATTCTTATTTCGGTTTTAGTAAAAGTTATGATGAGCGAAACGGAGAGTTGACCATCGGACAGTATGATACATTGGATTACTCTGGAAATACTGCTTATGTGAAAAATAATGCGCACTCCGGGGTTACTACTTTTAGAGCAGGAGTAGGGCATACCTACATCTTCCATAAATTTGTATCTAATACCACATCAGTTTTTGGAACAGGACTTATAAGTAATGTAAGTTCAGCAGGTGGATGGACTGATAAGTCTTCTATAAACTATGGACTTCGTTCAACATTTGATACTAAATTTCCTTTAGGTAAAAGATTTAGCTTGAATGGTATTACCGGATTAGAGGGACAGATGCAAAATGCTCAAACGCTTGGATATCCTATGATTGCAGATAGTTTTAATCTTACCGGATATAATATTATTGGAACTTTGAGAAGCAATCAATACACTGTTTCCAAAACAATTTCAGCATTTACAGAATGGACTCTTGCAATGCCTTTTGATATTTCATTGACTGCGGGCTTTGGATACAGCGCAATGGGAATTGAATTGAATGATCGTTTTTATGTTGCAACAAACAATAACCCAAGCAATCCTAAGGGAACTCAAAAACCTTCTCAATACAAAGCTACTTACGACAAGATGTTTTCACCACATGTAGCTATCAATAAAGTATTTGTAAAACAAGTGTCTGTATATGCTTCCTTCAGCAGAGGATATAAAGCTCCTGTAAGCTCATACTTTTTTATTCCGCTCACAGGTCAGGTGGTTACAGGTTTGAAACCCGAGTTGGGAACACAATATGAATTGGGAACAAAAGGCTCTTTACTTAAAGATAGATTGAATTATCAGGTAGCTGCTTTCTACGCTCAATTCACAAATAAAATGACTACTGTAGCTGTTCCAAATGCTGCTAACACAGCAACCTCTTATACTTATGTAGCAAACGGAGGAACCCAAAATCATATTGGTCTTGAAGTAGCATTGAGAGGAACAGTTTATCAAGCTGACAAAGGATTTGTAAAATCATTTTCTCTCTTTACTAACATGGCATACTCTTATTTTAAATATGCCAATTTCAAATATCAACAGCTGAGTACTGATAAAAAATCTGTTGTTGAGGTTGACTTTAGTAACAAAACTGTTGCAGGTGTTCCACCAATCACATTTAATGCAGGTTTTGATTTTGTCTCTAATCTGGGATTATATTTGAATGCTACATACAACTTCAAAGACAAGATGTTTTTCACTTCTGATAATTTGAACCAAACTAAAATGAACCACCAGCTAAATGCTAAATTTGGATTTCAAAGAGTGTTTATCAAACACATAGGAGTTGATGCTTATGTTGGGGCGAATAATATAACAAGCAATCAAAACTATGCAATGGTTTTCGTTAATCAATTGCCTGATGCATACTTGCCTGCTCCGAGAGAAGTAAACTTCTTCGGAGGAATCAATTTGAAATATATTTTCTAAATTTTTAATTAAAGCAGAGGCAGTGATTTCACTGCCTCTGTTCTTTTATATCGAACACATGAAAAAAACATTCCCACTGGTATTTTTCTTGCTTTGTCTGGCATCATGCGACAGATTTGGTAACAAAGACACTAAGCAAGAAAACGAGAAACGCATAGTTTGTATCTCTAAGCAATACAGCGAAATTATATTTGCCCTTGGCGCACAGAAAGATATTGTAGCAGTGGATATATCCAGCACCTATCCTCCGGAGATTAAAAAACTACCTACTGTTGGATATCACCGTGCATTAAGTGCAGAAGGTGTGTTAGCTGCAAAACCAACGCTCATACTTCATGATAACAATATTGGTCCTGAGCATGTAGTGAAGCAGCTCGAACTATTGAAAATTCCGATGAAAGTTTTTCCAAAAGGAGCAACACTTGATAGTGCAAAAGTACTTATAAAAGAAATAGGTGCTTATTTTCATAAAGAGCAGGAAGCAACTGCGCTTTGTGAAAAATTAGATAATGATATGAGCCGGGTATTGGAAGCAAGAAAATCTTATAAAGATACAGTGAAAGTACTCGTGATTCATTATGGACAAGCTAATAATGTTTTTCTGATAATGACTAAAAAAAGTACTGCTGCAAAAATGATTGAATGGGCAGGAGGTGAAATTGCAGTAGATGATGAAAAAGGTATGAAACAGTTGTCTGCTGAAGTGATTGCGGCATCAAATCCTGATGTAATTCTACTAACTGATTTTGGATTTGATAAACTCGGTTCTGTAGAAAAAATTAAAGAATTGCCGGGTATAGCGGGAACTAAGGCTGCTAAGAATAATCATATTTTCAGAGTTGAGGAACATGACCTGGTTTATCTTGGACCAAGGACTGGAGAAAATACATTACTACTTCAAAAAATAATCCATCCTGGTGGTAACTAATAACCATAGTAGAAGCACAACTTTTGTGCTTCTTTTTTTGCTTATAGGTGTGGCATTTATTTCTATGCGGTATGGTGCTGTGAATATTAGCTTAGATGAAATTTTTTCATCATTTCGAAAGTATTTTACTAATTCTGATTCAATGAGTTTGAATGAACGTATTTTCATGGAAATTAGATTCCCCAGAGCTTTATTGTGCATTATTGTTGGTGCATGTCTGGCTGTTGGAGGAACATTGATGCAGGCTCTATTCCGAAATCCCATAGTAGAACCGGGTTTGGTAGGCACATCAAGCGGAGCTGCATTTGGTGCAGCATTATATTTTGTGTTAGGCGCATCATTTAAATTCAATGCAGGTGTGTGGACTTTGCCATTAGCAGCTTGTTTTGGAGCAATACTGTCTACATCACTTGTTTTCGTTTTAGCAGTATCAAAAGAATCAGGTAGAAGCTCAATAGTTAAATTGCTTTTGACCGGAATTGCAATAAATGCTTTTTTTATGAGTGGAGTTGGATTTTTATCATACATCGCTCGTGACCCGCAGGCGCGTTCGATTACCTTTTGGGGTATGGGAACATTATCTGGAGCAAACTGGCATGCTGTAATAATAGTTGGATTGATAAATATCGTGTGCATTTTACTGGCATTAGTATATTCAAAACAGCTCAATACTTTGTTGTTAGGAGAGGAAGAGGCCTCATACATTGGAATTGATGTGAAACAATTAAAGCTTATAATTCTTTCAATAAATGTTGTTATGATTTCCAGTGCAACAGCTTTCGTTGGTATTATCAGTTTTGTTGGGCTTATTGTTCCTCATTTGTTGCGGATGCTGCATGGCTCAGATAATCGCATTTTAATCAAACACAGTGTTTTGCTCGGGGCTATTATTTTGAGTTTGGCAGATACTACAGCAAGGTTGTTATTAAGCCCTGCTGAGCTTCCAATCGGAATTGTTACTTCACTAATAGGTGTTCCTGTGTTTATATCTCTGCTCCGTAGTAAAAATTATTATTTCTGATTTATGATTACGATAGAAAATATAGGTTACCACATAGGTCATAATACATTATTGAAAGAGGTGTATCTTCAGTTTCATCCAGGTAAACTAAATCTTATTATCGGTCCTAATGGAGCCGGAAAATCAACACTGATAAAAATACTTTGTAATCAAATTTTGCCAGATACGGGAAGTGTGCTTTTTGAGCAGAGAGATATAAAATCCATCAGTGTTAAAGAGATGGCAAAAATGAGGGCTGTATTATCACAAAACATTGAGTTGGTTTTTCCTATGAAGGTAAATGAAGTAGTAATGATGGGTCGCTATCCTCATTTCAATGCTTCACCACAAAAGAGAGATTTTGATATTTGTGAAGAGACCATGAGCTATTTTGGTGTCTCAGATTTAGCATCAAGAAATTATATGACCCTGAGCGGTGGCGAAAAGCAAAGAACTCATTTTGCAAGAGTAGCAGCACAAATTTGGGAATCAAATGAGAATGAATGCAGATATTTATTTTTGGATGAGCCGCTTACTTTTTTAGATATATATTATCAGTTCGATTTTCTAAACAAACTAAAAGTATTGTTGAGTGCGAGTGATTTAATTGTAGTAGGCGTTGTTCATGATTTACATTTAGCTGCTAAGTTTGCAGATAATATTTCGTTGTTGTATAATGGACAAGTACTTGCAGATGGCAGTGTAGAAAGCGTTTTGACAAAGGAGAATATTAAAACGGCATACCGATTAGATGCTGAAGTGCAAAGTGCCTTAAACGGAATCAGATTGCAATTCTGATATTCTTACAAACATCTCTTGTACATGGGTATCACATTCTGCAATCCAAAATAAAGACAATCTCTCACCAAGGCATGACCAATAGATACTTCCAGCAAATCAGGAATATGTTCTTTAAAGAATTTAAGATTATCCAGATTCAAATCGTGACCGGCATTAATGCCTAAACCAATTTGAGCGGCATATTTTGCGGTATCGCGAAATGAGAATATTGCTGCTTCCTTGTTTTTATAAAAATCATGCGCATAAGGTCCGGTATAAAATTCTATGCGATCTGTTTTTGCTTGAGCTGCACCATCCATCATTTTCTCGCTCGGATCCAGAAAAATGGAAACGCGAATTTGATTATTTTTCAGTTCTGAAATCACGTCAGCTAAAAGCGACTGATGCTTGATGGTATCCCAACCGTGATCGGAGGTGAGCTGTCCCGGGGCATCAGGAACAAGCGTACATTGAGTCGGTTTCACTTCCAATACCATTTTTAGAAAATC
>CANHIG010000134.1 GCA_947461105.1 Bacteroidota bacterium | reverse complement strand
TTTTGCTTGTTTCCCTGGTTCGGCCAAAGCCTACATCCATTCCTGCCAGCGTTTGCATTTCGAGTGCAATATGCTCTATCACATGCCCCATCCATGTTCCTTCTTTCACCCTTTCAAAAAAACCTCCAGCTCTTTCTTTGGAGCAGCGATGTTCATACATGGTAGGAAAAAGTTTTTCTATTCTTTCTGAAAATCCTTCGATAGTGTTTGTTGGTCTTTGTTCCAGCTCTTCTATATCAAGCACCATAACAATCAATTTATGACGTTTGATGCTCCAGTAGTTTGGCCCTTTCATCACTTTTATCTCAAGAATCTTCATTGTACTACTCTTTTATGTTTAAGGAACTGCGTTGTTTTTCCACAGAATTTGAATATTGTAATATGGAATTTTAAATTTTAAAATACAAATTTGTCCATGCAAAATCCTAAAGGGAAATTAATATCAATAGGCGGTGCAGAAGATAAAGGCACTGATTTGGAACTAGGCGTTATTCATCGAAATAATCTCAATTTTTTTGAGATGGGGATTTTGAGGCGATTTGTTCAGGAGGTTGGCAGATATGATGCAAGGATAGAAGTGGTAACAACAGCTTCATCCATTCCTGTGGAAGTAGGCGAAAACTATTTGCATGCACTTACAAAAATTGGATGTTCAAATGTGGGTGTTTTAGATGTGAGAGAACGTAAGCAAGCTATGGATGGAGCAACTGTTCAAAGACTTAAAGATGCTGATGCAATTATGTTTTCCGGTGGTAATCAACTGCGTCTTACTGCAATTTATGGCGGCACTGAATTTTTGAGTATTTTAAAAAAGAGGTATCAGGAAGAAAATTTTGTGATAGCCGGTACCAGTGCGGGAGCGATGGCAATGAGCAGTACCATGATTTATCAGGGCGATGCAGAGCGTGCGCATCTGAAAGGTGAAGTGAAAATAACTACAGGATTAGCATTTATTGATGGAGTAATCATTGATTCACATTTTAATAAAAGAGGACGATTTGCCCGATTAGCGCAGGCTGTAGCTGCTAATCCTTCATGCTTAGGCATAGGATTGAGCGAAGATACAGGGGTGATTGTTACTGATGGCAGGCATTTGGAAACCATTGGAAGCGGAGCGGTATTTTTATTCGATGGCAGAAAAATTGAACAAAGCAATATTGCTGATATTGAAGAAGGCTCACCATTCTCTGTACAAAATTTAGTGGTACATATTATGGAGTATGGTAATCGCTATGATTTGGAGACTCAAAAATTCGAAATGGACTCTCACTATAAAGTTAATCCATGACCAAGTTTGCTTTAGCCGTTCATGGTGGCGCAGGAACTTTATTACCACATCTGCTTACGTCCGAAAAGGAATTGCTTTACAAAAGTGCGTTGAAGGAGGCTCTTCTTGCCGGTCAAAAAATATTGATTAATAATGGAAGCAGTTTGGATGCTGTGGAAGCAGCAGTAAAAATCTTAGAAGATTGCCCGCTTTTTAATGCCGGAAAGGGAGCTGTTTTTAACGCTGCAGGTCGTCATGAAATGGATGCCGCCATTATGAATGGATTAGATAAAAGCTGCGGTGCTGTGGCAGGTGTCAGCAGTATCAGAAATCCTGTTTCATTAGCACGTGCGGTGATGGAAAAAACGGAGCATGTTTTATTGATAGGAAAAGGAGCCGAAGATTTTGCAAAGGCACAAAATTTCACTTTAGAAACCGATGACTATTTTTTCGATTCATTTCGTTTTGAACAATGGCAGCAGGCAAGAGTATCTGGAAAAATCCAACTGGATCATACCGAAGAGGATAAAAAATTTGGTACAGTTGGTGCAGTAGCCTTTGATAAAAAAGGGAATCTGGCGGCAGCTACATCTACCGGAGGAATGACTAATAAGAAATTCGGAAGGGTAGGTGATACCCCAATCATAGGAGCAGGAACTTATGCCAATAACCAAACCTGTGCTATATCGTGCACCGGTCATGGGGAGTTTTTCATGAAGCAGCTTGTGGCTTATGATATTTCATGCCTGATGGAGTATAAAGGCTATTCTCTCGAGGATGCTTGCGATATTGTAGTTCAAAAAAAGCTTAAAGATATCGGTGGCGAAGGAGGCCTGATTGCTATAGATTCAAAAGGAAATATTTGTTTACCTTTTAACTCTGCCGGAATGTATAGAGGATTCGTAAAAGGTAATAGTGAGGTAGAAGTGGCTATTTACAAATAGAAAAATCAAACGAACTTTTGTACTTTTCTGCATGAAGAAAATTTTGTTTCTGTTTTTTGCAGTAGTTATAGGATTGGCTGTTGCTTTATATCGAATCATCGATACCGACAGTAGTAAAGCTTTTTTTCATAATGGAAGTTGGATGGGTAGCAATTCATTGCCACTCGGTAAGAATAATTTGCTCACCGCTCAGGTGACATTGTTTGCTTTATTCGCTTTACCAAGTGAAGAAGCGATATATCTTTTTTCAAGGAAAGATGAATCAGGAGAATTTCTTGATGGCAAAAATGATTATACCTTAAGTGGCAATGTAAATCAGATCAAAGCAAAATATTGGAGCATAACTGCATATGGAAAGGACTTGTTTCTGATTCCAAATCCGGCAGATAAGTATTCCTTTAATAACTCAAACCTACAAACGGATAGTGCGGGCAACTTCTCCATTATTATTTCTGCCAAGAGCCACTCCGGAAATTGGCTGCCAATAAAAAGTAATAAGAGATTTAACTTAGTACTCAGAATTTACAAAGGAGATTCAGCTTTTGTTTCACAACTAAGTAGGACATCGCTTTCTGAAATCAAAAGAGTATCAATATGAAAAGCAGGAACTATATAATTAGAACAATAGTATTTTTAGCCATAGTTTTTGCCGTGCAGTATTTCTTTATTGCCTCTGTTCCTGATATAGTTTTTTTTATTGCAAAGTATCGTTCTGGTAAACCTTTGAACACAGTTATTCAAGCGCCTAAAACTGATGCGAAACTCAGAAAAGTGGTATTGCCTAATCCCGATTTTGTTTACAATGCAGTATTCTACGATTTGAGTAAATCGGATTTAATAATTAGCGGTGAATTTCCAGACACCTCTCAGTATTGTTCTCTTGCATTTTATGGCGATGATGTTCAGCCGTATCAAGTGATGAATAACCTTACATCGCAACCACGAACTTTCAGGTTTCATCTTACTCAACGAAATGGGAATACAGTTGTTGTGTCACCATCTAATCAAGGAGCGATACTGATGCGATTACTAGTTACCAGTGAAGAGCAATATAAAAATGCCAGACGACTGCAAAAGATTTTGAAAGTGGAGACTCTCGAAAAGTAGAGTTAATGGTAAAAAAATGGATAAATCTATTCAGTAGTGTTTTTTTTGAAAGTCTCGGTCTAAATAATAGATTTGGAGCGAAGGGGGATTAGCTCATTTGGCTAGAGCGCTTGCATGGCATGCAAGAGGCGACCGGTTCGAATCCGGTATCCTCCACTTTTTTTGAGTGTCTTTATTCTGATTGATATAATTCTTACATTTAGAATAAACCGATAGCATGTTTCGCAGACATTTATTGATTATTTTCTCCATTTCCACATTTATTTTAATTGGTTGCAAAAAACAGCAGAATATTGATAAGAATTATCTGAAACAATACTTTGGGGTCTATCATTTCACCACTATTGTAGAGAATTGGTCCGGAGCATATCCTACTACTTATGATACATTGTATCAAACAGGAAGTGTGTCAGAATTTAAGACTGTAGATTCAGATAGTGATTTGTGTGCGTCTATAGAACCTGTAAAGGAAACCGGGCAGCGTTGCACAATAAAGTTTGGCTACAATTCCATTACCCCTACTGTAAATTCATCAGATACTTTTGTTGTTAGATATGGTCCACATTATTGCCATAAAGGTTTTTTCTATGGGGACTCAAAAGTTATATTTTCTGTTACAGGATTAGGGGGTCTTGGAGGTGGCTACAATTATTATGTGAGCGGAGTAAAACAATAGGAATATTCTCAAAATTAAATCAGCCTGTTAATTTCTATTATTGAAAGTAACACATCTTTAGCTTTTGTCCTACATTTGCCGTATGAGCAAAAAAGGGAAAGTTTTAGTGGCAATGAGCGGAGGCATTGATAGCACAGTGACAGCCGTAATGTTGCATGAACAAGGCTATGAAGTGGTGGGTATTACTATGAAAACATGGGATTATGCCAATAGTGGCGGAACAAAAAAAGAAACGGGCTGCTGCTCCTTGGATTCGATAAATGATGCCCGTTCTGTAGCTGTAGATATGGGGTTTAGCCATTTTATTGTAGATATCAGAGATGAGTTTGGCGATTTTGTAATCAATAATTTTGTAGATGAATATCTGGCAGGGAGAACACCAAATCCTTGTGTGCTTTGCAACACTCATATCAAGTGGGAGGCTTTGCTGAAACGAGCTGATGCCATGGATTGTGAGTTTATCGCCACAGGACATTATGCAAAAGTGAGGGAGCATAATAATCGCTATATCATTTCTAAAGGTAAGGACACAAATAAAGACCAATCTTATGTATTGTGGGGTATCAGTCAGGATTGTTTGAAGCGAACTATGTTTCCGATGGGGCAGTTTCACAAGCCTGAAATAAAGCAGATGGCACGTGATATGGGCTATGTAGATATAGCTAACAAGAGCGAGAGCTATGAAATTTGTTTTGTGCCTGATAACGATTACAGAGGGTTTTTAAAACGCAGGAAGCCCGAATTGGAAGATGAAGTGAGAGGAGGAAACTTTGTAGATAAAGATGGGAAAGTATTGGGAAAGCATGAAGGTTATCCTTTCTATACTATCGGGCAGCGAAAAGGATTGGGTCAGGCATTTGGCAAGCCCATGTTTGTGACTGAAATTTTTCCCGATACAAATACTGTTGTGCTGGGTGAGGAGACTGAACTGGAGCGCAATGGTATGTGGGTTGGAAAACTAAACTTACAAAAATACGAGTCTATTGTTGACAATACACCTGCTATAACTAAAGTTCGCTATAAGCATGAAGGAGAAGAAAGTATTCTGAAACAAATGGGCGATAGAATGCGTGTGGAGTTTCTCACTAAAGTGTCTGCTATTGCACCTGGACAGAGCGCTGTTTTCTATGAAGGAGAAGATGTTTTGGGCGGAGGAATTATTTTTTCTAACTTCATGATTGAAAAGTAATTTATGCGTCATACTTCTTCGCGAAGTTTTTTATCTTTTTTTATAATTCCTCTATTTGCTTTGATGGTCACTATACAATCCTGCAAAGTAGATAAGTATCCTGATACCCTTGATTATGCTTATGACTATCAGCCTATGGAAGTAGGCAAATATTGGATTTATGATGTAGATTCTATCGTCTATAACTTCATTGTGCCGAGCACCCAACAAATTGACACTTTCCATTATCAGCTTTTGGAGAGTATCACAGATACATTTTATGATAACCAAAATCGGCTAAACTACCGACTGGAACTGTCTACACGAATTGATACAGGCAATAACACCCCATGGACATTTTGGAAGGTTTGGTATTGCTATAAATCAGCAAGAACATTTGAACGTCAGGAAGATGATTTGCGTTTTATGAAACTTGTTTTTCCTATACAGAGTGATATTGCTTGGAATGGCAATATTTTTATTCCTGTAAATGATACCGATGACTTGAAGCTATATTCCGGTTGGAATTACAAGTACAGTAATTTCGCAAAACCTTCTCTAATCAACGGGCAGAATTTCAATGAAACCGTTGAAGTAGATCATGTAGATGAGGAAAATCTTATTGATAAGCGAAAAAGCTACGAGCTATATGCAAAAGGGGTTGGTCAAATTTTTAGGCATTTGGAGAAGATTAATAAACAAGATGTGAATGCACCTTGGGATAACCCCTATAGGGCAAATGGATTTAGATATATAAAGCGCATCAATAGCTATGGGCCATAGATTACTTTTAGTGTTTTTTATTTCAATTCTTAACGCAAATCTTTTTGCGGGCGATAGCTATATGTATGCTGTTTATTTTACGAATAAAGCACATAACAGCTTTTCACTATCACATCCGCAGTCATTTTTATCAGCACAATGTATCGAGAGAAGAACGAGACAGCATATTGGTTTTTTCGAGAGCGATTTACCTGTTTCAAAATTATATGCTGATTCGCTGCTTACTTTTGGTGTCCATAATATAAAGACCTCAAAATGGCTGAATTGCTCACTGATAAGCGCTTCTGATACAACTATTATACAACG
>CANHIG010000133.1 GCA_947461105.1 Bacteroidota bacterium | reverse complement strand
TAATTTAAGATCCTGTTTTAAATTCGAGAGTCCCGTCCTTGTGGCGGGATTTTTGTTTTTATAAACAGTTCCTATTTATTGAGCTTGGTCATGGCACCAAAATTCAAATCTTTGCTCAGTCCTTGTAATCCCTGAGCAATTCTTTTTACTTTAGTTTCGTCTGTTTTGGCATCCTCTATCCATCTGCTACAATATTTCTGATGTGAGGGAGGAAGTTTGTTGAATTTTATTTTTGCTTCTGGCACATCTTCCAAACTTTCAAGAAGTAGTGGTGAGATTACAATTTTGGAATTATCCACTTCCAGGCACACTTTCACTTTATCACCCAAACTTTTTTTGATTGCTTTTCTTATAGTTTATTTTAGTGGAAGAATAAATGTCCCATCACCCATAGGAACCAGAAGAGCCACCTGACTTATTTCGTGACTGCTTATTTTGCTTTTCACCCGGAATGATTTTCTAATTCAGGGATTTAGTAGGGCTGCTTCTTCAGCAGATATGGTGATGTACGTCCATCCTGTTTTCTCTCCTTTCTCAGCAAATCGCAAAATTGTTGTTGTAAAAGTTATCATGCTATATGCGAAATATTTCTTATTTTAAATTTCTGAAATTATGCTCAAAATAACCAAAATGGAGTTGCCATGAAAAACATAAAAAATATCGTTTTGGGAATGATGACTGTACTTTTCCTGAGCGATGCTCTTGCGCAAACATATCCCCGTTGGCAACTCAGGCAATATTATATAAACTCAGTGGAAAGGAAAGGGGCACTCGATTCATTTGTTCGAAAGCTTGAACCGCTCAAAATAAAATCTCCCGCTGAGGAATGTTATTTGGGAATTTGTCATGGTATATATACACAACATACAGAGAGTAATTGGCAGAAATTAAAGCTGGTTATGAAGTCTAAAAACCTTATGAATAGTGCCATAGAAAGAGACCCTAAAGATCCGGAGTTGCGTTTTATGCGCTTTACCCTTGAACATTTCCTGCCTAATTTCTTAGGATTAAGCAAACATATTCCTGAAGATCTGGCTATAATATTTAAAAACCCTGATTTTATAAACGATGCACCAAATCTAAAGCGGAAAGTAATTGAGTTTTTAATTTGGAGCAAAAGATGCACGCCTGAACAAAATAAGTTGCTACAGAATGAGTTACATCAACTCGCTCAGCGCAATTAAACCAACGGCCTTTTTTTATTGATAAATCCCAGTGAAATCATACATCACTGAATCGATTTTTATAGTGATTAGGGAGAAGTTTTTATCTTGTGGGTTAATTCAAACATGCTTAACAAATGGCAAACAATTATTTTACAAATCCATTTCGATATGTAGTCTTATCAGTCAGCGTTTTCTTTTCTTTTCTTAATTTATCTGCTTCTGAAAATGGAGGATGGGTAAAAGAGTTTAAACCTGAAAAAGTTTTTGTAGAGAACAAAGGGCAATTTAAAATTAAAGAAAAAAACGGCTTTGACTCAAAAGTTAAGTATAGCTATAATGGTTGGCATCAGTTTTATCATTTTACCAAGTCGGGGGTCGTATTTGAATTTGTGAAAAAGGAAAGGAAAGATGAAAACCTTAAGGAGAAAGAGAAGGAAGAATTGGAGATGCGCAAGTTAATGCAGAAGGGAAAGCTAACCGTTGAAGAGTTTAAAGAAAGAGAAAATAAGGAGAGACAAATAAAAGTCACAAAAGATTATTTGTTTGGTCAGTGGATTGGGGCAAATCCCAATACTGAAATTCTTGCTGAAGATAAAGCTGGATTTAATCAAAGCTTTTCTTATTTCAATGATGAAAGAGAATATGTTCATTCTGCGTCCTTGGAAACTTTCAAAAAACTCACTTACAAAAATCTGTATCCAAATATAGATGTAGTATATGAGTTACATCCAGAATCAGGGTTAAAATACACCATATTTGTGAGACCGGGGGGGGATATATCTCAAGTTAAATTGAAATATTCGAAGCAACCACATCTTTTATCAAATGGGGAGATTAAAACTTCATCAATCTTTGGAAATATTTTAGATCATAGACCTTATACTTTTTATGAAAGTAGTAAATCAGTAATTCAATCTTCATATAAAATTCAAGGTAATGTTATTTCTTTTCAACTTGAGAATTATGATGCTACAAAGTCCATTGTAATTGACCCATGGACTCAAACCCCTAATTTCAATACAGTATGGGATTGTGTTTGGGAGTGTGAAAGAGATGCTGCAGGAAATGCCTATTTAATAGGAGGTATTATGCCTTTAGTTCTGAGTAAGTATGATCCTACCGGAGCACTTCAATGGTCACTGAATACTCCTTATGATACTTCAAATACTTGGTTAGGCTCATTTGCTACAGATAACGCAGGTAATTCATATGTATCTGAAGGTACTGGGGGAGGAGTTTGGAAAGCGAACTCATCAGGAACTGTTGTTTATAACAACACCAGTATGGGTCCTTTTCTTCTTACTGAGTATTGGAGCATATCATTTAATTGTGATCAAACTAAATTAGTAATTGGTGGAACTGGTGGAACTGGCATAATCCCTCAGCCATACATTTATAATGTAAACCCTGCAAATGGTAATATCACTGGAAATATACAAGTAACTGGAGGTGCACTCTTTCCCACTCAAGAAGTCAGGTCTATAGCTGCTTGTAAAAACGGGAAATATTATTTTTTATCACATGATTCTATCGGGTATATTCATCAGGGTTTTAATTCTTGTGTTACAAATCCCGGAGGCTTACCTTTCCATGTAGGATCAAGTTATGGGTTATCTTATAAATGCGAAAATTGGAGAGATCCTGCCGCCAATAGTGGTATAGCTGCTATTAAATATTTTAATGATTTCATATACACTCATAAGGGAACAGTAGTTCACAAAAGAGCATTTAGTTCGGGAGCCATTTTAGCTACTGGTAATATTACTGGTGGTGGGTTTGCCTCGTCTCAGGTGCAAAATAGCGGAATAGATATTGATACTTGTGGCAATGTTTATGTAGGCTCAAAAAATCAAGTCATAAAATTTGACCAAAATTTAAACCAAATAGCCACTTATCCAACTAGTTTTAATGTGTATGATGTTGTTGTTTCTACTTCTGGTAATATAATTGTTGCAGGCTCAACGGGCACAAACTCTTCAGGAGCTAGAACAGGATATATACAACAAATAAGTGCGGGAGCTTGTAATATAATTACTCCTATATGCTGTGATGCAACTATATGTAGCAAAGCGCCATTGTGTGTTACCGCAGCTGCTGTAACATTGACAGCTTATACTCCTGGTGGTACATGGAGTGGAAATGGTATAACAAATGCATCCAGCGGAGCGTTTGATCCTGCAATTGCAGGAGTGGGAGTGCATACCATTCGTTACACACTGGCATGTGGATCGGATTCCATAAATATTACTGTAAATTCATGTACTGCAACATCAGTTTGTAAGGAGTCTAATGGCACATATACTATATCTGGAGGTACAGGGCCTTATACCTGGTCAAGATGGGATAGTACAGGAAGAGCATGTGTAGGGGGGATTGTTTTTCTTGGAAATTGCACTGGCACATGGCAAAAGACATTAGGATGGGCTCAATTTGCTACAGGTACTAATGTTACATTCCCAGTTGGTGAGGATTCAATTAAAGTGGTAGATAACTCAGGTACAACCCTTACTTATAATGGTGCTGCCGCTATAGCAGCCATTCCTCCATGTAGCGCTTGCCCTACAATCACAGTCAGTTCAAGTAATATAATTAATGAGAACTGCAATGGTCAATCAATTGGGAGTTTCACGGGTTCTGCATCAGGTGGCACAGGGCCATATACTTTTGTGCTCAAAAATGGAGGCACTACAGTTTCAACCTTTAATAATGTAGCCAGTACACAAAACTTCACAGCTCTAGCTGCCGCAACTTATACGCTTCAGGTTACAGATGCAAATAGTTGTAGTGGTACAGCAACCGTAATTATTACTCAGCCAAATGTATTGAGTGTAACAATACCTGCGCCAACACCTGCCAGTTGCGGTTCAAACAATGGAGGTGCCACGGCAAATGTTACGGGAGGTACTACTAATTATACATACTTATGGACCGGAGGTGGAAATGCTGCAACCAATTCAAGTCTTGGAGCAGGCTCATATACGGTTACTGTTACAGATAGTAAGGGTTGCACAGCCACTGCTACCACGACTATCGCAAATTCTGGAGGCCCTACCGTAACATCTGTAAAAACAGATGTTCTGTGTAACGGAGGCAATACAGGAAAAATAGTTGTAACAGCTACCGGAGGATCAGGTGCATTGACCTATACATGGTCTCCAAATGTGAGTACAAGTGATACTGCAAAAAACCTGTTAGCTGGTGTATATAATGTGACAGTCAAAGATGCAAGTAACTGTGCTTCTTCTGCTACAGTCACAGTAACTGAGTCATCGGCAATCACTGTTACTGCAACTCCAACAGCTACTAGTTGTGGAGGCACGAATGGCTCAGTAGTAGCCAATGCGTCAGGTGGAACAGGGACATTGATATATACTTGGTCGACAGGTGGATCTGGTGCCTCTCTGAACAATATAGTTTCAGGCACTTACACCGTGACGGTGAAAGATGCAAATCTTTGTTCCGTCACAGCATCTGCAAATGTGGGCTCTTCAGGTGGACCTAGTCTTTCTGCTGCGAAGACAGATTTATTGTGTAATGCAGCCGGTACAGGGTCAGTTACAATCACTGTCACAGGAGGTACAGGGACGCTCACTTATACATGGTCGCCAAATGTGAGCAGTACGAATACTGCTAATGGATTAGCAGCAGGAACATATCGGGTTACCGTAATTGACGGCAGCAACTGTACTTCTACCACTTCTGTTACGGTAACAGAGCCAAGCGCAATAACAGCTACAACAAGTAGCACACAAGCAAACTGCGGTGTATCGGATGGCTCGGTATCAGTAAATGCATTGGGAGGAACAGGAACTCTTGGGTTTACATGGTCAACAGGCAGTAATGCCGCTTCAGTAAATACATTACCAGCGGGTAATTATACGGTTACGGTTACAGATGCTAATCTTTGTACAGCAGTAAGGACTGCCAGCATCAGCAATTTTGGTGCTCCTACAGTATTGCACGATTCTACTGATGTTACATGTAATGGTGGTTCAAACGGAACTATCACTTTTAATGTTAGTGGAGGAACATCACCGTATCAATACAATTGGAGTCCTAATGTTAGCTCAGGAGCTACTGCGAGCGGATTAATTGCCGGAACATACAATGCTACTATCAGCGATGCTGCAAACTGTTTGGCATTATTTTCAATAAATATAAATCAGCCGCAACCGGTTTCTGTATCTATACAAACTACTGTAGCAAGTTGTGGATTATCGAATGGTACTGCTACTGCCACAGCTACCGGAGGAACCGGAACATTATCTTATCAGTGGTCTAATCTTCAGTCCGGAGCTTCAATATCAGGTCTTGCAGGAGGACCATATACTGTAACAGTTACAGACGCAAGTTTGTGTACAGCTAGCCAAAGCACAAATGTGACAAATACAGCAGCACCAAATGCACCTACAATCAGTGGACCGGTTTCATTCTGTCAGGGTGATAGCGCCACTCTTACTTCTTCTGCTACCACAGGTAATTTATGGAATAATGGAGTAACTACTCAAACGATAACAGTGAAAGCCGGAGGTACATTTAATGTGACACAAACTGTAAATGGTTGTACAAGTCCACCATCATCAGATTACACTGTTACGGAATTTCCTAACCCTGTAGTTCAAATACTATCTACAAAAGATACGCTTTGTGCAAATGACGTTTCAACACTTTCTGTTTTTAATACTCCGGCTACATATCTTTGGAGTACCAATGAGCAAACTGCTTCAATTGTTGTACAAAGTCCGGGTTCTTATTTTGTTAGCGTAACTGAAAATGGATGCAACGGATTTGATAAGAAAACAATTTATGGAGCAACTTCTGTGGTGAATTTCAACCTAAGCGATAGCACGCTTTGTTTGGGCGAAACTATTGCCCTTAATGCACAACAGGCGAATGCCAAATCATATTTGTGGAATAATGGCGCAAGAACACCTATAATCACTGTAACCACAGCCGGCACTTATGTTGTTCAGGTAACGGGGAGTTGCAATGTGATTCGCGACACTGTATTTATTTCATTTGAATCATGTGGATGTGATGTAGCTATTCCTACTGCATTCTCTCCGAATGGGGATGGTATAAATGATTTGTATGGTCCAATATATAACTGTGTTG
>CANHIG010000132.1 GCA_947461105.1 Bacteroidota bacterium | reverse complement strand
AGGCAACTAAGCATTAAGATTAAGTGAAAAAAAGAATTCTTTACATCTGTGCACCAAACTCTATTCATGATATAAAATGGATGTCTTTTTTTTCGATGCAGAAAGAAAAGTATGCAGTTTTTGGAATTCATGAAAGCACTATAAAACCAACTGATAGTGATAGAGAAACAATGAATAGGCTCAACATAAAGTTACTGGAACCAATTCATCCCTTTTCTATTTCAGCACCTGTGCAAACTATTAAAGCTATATTTCAACTAAATGCAGTTATTAAAGAAAACAAAATTGATTTAGTACACATTCTTTTTGCCACACCTCATGCCCTTTGGGGCAACTTTATTTCAATTCCATATATAATAACTACTAGAGGTTCAGATGTGTTAATTGTAATTCCTGATTTATTAATGCGGAAAGGAGTTAAGGCATTTTATTTCAGGTTGTTGTTTCATTTATTTAGGCGAGTTTTCAACAGGGCGGCATCAATAACTGCAACATCAAACAGGCAAATAGCAAAAATCAAGGAATTATTTAGTAAAGATTCAGCACTCATTCGAACGGGAATATCAGTAAATGAAATAAAAGCGATCAACAAACCTGAATTGCTTCCTTCAGAGCTATTGCAGCAATCGTATATTTTTTCTCCAAGATTTATGTCTCCAGTATATAATATTTCCCTACAGATTCAGTCATTAGTTTTTTTGGATGAACTAATTTTACAGAAGTATTTATTTGTTTTCATTAGAGGTAAGTCATTTAATGTAGATTATTTTACTGAGCAGTGTCAAAAGCTGGAACAGCTTAAAAATGAAAAAGGGCTGAAATACCTGATTATAGATTTCTTTGATCAAGAAACATTATGGATGGCTTTTAAAAGGGCATCCCTCACCATAATGACACCATTAAGTGATGGTACACCCAATTCTGCTCTTGAGGCTATGGCGGCAGAATGTCCATTAATTATTCCCCACTTCGATTATGATGCGGATATTTTTGATGGAGCAACATTTGTATTGGAGGAAAATGAACCTGAACAATTGGCATTATTAATTGAAAAGGCGATAATCGCCTATCCGAAATCTATGATTGATTTAGCATCTGATCGAATTTTGAGACTTGGCAACAGGAAAACAGAGATGAAACGGTTAGAAGAAATTTATAATATAGCAACTAGTTAGTATGAATATTCTCATTACAGGCGTAGCAGGTTTTATAGGATCCAATCTCGCTGATGTGCTCTCTTTGCAAAGTAAATATCAGATAATCGGTATCGATAATTTTGATGGCAATTATTGCCGTAAAATTAAAGAGCAGAATATAAGAGGATTGCTGAGTAAGAGCAATTTTAAATTTGTTGAGGCGGATGTTTGTTCGGAAAAATCAATGGAAGATATTTTTAGTGATAACTCGATTGATACAGTTATACATCTTGCAGCTAAAGTAGGCGTAAGACCTTCAATGGAAGCTCCGTTGGAATATATCGAAACAAATGTGAAAGGAACAGCTGTCATTTTGGAGGCAATGCGTAGGAATAATGTAAGCAAAATGATTTTTGCATCTTCTTCATCTATTTATGGTGCAAATACTAAGGTGCCGTTTTCTGAAAGTGATAGTACCGAAAATATAATTTCTGTTTATGCGGCTACAAAATTGGCAGCAGAGCAACTCAATAAGTTATATCATGATGTATATGGATTCTCAATTATAAATCTTCGTTTTTTCACTGTATATGGAGAAAGACAAAGACCCGATTTGGCTATCCATAAGTTTTTCAGTGATATTATGAATGGGAAAAGTATTACTATATATGGAGCGGGAGATACAAGCAGAGACTATACTTATGTGGGCGATATTGTCTCAGGAATTTCATCTGCAATTGAGTACATTAATAAAAATGACAACGTTTTTGAGATAACTAATCTTGGGAATAATAAGCCGGTAAACATATTGGAGTTGGTTAAAAAAATCGAACTTATTACTGGCGTTCAGGCAAATATTCTATACAAGCCTCTACCTTCAGGTGATGTTATAAAAACCTATGCAGATATTTCAAAGGCAAAGATGCTTTTAAGTTATTTTCCGAAAGTGAATATAGATGAAGGTTTGACTCATTTTTATAAGAGTTATATTCAGAATAAAGCCAATTGAAAAAAGTTCTCATCATTTCTTATTTCTTTCCACCATGTAATCTCACTGCATCGCAAAGAGTGTTATCATGGGCTAATGATTTAAATAAGTTTGGGTATTATCCAATAATAGTTACTAGAAAATGGGAGCGAGCAATTTCTACACTCCACGACATGTCTGCCGGCACTTCAAAAAACGAAGTGCATGAAATACATGATAATTATGAGGTCTATTATTTGCCTTACAATCCTAGTCTAAAGGATAAGATATATGTATCTAAGGCGACTAATATTGTTATGGTATTCCTCAGGAAAGTGCTTTCGTTTATTGAGCTTGTTGGGCAAAACTATTTCAATGGTTTCATTCCTTTCTCAAATTTTTATGACAAGGCAGATTTAATACTAAAAACAGACCCTTCAATTCAAAAACTTGTTATATCTGCATCTCCATTTGTTTTATTCAGATTTGGTCACCTCTTACAATTGAAATACAAATCTTTAAAATGGATAGCAGATTATAGAGACGATTGGACAACCAGTGATATTATTAATAATAAAAATGGGCTTTATCAATTTCTTTACAATATTGAGTGTAAAAGTGAAAAATTGTGGTTAAGCACTGCATCATTTATTTGCTCAGTTTCTGATTATTATACACACAAGATTTCCGGTTTAGTTAATGTAAATGGTTTTACGCTATATAATGGATATGCAGAAGAAATCAAACCTATTCAAATGGGGCTTCATTCTGATTCATTCATAATGACATATAATGGCACCCTATACGCAACGCAACCTATAGAGTGCATTATTAATGCGTTTTTGAAAATTGTAAACGAGTACAGAAAGCAACTCATGTTGATTTTTCATTTCCCGGGTCTTGCATTTGATTCAGCTCAAGAAAACCGAGTGAAGACATTAATAGCAGGATATGAGGAGTTTTTCCAGATTAGTGGAAGAGTTCCAAAGGAAGAAGTCATTGAGATTCAGAATAAATCTGATTTGCTTGTAATGACCGCACATACAAATCAGAAAGGAATTCCTTCGAGTAAGGTTTTTGAATATATTGGACTCAATAAAAGCTTTATAGTATGTCCTGGTGATGGCGATATATTGGATAAGCTGGCTGAAGAATCAGGGCTGGGAACTGTGTGCAATTCGACAGAAAGTGTATATAGATTTATTAAGGAAAGGATTGAAATGAAAATCACAGGCAATCAGAATAATTTTCATGTTGACGAGAATCGAATCAAAAGATTTTCCCGAATTCATCAAACAGAAATACTTGCAAAACACCTAGATAAATTATGAAAAAACACTTTCCTTAGAGTGCTCCAAACTTATAGAAGCCTCAATTAGCTAAATGTTAATTGAGGCTTTTTCTTTTTATTAATCTTTTCTCCTGAAAGTAAAATAATTAATACCGAGAAAAATGGCATCAAAGGAATTTTATACCTAACTAGTGCACCATAATTAAAACTTGTAAGTCCAATAGAGGTTGCCATAATGATTATAAATGTAAAGCAGAAAAACAAGACAGGCTCATCTAACACTTTCAGTATTCTTAAACCACCACCCTTTCTGATCATAGCATTCAGAAAGAGATAAAGAAAATACAAAGCTTCCAGCGAGCATAAAGCCATTACGAGATTTCTAGCCTGCCATGGGAATGGACCGAAAAGTGTAATGACTATTGCCTCAGGTGCGTGTTTAAGTATTGAGGAGGGTGAGTAATCCAAATCAGCCCCACCGATGGTGTATCCTGACCCTCCTTTATTTTCCTGAACAGTTTGATGCCAACTTCTAAATCCTTCAGCCTTTTTTTCGATTTCTTCAGATGAAAGTTGCTGGAAATTTTGTGATAAACTTCCATATAATAAAAACACCACTATACCTGCCAAAGCAATCATAATGGGTGCAAATAGTTTACTTAATATACCGCTAAACGCTCTTTGTTGAGCACTTTTCATAATCCAATATACCATACCGGGCAAAGCAGCAACTAGTATATAGTTTTTTACATTGAAAACAATGTAAACAGATATTATAAGCCCAAATATTCTGATAGCAGAAAACTTAAGCTGTATAAAAATTTTATGTATGTAATATATAACTAGGCATAGCAATGCCATACATACTGTATCCTTGCTGACATGAGAACCCCAAAATAGCACAGAGTATATTTTTAGAAACGAAAATGAAAAATCTGAATGCCTACTGGGAAAAAGTTCGCAAAACATCACAAATAATCTGAAAATCATCAGATAGCTGAAATAAGAAAAAAGAAGCCCGGTACATAAGTATGAGTTTATACCCAACAAGCTAATTATAGATGATATTCGACAAATGATTAAAGCAACTTCGTCCTTTAGTAAATATATAGCCCCATATTGATCTACATCTCTTACTACACTAGGTGGGAAATATGTGCCGGTTTTTATGGAACTCATTGAAAAAATCATATTCCAACCTTCAGAAAAATTCATAGTTAGCATATGTGTGTTCATTGTTCTGCCTATCGCAAAAAAATTACAGGAATCTCCTCCAGCGTAGTAGAAAACATATATAAGATAATAAATGAATGAGCCGGCAAGTTTGTATTTCAGACCTGAAATAAAATACTTCCTGTAAAGAAAATTATTGCTGTATTTTTGCACTATCTGCTGTCCAAAATATAATAGCAGCGGGAAATAAAAAATCCCAAGTAAATCCAGATATGAAAATACCTTTGCCACTATTTTAGAAGTTTGAGTTTATGTTCACCTTCATTATATTCTCTCTAAACTAACAACATTTTCGATATGAGTGGTTTGCGGAAACATATCTACCGGTTGCACAGTAGTCACTTTATATTTTTCGCTGAGTAGTTCTAAATCTCTGGCTTGTGAGGCCGGATTGCAGCTTACATATACAATTTTTGGTGCCTCTAATTGTAGTAAAGTTCTTACTACATGCTCATGCATTCCGGCTCTGGGCGGGTCAGTAATTACTACATCCGGCTTGCCGTGTTTCGCAGCAAATTCTTCATTCAATATATTTTTCACATCTCCAGCATAAAAAGTACAATTATTCACTCTGTTATCAATGGCTGTTTGCTTTGCATCTTTAATGGCCTCTTCCACCATTTCAATTCCTGTCACTGATTTGCAATCTTCAGAAACATAAAGGGCGACACTTCCAACTCCGGTGTATAAATCATATACCACATCAGTTGGTTTTAACGCAGCAAACTTTTTTGTAACAGCATAAAGTTTTTCAGCCTGCTCTGTATTTGTCTGGAAAAAAGATTTAGGATTTATCTTGAAATAATACTTTCCAAGCTTTTCCATGATATGGTCTTTTCCAAAAAAAACTTGCGGAGTCAAATCAAAAATAGTATCGTTTCTTTTAGTATTGATTACATATTGCAGTGAATTGATGCCCGGAAATTCGCTGATAATATGATGCATTAAATTTTCAATATCTTTTTTGTTATCTTCTGCAACAGCGAGTAATAACAGTGTTTCCCCAAGGCTACTCGTTCTGATCATCAAATTGCGAAGAAAGCCAACTTGCTCTTTAAGATTAAAAAAAGTAAGCCCGTTTTTTAAAGCGTATGTTCTGATGCTATTTCTGATTTGATTGGAAAGTCCGCCTTGTAGATGACACTTGTGAATATCTATGACTCCCGAAAAGCTCTCCGGCACATGAAACCCTACTCCGTTTCTGTCAAACTGCTCACTGGATTTTATCTCCTCTTCTGTCAGCCATTTTCTATTAGTAAAGCCAAATTCTAATTTATTGCGATATTCATAAATATCATCAGCTCCGATGATTGGATTTATTTTTAATTCCCCCAATTTCCCAATTCTGGTAAGCGCATCTGAAACGGTCTTTTCTTTAAAAGCTAATTGACTTTTGTAATCTACATGCTGCCATTTGCATCCTCCACATAGTCCAAAATAGTCGCAAACAGGGCTTATTCTCAGAGTGGAAGTCGTAATTAATCTTTCAATATTCGCCTCAGAATAGTTCTTTTTACTGCGATACACCAGAATATCTGCTACATCTCCGGGTACAGCATGGCATACAAAGTGCACTTTACCATCCAGTCTGGCTATACCCTTCCCTTCGGATGACATGTCCGTAATAGCTACAGATTCAATCCGCTTTGGCTCTTTTTTATTCATAGTGGCGCAATTTATAATTTTAGAAAGGCATCGACACATTTTTCTTCTTTTAGGGTATTAAGAAAATTTATATACTCTGCCATCGAAAATTCTTTATTTT
>CANHIG010000131.1 GCA_947461105.1 Bacteroidota bacterium | reverse complement strand
CATAGAGACTTTACGCCACGCATCTTGCTGTTGCGCTAAAACATACTCTCTGCAGTCGGCATCTATCTTTTCCAGTTCAGCAGCATCAGCAATCTTATTTTCAAGAATCCATTGCTTAAACTTCACCACACAATCAAAATTCTTCTCAAAATTCATGCGCGCTTCAGTCTTGTATCTTTCATGAGAACCTGATGTAGAGTGCCCCTGTGGCTGAGTAACCTCAGTGATATGGAACAAAGCCGGACGATGCGTTTTACGCATCTTATCTATTCCTTCTGCATAAGTTTTCACCAGCTTAGGATAGTTCCATCCTTCGCAAACATAAATGTCAATTCCATTTTGATCTCCCGTTGCCTGAAAACCCATGAGCACTTCCGAAATAGAACCTTTAGTAGTTTGATATTCCTTAGGAACAGAAATTCCATAACCGTCATCCCAAACACTTATTGCAAGCGGAACTTGCATCACTCCTGCCGCATTTACCGTTTCCCAAAATAACCCTTCACTGGTAGAAGCATCACCAATAGAAACAAATGAAACTTCATTTCCTGCATCAGAAAACTTTTGCTCTTCCTGCAACTCCACATTGTTTCTATATACTTTAGAAGCAAGCGCAACGCCCAATGCTCGTGGCATTTGACTGGCGGTAGGAGAAGCATCTGCTGTTGAGTTGTATAAATTTACCTGATCTAACCATTCGCCATTTTCATCAATTAGTCTTGTGGCAAAATGTGCATTCATTTGTCTGCCCGCAGAGAATGGATCTAAAGTTTGGTCAGGATTTGCATAAAGCTGAGAGAAAAACTGCTCCACCGTTAATTCGCCCAACACAAGCATCCAGGTTTGGTCGCGATAATAACCACTTCGCCAGTCACCTTTTTGAAATGATTTTGCAAGAGCAATTTGCGCCAACTCCTTTCCATCTCCAAAAATTCCAAACTTTGCTTTCCCTGTAAGTACTTCTTTTCTCCCCAGCAAACTCAACTCACGGGAAATAATCATGATTTTGTAATCCTGAATCACCTCATCGCGAAAATCATCAAAAGCGATTTCCTGATTTGATTGCAATATTGATTCGTTGCGCATATCTCAAATATAAAATATTGTATACTCCGGATTAATTGATTAAAGCGGGATATTGCCATGCTTTTTCTTTGGCAACTTCACTGCTTTAGTTTCATTAATCTCAAAAGCCTTGATTAATTTCTGGCGCGTTTGGCTCGGTGAAATCACCTCATCTACAAAACCACGAGCTGCTGCTTTGTATGGATTGGCAAAATTCTCGGTGTACATATTCACCATCTCATCCAGTTTTACTGTCGGATTTTCAGCGGTAGAAATTTCCTTTTTAAAAATAATTTCTGCCGCGCCTTTCGCTCCCATCACAGCTATCTCAGCCGTTGGCCAGGCGTAATTCATATCTGCTCCTATGTGTTTTGAATTCATCACATCATAGGCTCCGCCATAAGCCTTTCTTGTAATCACGGTAATTTTAGGAACAGTAGCTTCGGAAAAAGCATACAACAATTTCGCACCATTGGTAATGATGCCGTGCCATTCCTGATCAGTACCCGGCAAAAATCCCGGCACATCCACTAAAGTAAGCAAAGGAATGTTGAAACAGTCGCAAAAGCGCACAAAACGAGCACCTTTTCGGGAAGAATTTATATCTAAAACTCCAGCAAGCACAGCTGGTTGATTAGCAACGATACCAATGCTTCTGCCTGCAAGCCTTGCAAAACCAACAACAATATTTTCTGCAAAATCCTTATGCACTTCGTAAAAAGATTCGCTGTCTGCTATCTCATGAATCACATCGCGCATATCGTAAGGCTGAGTAGGATTTGCAGGAATCACACTATCCAACTTCAGTCTTGCCTCATCTCCTGCTTCATAGGCTGTCTTTGGCACAAAATCCTCGCAATTTTGCGGAATATAACTCAACAGTGTTTTTATTCCCTTGATACACTCGACTTCATTGGCATAGGTAAAATGTGTAACGCCTGATTTAGAACCGTGAGCTGAAGCGCCACCAAGTTCTTCGCTGGTTACATCTTCATGTGTAACGGTTTTCACCACATTCGGTCCGGTAACAAACATATAAGACGAATGCTCCACCATCATAATAAAATCGGTAATAGCAGGTGAGTACACCGCACCTCCGGCACATGGCCCGAGTATAGCCGAAATCTGAGGAATAACTCCCGAAGCCAAAGTGTTTCTGTAGAAAATATCGGCATAGCCACCCAAAGAAACCACACCTTCCTGAATCCTTGCTCCTCCACTATCATTGAGACCAATAACAGGAATGCCATTCTTCATGGCTAAATCCATTATTTTAATAATCTTCTCTGCATGAGTTTCTGAAAGCGAGCCACCGAAAACCGTGAAATCCTGAGAGAACACATAAACAGGGCGACCATTGATTTTTCCATATCCCGTAATAACGCCATCTCCCAGATAAATTTCCTTTTCCAATCCAAAGTCTTTGGAACGATGCTCCACAAACATTCCTATCTCTTCAAATGAATCTTCATCCACCAAAAGCTCTATACGCTCTCTTGCAGTTAGTTTCCCTTTTTTATGCTGAGAAGCAATTCTATCTTCTCCTCCTCCTTTTAAGGCCTGATTTTTTTTATCCTGAAGAATATTGATTTTATCCATAGTGAAATCTTAGATGGCTAATATAGAATTTTGTATCAGTTAAAATCAGAAAAATGACACTGAAAATAGTTTGAAACAAACGGGCTACAGCTAGCCTATGTCTTGAACTGATTTAGCTAACGCAAATTATGCGTACTTACACAGAAAATAAATGGAATAAAAAGTGACCGAGATTACGGCAGCAACTCTGCCAACTTACTGCTCAGCTCCTCTCCTCTCAGGTTTTTAGCAACAATGCGGCCTTCCTTATCAAGTAAAAACTGAGCTGGAATACTGCTCACACCATACATCGCAGCAGGTACGGATTGCCAGCCTTTCAGGTCAGATACGTGATTTTCCCATAGCAAACCATCCTGAGCAATAGCATTTACCCAACGGCCTTTATCCTGATCGAGAGAGACACTGTAAATATCAAATCCCTTTTTTTTGAATTTATTGTAGGCCGCAACTACAGCAGGGTTTTCTCTTCTGCATGGTCCGCACCATGAAGCCCAGAAATCAAGTAAAACCACTTTGCCTCTAAGAGATGAAAGTTTAATTTTTTTGCCCGTTGGCGATTCAAATTCCAAATCAGTCGCTAATGCGCCAATCGCTGTGGTAGCTTCCGCCTTTTGCTTCATTTCCAACGCTTTGATTTGCTGCTCCACAGAAGCATAAGAAGTCTTCATGTCCTGAGTATAGGTAGATTTCGGGGCTTCCTTTTCGAGACGTTGGATCACCTGCTGATTTTCTTTAGGATACTTGGTCATTGGCAAAAAAGACACATAATAAAGTGAAACAAAAACATCTTTCGCCTCAGTAACTTTTGCCTTCAGCGTGTTTTCATATTCTCCGCCAAGCTCCTGTATCTTCAATGCAAATGCCTGAAGCGAATCCATTGGCTGACCCTGATTTTGTCTGGCATAATACTCTTCATTTAGTTTCTGAAGTGCTCTTTGCTTATCAGAATTATATCTGATAGCTTGCTGCATTTCATCACTTGCCGCTGGACCTTTCACTGTGTATATTTCAGGATTAGTGAAATTTGCGGTAATATCATAAGTCGCATTTTCGAGCAACAAAATCCAGTACATATTGTCTACTCGTAAACGATAAAACCCCTTCTCTGCTACATTGTTCATTTTAAACTTTCCATCAGCAGCTATACTAGCAGAGTCTATCACCACTATTTGTTGTAAAGTCAATTTCTCCAGCAACACTTTCTTTCCGGAAGCATTGTCAATCTTTCCGTTGATGGTATATCTGTCCCCTCCGCTTGATGAATTGCAAGCGAACAACATAGTTGTAAGCAGTATAAGTGAACCAAGTTTTCTCATGATATTTTTCATTTCTGTTTTATTGTAAAAGTTCGTTTAATAATTTATTTGTCATCTTTGGATCTGCCTTGCCTTGGGATGCTTTCATCACTTCGCCCACAAACAATCCCATCAACCCTTTTTTCCCTGCTTTGAATTCAGCTACTTTATCCGGCATTGAATTGAGAACTCCTTCAACGAGTCCTTTTATCATGCCTTCATCTGAACTTTGCAGCAGATTTAATTCTTCCGCAATCTGCAAAGCAGTCTTCCCAGGTTGTGCAACTAAAGATGGAAATATTTTCTGAGATGCCACCGAAAAGTTGGTTTTGCCTTCATCAATCAGCGTAATTAATTCAGCAATTTTAACAGGCTTTAAAGCAAACTGATGAATCTCCAATCCATTTTCATTCATGTATGATTTCACTGGCCCAAGTAGCCAGTTTGAAGCAGCTTTGTAGTTATTGGTGAGCTTTAGTAAATCGTTGAAATAAAATGCAAGGTCTTTGTCATCAGTGATTACTCGCGCATCATATTCCGGCAATTCAAAATGATTCACATATTCCCAAATCAGCTGCTTTGGCAATTTCGGCATATTGCTTTTTACATTCTCTATATAATCCTCATGCAACACTACAGGCGGCAAATCCGGCTCAGGGAAATAGCGGTAATCGTGCGCAAACTCTTTACTTCGTTGTTCTAATGTTTTTCCTGTATTGGCATCGAAGCCGCGTGTTTCCTGAACTACAACACCGCCCGCTTCCACTAAATCAATCTGCCTTTTAAACTCCACCTCAATGGCACGTTTTACATTGCGCATGGAGTTCATGTTCTTTACTTCCACACGAGTATTCAAAATTTGCTCGCCTTTCAATCGCACAGAAATATTAGCATCGCAGCGCAAACTTCCTTCTTCCATATTTCCGTCACAGATTTCAAGGAATCGAACGAGCTTTCTGATTTCTGTTACATACTGATAAGCTTCTTCACTTGTTCTGATGTCGGGCTCGGTCACAATCTCAATCAGTGGCACTCCTGCACGATTCAAATCGACCAAAGTGAAATACGGGTCTAAATCATGCGTTGATTTTCCCGCATCCTCCTCCATGTGAATGCGCTGAATACGCACTGTTTTTTCTTTGCCTTCTGCTTCAAAAGTAAGATAACCATCAGTGCAAATCGGAGTTTTATCCTGAGTAATCTGATATCCTTTCGGAAGGTCGGGATAAAAATAATTTTTGCGCGCAAACTCGTTCACTTCTCTTATGGTGCAGTTTGTTGCCAATCCCATTTTCACTGCATACTCCACTGCGGTTTTGTTTACTCGTGGCAATGTGCCGGGATGACCAACAGAAAGTGGCGAAACCTGAGTATTTGGCGCTGCGCCAAACTCTGCCGAATCACCACAATACATTTTGCTTTTGGTGGAAAGCTGTGCGTGAATCTCAAGCCCTACAACCAATTCGTATTTATCGTAACCCGTTTGTTCGCTCATATTATACTATCAGAGTTACTAATTTTTCAATCATTTCTTTCAGTCCCTCGGGTTTGGTTCCACCTGCGCTTGCATAGAACGGCTGTCCCCCTCCGCCTCCATTGATGAGTTTTGAATTTTCTTTAATCCAGCTTCCGGCATTGTAGCCTTTTTCTTTTGCTAAAGTTTCATCAATCATCACGTGAATAGCCGCTTTGCCGCCAACGTTTGCTCCGAGTATAAACACGAAATTCGTCACTTCATTTTTGAGCATATAAACAAGCGTTTTCAGTTGCTCGCCCTGCTCTACAGAAACCGTTTCAGCAATCACATTTTGCCCGTTGATACTTTGTACTTTTCCGAGCAGTTCATTTTTCAAAACTACTACCTGCTTGTTCTGAATTTCTTCTACTTTTTCGTTCAGCGATTTATTGTCAGCAAGCAGTTGCTCGATTGCTTTAACCGCATTCTTAGGATTATTAAGCAACGTTTTTATTTGTTTGCTTTCTTCCTGTAATTCATTCACCCAAGCCAAAGCTTTCTTGCCGGTGATGGCCTCAATCCTGCGCACTCCCGCAGCTACAGAGCCTTCGGAAGTAATTTTGAATAAACCGATTTCGCCTGTGGAACTCACATGCGTTCCTCCGCAAAGTTCGCGGCTGAATTTTTCATCAAAAGTAATTACACGAACAAACTCCCCGTACTTCTCGCCAAAAAGCATAGTTGCACCTAACTTCTCAGCATCGGCAATCGGTACATTTCTTCTTTCATCCAATGCTATGTTTTGCAGAATTTTCTCATTCACAATTTGCTCTACCTTTTCGATTTCCTCGTCAGTCATTTTTGCGAAATGCGAAAAATCAAAACGCAGATAATCAGCATTTACTAATGAACCTTTCTGCTGCACATGACTTCCCAAAACATCGCGCAAAGCTGATTGCAGTAAATGCGTGGCAGAGTGATTTTTCTT
>CANHIG010000130.1 GCA_947461105.1 Bacteroidota bacterium | reverse complement strand
GTGGGTCCTTTGTTGTTTTTGCGTGAGGTTTGCGTGAGGTTTTGCGTGAGGTTTTGTCATTTCTTACCGAAACAAAGAATGATCAACCATAACGTTCACGTTTAGGTATTAGTGAACATTGTATTAATTTAATTACTTTTAAAAAAGAAAGAATACTATTACAAACAACGAAACCCTCCACAACCAAAAGTCTACATTGGTTTGACGACGGACAAATATGTATGAATAAAAAAATCCTATCTATAGCATTTATTTTTATAGTCACATTAAAAACAACTGTGATTGCACAGCCTTATGCTAGATGGACAGATGTAGAATTAAAACTTAATAACGGGATTGTTCAGCGAATAATTAATTTACCTAAAGAACCAGGTCAATTTTTCACTTCTATTTATAAACCTGTTAATGGGGAGTTCGCTTATTTCCGAAATTTTAATACTGATTTTCAATTTGAAATTAATGATCAAATATATTCCGGAAAATCTACATGGGAATTAAAAGAAATTAAAACACTGACTGATAGAAAAAATGGAAATGGTGCATCAGTGGTACTAATAAGTGCTGATAAGTCAGTTGAACTAACCCTGCAATTTTTATTATATCCGGGGTCTTCTGCGATCAGAAAAAAACTAAAAATTAAAAATTTAACAAGCAGCCCGTTTAAGTTGGAATCTATTGATATTGAAAAATTCAATGTAAAAGGGGCTACTTTCTCCTGGATATGTCATGACTATGGCAGGCGACGTTCTATTGGACCTTATGATGGTAATATGCAGGATGCGCTAATCACTGTGCATAATAGTGATTGGCAACAAGGAATAGTAATTGGAAATGAAGCAGCAGGCGTATTAAAACATTCGTCGGTTTTTTGGCAGGAAGAATCTATCTGTGCGGGATTAACCCATAAAGATGCAATGTATCCGTTTAGAAAATATATTTTCCCCGGAGAAACATTTACAACACCACAGGTTTTTACGATGGTGTATAACAATCATAAAGATCCAGATGAAATGTTAAATACGGCAGTACCTGATTTTGTGAGAAAGTATATGGGCATTCGTTTATCTGAATTAGTAGAGAAGCCAACATTTGTTTACAATACCTGGGTGCCATTCAGAAAAAATATCGATGAAAAATTAATAATGCAACTGGCTAAATCTGCTGCAGATGCTGGTATGAAAGAATTTGTAATTGATGATGGCTGGGCCGATAATTATGGCGACTGGAATATTGATAAAAAAAAATTTCCTAATGGGTTAAAACCTGTTTTTGATTATATCAAATCTCTGGGGATGAAGCCCGGCTTATGGGTTAGTGTTGGCAGCGCATCTCCTAAAAGCAAAATATTCAAAGCCCATCCTGAATGGTTTGTTTTAGATCCGCAACAAATACCTTTTAATCTGCATATAGAAGATTCATCTATTGTAACGGCCTGCTTTAGTACAGGTTGGTATGATTATATAAAAGGGGTACTTAAAAAACTTACATTAGAATACGGGCTTGATTATTTGAAATTAGATTTTACCGTTGTTACAAGTCCTTATCGGTTTAATAAAAACATGTCAGGTTGTTATGCCGCTAATCATCCGATGCATAAAGACCAGCGTGAATCATTCTACGTAAACTATGAAAGGGTATGGAAATTGTTTGATGAATTACATGACTCCAAACCAAGTTTATTTATTGATTGTACTTTTGAAACGATGGGAGGATTGCAAATGATTGATTATGCGATGTTGCAACATGCAGAAGGAAACTGGTTATCGAACTTCAAAGGACCGGAGGCAAAAATTGACCTTCGCATACGTAATATAGCATGGTGGCGTTCACCGGCAATTCCATCTACAGCTTTGGTAATTGGGAATCCTGAAATGCAGGATACAGCCTGGGATTTGCATATTAAATCGTTGGCAGGTGCTCTGCCAATCATGTTGGGAGATCCCCGAAAACTTTCACCGGCAGATTTTTTAAAATATAAAAACTATGCAAATTGGTTACAGTTGATGGAAAATAAACATCAAATAATGATGTACCGGCAGGATTTACCAGGTTTTGGAGAACCCATGGAAGGAATGTGGGATGGATTTCAACGTATCAATACAGATACTAGATCCGGCGGGATAGTAGGTGTTTTCAGACAGGGTGCATTAGATACAAAACGTACCTTTTTTATAAACTACTTAGATCCTGAAAAAATATATCAAGTAAGGCAAGTGAATGGCAAAATAATTGCAACCCTAAATGGTAAAGATTTAAGGTTTAAGGGTATTGAGATTGAATTGGAAAAAGAGTATGACGGTAAACTATTTGAAATTAGTTTACTAAAGAATATCCAAAGGCAGACCTATTAATTTAATATAAACCTAGTTGAATAGTATAATTGACAATCTTACAAATCACCTACCATTAGGTAGAGAGTTTCTTGGTTTTCCATAGTAAATTTTCTATAACACGCTGTGTGAGGAAAACACCCCCTGAAATCGACTGAAATCGGTTGATTTCGGTTTTGTGAAAACATTCACTTTATTTAAATACATAGAGTATGCGCAATTTAATTTTCCTTAGTATCCTAATTTGTTTAACTGGGTGTGTAAAATCAAATCCGGATCTAACTCAAATAATAAAAGGAGATCCAGCTTCGCAGTTAGCATTATGGAAAAAGAAGGGTATTTCTAATTATGAAATGACCATGAAAATATCCTGTTATTGTATTCAAGGAAGAGTTGGTCCGCATCATATTGTTGTAGAGAATGACAAAATCAAGACAGTGAATAATCTACCTTATGATTCAACTAAAACTGGGCCAATTCTAACGATCAATGAATTATTTGATTTCATTATTATCAGTTTAGCTAAAAATACCTATCAGCATTCTTTAGATTATAATGCAATCTTTCATTATCCAAAATATATATATTTTGATTTCAGTCAGCAGATTGCAGATGAAGAAGTTGGTTATGAGATTACTGATTTTAAAGCAATGAAATAAAGATAAATTTAGAGCAAGTACATTTTAGTTGTGATTTCATTTCTTCCTAGAAAGATACTGCGTGAGATTTTCGTGAACCCATCTACAGCAACAATTTTCATAATCAATCATTATAATTCTGCTAATCGAATATTTCGATATTTAATTGACATTTCATTTCCAGGATGTAACTGAAGACCAATAGGGCCAGACGAAGGAATATCTTTTGAAGTATATGTCATTACTTCTTTGCCATTTAACCAAACAGTGTAAGTTTTATCTACCATTTTTATTTTCATTGTATTCCAATCTGTTGCTTTTAAAATATCTTTTACATTGGCTTCTACCGGATATTTTAATTTAGGTAAATATGGAGAAGCCGTTAAGTCTCTTTTTAAAGATCCTGAAATGCCAATTTGAATTTGGTCGTTTTCTGAACGCAGAAATATGCCTGAATCTACAGTGCCGTCACCCATTAAAAAATCGGCAGTTATTATAAAATTTTGGTAGTTTTTTTCTGTCCATAAATTACTTCCTTTTTTCTCGGCATTATTTTTTACAAATAACACACCACGGCTTGCTGTCCAACAAGTTAGATCTGGCGGCAATTTCCATCCATTTAGATTTTTACCATTGAATATCTTTTTGAGTTTGGGTTCTTGGGCAAACAATATTGGTGAAGCCCCAAGAAAAACAAGCATTATAAGGAGTATTTTTTTCATGTTTTAAATTTAATTAATTATATTCAATTATGGAAAATAAAAATAATTCAAGAAGATCTTTTTTAAGATCGGCCGCTAAAGGAGCCGTTGTAGCTGTTGTTACGCCTACCACTTTTGCCATGGGCGAACCTGCTAATACTATTCATTCAAGTATAATTGGCGCAAACGACCGAATTCGCGTAGCAATACTAGGCTTAAATGGAAGGGGCAAATCACATGTTGAAGAAATCATGAATTTGTCGGCAAAATCAAATGTAGAAGTAGTAGCACTATGTGATCCAGACATGGTTGTACTGAATGAAGCGGCTGCTAATTTTCAAAAAAAATACGGCAAAAAAATAGCCATTGAACAAGACTACAGAAAGATTCTCGATAATAAAAATATAGATGCTATTACACTTGCCACACCCAATCATTGGCATGCGCTCTTAACAATTTATGCATGTCAGGCTGGCAAGGATGTGTATGTTGAAAAGCCTGCTACTCATAATATTCATGAGGGTAAAAAAATGATTGAAGCTGCATACAAATACAATCGTATTGTGCAACACGGCGTTCAACTACGTAGTTCTGTTGCTATTCGCGAAGCCGTAAAACATTTAGAAGAAGGTTTGATAGGACGCGTTTATATGTCTCGCGGACTAGTATATCGTAGGCGTCCAGATATTGGTAACAAAGGGATTTCGGCAATACCTGCAGGATTAAATTACGACCTATGGTGTGGACCTGCTCCGATGCGTCCGTTTTCGAAAAACTTAGTACATTATAATTGGCATTGGCATTGGAATTATGGTAATGGTGACGTAGGCAACCAAGGTATTCACGAAACAGATTTGTGTATGTGGGGTTTAGGTGTAGACCAATTGCCTGAAAAAATCACTTCTATGGGTGGTAAGTTTTTATGGGATGATTGCAAAGAAGTTCCTGAAATACAAACCTCTATTTATCATTATCCCAAACAAAAAAAGTTGATTCAGTTTGAAGTTAGAAACTGGAATACTAATTCAGAAGATGGCGCAAGTGTGGGTAATATTTTTTATGGAGAAAAAGGCTACATGGTGGTAAAAGGATATGGCACTTATGAAACTTTTTTGGGTGAGAAAAAAGAGAAAGGCCCTAGCCGTAGCGAAACCGGCGAATTAGGATTGCATTTTCAAAACTGGTTTGACGCGATTAGAGCAAGAGATATGAGTATTCAAAACGGACCTGTTCAAACAGGCCATTTGTCTTCATCATTAGCTCACTTAGGAAATATTGCCTACCGTTTAGAGCGTCAATTACAATTCGATCCAGTAGCAGAAAGATTTATTGGTGAAGGTGAAAACGAAGCGAATGCTATGCTAAGCAGGGATTATCGTGCGCCTTATTTATTGCCGGACGTGATTTAGTTTTGCTAATGATAGGTTCTCGATAATTTTTTTACAGTATCTGATACACTCGTCAATATCTTCCTAAGCCGGATTATATATCAATAGCACTGCCGCGTTAGTTGGCAGTATATTCGAGCATACCACCATTTTGGTTTAATCCATCATAACGCAAACTTTTGAATTTACTTCTTCAATAAAAAAGTAAGAGGAACATTCAACCTGCTTCTCCAAGACTTTTCGGAATGATCCTGTCCGGGCCAGGAAAGGCTTATCCATTGGTTGTTGCTGAATTTTTTTTGTTTCATAATAGCATCTACCTCTAACTGTAATGATGCATACATAGAATCTAGTGTTTCAGTGCCATGATCAAAATAAATTTTATGTTGCTTAGGTGATGGCAAATATTTTTTTAAATAAGAAAAAAATACAGAAGGTACTGGATTATTTTCCATAGAAAATAGTCCGGGCCAATGCGTTGAAAGGCAAGCTGCCCCGCCAAAAACGTTTGGATATTCACATAGGGCGTACAAAGAAATTAAACCACCCATGCTACTCCCTGCTACAAATGTATTTGACGGGTCTGTAAATGTGCTGTAGGTTTTATCGATAAAAGGCTTTAGCTCCTCTACCAAAAATTTCAAATAATTATCTGAAGAAATGGCAAGTCCTGAAAAAATGGATTGGCCACCGCTTCTGTAGGCATCGTAAACTAGTTTCTGTTGATCCTTGGATAAAGCCTCAAAAGGTTTTTGAGGAAAATATTCGGCATGTCTACTTTTTCCACCATTCCAAATACCTACCACAATGCAATCCTTAATTTTCTGATTCTTTATTAATTGGGTTACTGTTTCGTCAACACTCCACTCTTGTTTATTCCAGGTTATACTGCTGTCAAATAGCATTTGCCCATCATGCATATATAATACTCCATATTTTTTTGAAGCAGAATAGTTGTCGGGTAGCCAAACATCTACATTTCTTGCAGGCACATACTTTGAAGTAAAATTTTCAAATCGTACTATGCGGCCACTGCTTGGTGTAGGCTGTTGAGCAAAAACATCAAACTGGTTTATTAACAAGAATATGCAAAGAAGAATGGAAATCTGTTTCATTTTGTTTTTTATTTCAGATAAATGTAGAAAATTTTAGCTGCTTTAAGATAAACACTCCCTGAAATTGGTCCAAATCGGTCCTTTGTTGGTTTTGCGTGAGGTTTATTTAAGTGGCTTTATTTATTGTTTTTTAGCAATAACTAATGCAACAAGTAAATTAGGTACCCAACAAAGCCATGCAAGGTATGGGTAAAATACTTCAAAGGGAGTTCCACTAGCGAAACCTATTCCTAATCCAGTTCGTAAAGTAACTGCTGCAAATGTGAGTGCAAAATTGATAAACATCCAATATTGGTGTGCTTG
>CANHIG010000129.1 GCA_947461105.1 Bacteroidota bacterium | reverse complement strand
CTTTTAATATTTATCATGTAAACGATTATCTGAAAACCAAAGGCTGGCGCATGAACGGGCAGCAGAATCCAAATGGTTTTCACTTCTGCATCACAGGACCGCAGATTACCAATCCGGGAATTGTGGATGATTTTGAAAAGGATTTGAAAGATGCAGTGGCTTATGCAAAGGTGCAAAAGGACGACCCGAAATCAGCGGCTATGTATGGCGGTGCAGGCAGGGAGATTGATCCTTCTATGTATATGCCGATGCTGGAAGCTTATTCAGATGTAATACAGGGAACTTATCCATTCTGATTTATTTAGATCTACTCTTCAGCGTAGCCTCAATATCTTCCAGCCTCATTCCTTTTGCTTTCAGTAAAATAAGCAAGTGGTAGAGTAAGTCAGCAGCTTCGCCTTTGAAGAGTTCATCATTATTATCTTTGGCTTCAATAACTAGCTCCACAGCTTCTTCGCCAACTTTCTGTGCTACTTTGTTGATGCCTTTTTGGAAGAGTTTGTTGGTATAGGAGTTTTCATCATTGCTGTCAATTCGTTTGCTAATGACACTTTGCAGCTCGTACATAAATCCTTTTGCTGTTTCTTCTTTAAAACATGATGTGGATCCTGTATGGCAAGTCGGTCCTAAAGGTTCTGCTTTAATAAGAATAGTATCATTATCGCAGTCCGTAAGGATTTCTTTCACAAAAAGAAAATTACCGGATTCCTCACCTTTGGTCCAGAGTCGGTTTTTGCTGCGGCTGAAAAAGGTCACCTTGCCTTCTTGCTTAGTTTTTGCGAAGGCTTCTTCGTTAATATAACCGAGCATCAATATTTGCAGCGTGTTGCAATCCTGAATAATCACCGGAACAAGTCCATCTCCTTTTTTGAAATCTATGTTCATCTTACGGCAATGTTGTTGGTTTTTAAATATTGTTTGAGTTCAGGTATTGGTATTGTCTCAAAATGAAAAATGCTTGCCGCCAATGCTGCGCTCGCTTTTGTTTTTTCAAACACTTCTTTGAAATGAACTTTTTCTCCTGCTCCGCCTGATGCGATCACCGGAATGTTCACCGCTGAAGCAATTTCATTTGTAATGTCCAGCGCAAAGCCACTCTTGGTTCCGTCATGATTCATAGAGGTGAGCAATATTTCTCCGGCTCCAAGTTGCTCTGCTTTTTTTGCCCAGTCAACAGCTCTGAGTTCTGTACCTGTCCGTCCGCCATGAATAAAAACTATCCATTCGCCATCTATAAATTTAGTATCAATCGCCACCACCACACACTGATTGCCATATTGCTGCGCAATCTCTGAAATAAGTTCCGGACGATTTACCGCAGATGTGTTGATACTAACTTTATCAGCTCCTGCTTTGATAACCGCACTCACATCATCAATAGAATTGATACCACCGCCAACCGTAAAGGGTATATTGATTTCCTGAGCAATTCGCGCTACCAGATTAACCAGCGTTTTTCTTTTCTCGACTGATGCAGTAATATCCAGAAACACCAGTTCATCTGCGCCTTCAGCAACATAGCGTTTCGCCAGTTCTACAGGATCACCGGCATCTATGATATTTTCAAAGTTAATACCCTTAACGGTTTTGCCGTCTTTGATATCAAGGCAGGGGATGATTCTTTTCTTCAACATAATGCACTCAATTCTTTCAATGAAATCTTTCCTTCGTAAATTGCTTTACCAATTATCGCCCCATCACAACCTATTTCTTTCAGTGTTTCCAAATCTTGCAATGAAGAAACACCGCCACTTGCTATGAGTTTAATTTTAGTAGCTACCAAAATTTCTTTATAAATTTCATTAGATGTTCCGCCAAGCATTCCATCTTTTGAAATGTCTGTACAGATTACATAATCCACTCCTTTACTTTCAAAGGCTTTTATAAAATCAACTACATCCAGTTCCGATTTTTTGTGCCAGCCCGAAGTGGCAATTTTCCTGTTTTTAAAATCTGCTCCAAGAATAATTTTGTCTGCACCATAGGTTTCAAGCCAGCTTAGAAAAAGTTCAGGAGTAGAAACAGCTACACTGCCACCTGTGATTTGTAAAGCTCCGTTGTCAAAAGCAATTTTTATATCTTCATTGCTTTTGATGCCACCGCCAAAATCTACTTTCAGCTTTGTTTTGGTAGCAATTTCAAGAAGCACTTTGTGATTTACAATATGTTTTGATTTTGCCCCATCCAAATCAACTAAATGCAAATACGCTAATCCTGCGTCTTCAAACTGCTTCGCCACCTCAACAGGTTTTTCATTATACACTTTTTGTGTGGTGTAATCACCTTTGGTGAGCCTCACGCATTTGCCATCAATAATATCTATTGCAGGAATGATTCTCATAGCGTCAAAAAGTTTTTAAGAATGCGTTCGCCCATATCGGCTGATTTCTCAGGATGAAACTGTGTGGCATAAAAATTATTTTTCTGCATGGCTGCACTGAAAGGAACAATGTAATCGCAAACAGCTAATGTATATTCACTCAATGCTGCAAAATAACTGTGAACAAAATATACGTTGTCATTTTCAGATAAGCCATTGAACAAATTACCTTTTATTTCTGTAAGATTATTCCAGCCCATGTGCGGCACAATATCAAGAGGAGGGAATTTCTTTACTTCTGCATCAAAAATCCCAAGACAGTTGGTGTCTCCTTCTTCAGAATGTTTACACATCAATTGCAGTCCAAGACAAATGCCAAGTACAGGCTGAGTCAGAGATTTAATAAGTTCATCAAGCTTACGTTCGTGTAAATAACTCATTGCCGATTTGGCTTCGCCAACTCCAGGAAAAATAACTTTTGATGCAGCACGCAAAACATCTTCATCATCCGTTACCACACAATCGAAACCAAGTCGCTTAACTGCATTCTCAACCGATTTTATATTCCCTGCATTATATTTCACTATCGCAATCATAAAACTCCTTTTGTACTAGGAATGGAAAAATTGTCTGTTTTGCTTACTGCCATTTTTAGCGCTTTCGCAAATGCTTTAAACACCGATTCTATTTTGTGGTGCTCGTTTTCGCCTTCTGCCTTTATATTCAGATTACACTTGGCATTGTCGCTGAACGACTTGAAGAAGTGGAAAAACATTTCCGTTGGCATTTCTCCGATACTTTCACGCTCAAATTTTACGTCCCAAACTAACCAAGGTCTGCCGCCAAAGTCAACAGCTACCTGAGCCAGACAATCATCCATCGGCAATAAAAATCCATAACGCTCAATCCCCTTTTTGGCTCCAAGCGCTTTCAGAAATGTTTCGCCAAGTGCGATAGCCACATCTTCAATAGTGTGATGTTCGTCAATATGTGTATCGCCTTTTGCGAGAACTGTCAAATCCATATTGCCGTGTCTGGCTATCTGCTCCAGCATGTGATCGAAAAAACCAATTCCTGTGCTGATATGGTTTTGCCCCGTGCCATCAAGATTTATTTCTACTTCGATTTCTGTCTCGGATGTTTTTCGAACTGTTTTAGCTTTGCGTGGAATTTGCTTCAGATATGCATAAACAGCACTCCATTTCTGTGTTGTCAGTTCTGCATCGTCACTGTTGTTTTCAGAAAACAAAATTGTTTTTATTCCTTCAGAATTTTGCGGCTTGCTGCTGATTAAAAATGAATCATCAATATTATATGTTCCTGATTTTTTGCATAAATAAATGAACGTGCTGAGTACATTTGCCTCAATTGTTTCTGTAAAAACAATGCTCTCATTTTTCAGCAGATCAATTGAATGTACTGGAATTGCAACAGTTTCCGTATTAACCAGCATAAACACGTAATCCAATTCTTTGCCGATGATAGCAAGATTTTGAATCACTTCAGGATAAAAATTTGCATGCTGAAACACAAAACTCTGTTCTATAAATAATATTTTCTTCATGCTTTGAATTCTTTAAGTATATTAATAAGTTGTTTGTTTTCCTCTGCTGTTCCTACAGTAATACGAATGCAGTTTCGCACCACAGTATTTCTGTTTCGGGTAATGATTTTATGTGAAACAAGAAACTCATAAATGATATTCGCATCGCTCACTTTAATCAATATAAAATTAGCATCCGAAGCGTAAATCCTTTTCACACAATTAAGTTTACTCAGTTCTGTTTCAAGTAGAGTTCTTTGTTTCAGAATTTCATTTTTCTGTTGTTCGTAAATAGCTGTATTCATCAAAGCAGTCAGTGCTGCTTGCTGATTCAGCGCACTCACATTATAGGGTGGCTTCACTTTATTCATGAGTGATATGATTTGCGATGAAGCATAAGCTATACCAACCCGCGCTCCGGCCAATCCTCTTGCTTTGCTGAATGTCTGCATTACAATCAGATTCGGAAACTGATTTATCTTCTGCGACCATGATGGCAGACTGCAAAAATCAGCATATGCTTCATCCACTACAACTATTCCGCTGAAATTCTCAAGTACAAATTCAATATCACTTAAAACATTGCCTGTGGGATTGTTTGGTGAGCAAACAAAAATCACTTTCAGCTTTTCATCTTTCAGATATGGTGTAAGCGATTCTTTATCAATCTGAAAGTATTCGTTCAGCGGAAGCTTTATGTAAGCAACATCGTTGATGTTTGCCGATACTTCATACATGCCGTATGTAGGCGTAAACGAAAGTGCTTTATCAATTCCAGGATTACAGAAAACTCGATACACCAAATCAATCACTTCATCGCTGCCGTTGCCAATAAAGATATTTTGTTCGCTCACTCCTTTCACTTTAGAAAGAGCAGATTTCAATTCTTTTTGATAAGGGTCAGGATATCTGTTCAACTCACCAAATGGGTTTTCGTTGGCATCCAGAAAAATTCCTTCCTTGCCCGAAAACTCATCACGGGCGCTGGAGTAAGATTTTAATTCCAGTATGTTTTTGCGCACTAATTTTTCAAGTTCAAACATGGTTCAGATTTTTGAGTCTAACAGCAACTGCATTTTTATGAGCAAATAAATTTTCAGCATCAGCCATCAGCTCAATTGCCGGGCCAATATTTTGTATTCCTTTTTTGCTCACATGCTGAAATGTTATTTTCTTCAGAAAACTATCTAAGGAAACTCCGCTATAACTTCTTGCATAGCCGTTTGTTGGCAGTGTGTGATTGGGTCCGCTGGCGTAATCGCCTGCACTCTCGCAGCTGTAGTTGCCAAGAAAAACAGAACCTGCATTTGAAATTTTTGGAATAAACATTTCCGCGTTTTCGATAGCAAGAATCAAATGTTCCGGTGCATAAAGATTGCTGAACTCAATACAGCTATCTATATCTTTCAACAGAATAGCTTTACTATTTTCAAGAGCAAGTGCTGCTGTTGCTTTTCGCGGCAATTTTTCTAATTGCGCTTTCAATTGTGAAATGATTTCATTAATAACCGTTTCATTATCTGACAAAAGAATTACCTGACTGTCTGCTCCGTGCTCTGCCTGCGAAAGCAAGTCTGCCGAAACAAACTCTGGCACAGAATTTTTATCGGCAATAACCAAAATCTCACTTGGTCCCGCAGGCATATCAATCGCTATACCAAAATTTTGTGCTGCTTTTTTCGCAGCAGTTACATATTGATTTCCTGGGCCGAAAATTTTATCAACTTTGGGAATCGTTTCTGTGCCAAAAGTCATTGCAGCTATAGCCTGAATTCCGCCAGCGGCATAAATTGTTTCAAGGCCAAGTAATTTTGCTGTGAAGAGAATCACAGGATTAATATTTCCGTTTTTGTCTGGTGGAGTGCAGACTACTATCTCTTTGCATTCTGCAAGTTTAGCAGGAATCACCAGCATCAAAATGGTTGAAAACAATGGGGCTGAGCCACCCGGGATGTAAATACCAATCCTCTCTATTGGGCGGCTTTCACGCCAGCATGTGACACCTATAGTTGTTTCTATTCTCTTGACTTCTTCACACTGAGTGGCATGAAATTTTTCGATGTTAGATTTTGCAAGCAATATAGCTTTCTCCAAATCAGAATTGATAGCGGTCGCATTTGCATTTTTCACTTCTACAGAATCCAATTTTACTTTATCGAATTTTTCAGTGAATTGCAGCAATGCTTTGTCTCCATTTTGCTGAACAGCGTCAAAGATTTCTTTGACAACCGCATCTAAATCAGCAGCCGCCATTTCAGGTCGCTGCACAAGTTTTAGCCAGTCTTTTCTATCAGGATTTTTAATTATTCTCATTTCTTCAACTTAAATTATAACACCATTTTTTCAATAGGCACTACCAGAATTCCTTCTGCGCCTAACGCTTTCAATTTGTCAATCACATCCCAGAATTCATCTTCTTTCACCACTGAATGCAAGCTGCTCCAGCCCTCCTTTGCGAGTGGCAGAATAGTGGGGCTTTTCATTCCCGGAAGAATGTTTGTAATCTCATCAATACTGCTGTTGGGTGCGTTGAGCAAAATGTATTTGTTCTCCGAAGAATTACGCACAGCCTGCATTCTGAAGAGTAGCTTATCTAAAATCTGTTGCTTTTCACTACTAAGATTTTTATTGCT
>CANHIG010000128.1 GCA_947461105.1 Bacteroidota bacterium | reverse complement strand
TTGGAATTACAGTGTTTCTGGGATGATAAAACTTGAATCCAAGTTTTTCCTGAAGCAATGCATACAATCCGAAACTTACGCCTTGCCATGATGAGGCGGTAAGCGATAAAATATATTTTTCATTTTTCTTTTCTTGTTTCCATTCATAATCATGATTAGCGACATGACGGTATGGAAATTTTGCTGCGTTAGAAAAAGTTGTTGGAGCATCAACTTGAGCTTTGCTTACTTCCTGAAGAAGGATTTGCACATCTGCATCCGCATTATTTAGTTTCACATCACAATGGCAAGCCTGAAACAGCAACGACTGAACATCATTGATAGTAATGGCTGTAAAGCTTGTGTCTAATAAGCTCTTTGGAGTATTGATAGATATGCTCAATTGTGCCTGAGCGACAAAAGCAGAGTAAAGAAAAGCAAATGCCGAAAAAAGAAACTTCACGACTTTATGGTTTGATAATAGCCAAAGATATTAAACCAATCTGTTAAGGTCTATGCTTTGCCGTGTAATATTGCTCTCTAGTTTAAAACAAAAAAGCGCTCTGAAAATCAGAGCGCTTTTAAATCCGTATAAGAAGGTTTTATCCTTTAAAAAGCGATTGCAGTTTCATAGCAATACTCATATCGCCATGAACTTTGAGTTTGCCTCCCATAAAGGCAGTCATTGGATTCAGAGAGCCATTTACCATACCTACTAAATCCTCAAGAGCTACTGCTATGGTGCAGTCTGCATCTTTGTTTTCAGCACTTACTACATTGCTTCCGTCTGTGCCATCTATAAAAATGTGGTTGTCACCAAAATCAAATTTTAGTGTTTTGCCTAATACAGGCGCGTGAGCAGCCTTTTCCTGCAAACTTGCTAATAGTGCTTCAAATGCCATTGTTTTTTTTTATGGTTAGTGAATTGTAATTGTTTTTCAACTTATATCGCAAAATAATCAAATTCTATAAATTTCTTCTGAATAAATGGCAAAATCATGCTTTCTTGGAAGTCAGCAAATTTATAATTTTTGATTCTGATACAAACAAATAGAGCTGAAGCATTAGAAAAGGCTATCTTACAGGAAATATTGGCGATAGCTTTGTCAATTACTAAATTGACATGATTGAAAGAAATCTTTGAAACGCTCGTTTCCTCATTTATAAAAGATAAAGTCGGTATTGCAGAAAACTTCCTGAGCGCAGCTTTATCCGAAAATCTGAAAAGCAATTTGCTTAAACTTTTTGCGAATCACAAACTTCATTTTGCGGGAACTGGAAATGAAACACCGGAAGTGAGGAATGAATTAGTAAGGGGCGACAGTATCTATTGGCTTGATCGTTCGCACAATGACCCTTTTGAAAATTCATTTTTTGATTTGATGGACAGCTTTGTCATTTACTTAAACAACAGCTGCTACACTGGTATCACAGGCTATGAATTTCATTATACACTTTATGAGAAAGATAGTTTCTATAAAAAACATTTCGATCAGTTCCAGAATAACGACAGCAGAAAATATTCTATGATTATGTATCTGAATGAAGATTGGGAAAAGAAGGATGGAGGCGAATTATGCATTCATCACAAAGACAGACTGCAACACATTGCTCCAGAAAGTGGCAAAACTGTTTTCTTCAAAAGCAGTGAACTATTACACGAAGTTTTAAAAACTACCACACAAAGAATGAGTATAACGGGTTGGTTGAAGGTTGGATAGGATTTTATGCGGGAAACGGTAAGTGCGTTTTCCACAACACAAAATCTTAAAACGCATCAATGCCCACCATTAACAGCGGCAGTTGACGTTTCCTCACTCTTGATTCCTCTAACCTTCCAACCGTAAAAAGCGAGATAAGCAAAACAAAGCGGAGCTACAACGTATGAAGTTTTGATGTCTGTCATATCGCTCACCCAGCCCTGAAACGGAGGAATAACTGCTCCGCCAAGAATCATCATAATCAGAAAAGCAGATGCCTGCGATGCATAAGTACCGAGGTTTTTAATAGCATTGGAAAAAATACAAGGCCACATCACCGAACACCACAATCCGCCACTGAGGAAAAACATAATGGATAAATTTCCGGTAGTGAGTAGCCCGCCAATCATACAAGCCATTGCAGCCAATGAAAATGCAAGCAGCATAGTTGCAGAATTTTCAATGGTGAGAAAAGCTACTGCCACCATCAGCGCCACAAATCCGAGATAAGGAAGGAAAACGGTATTGATGTCTATTTCAGGAATCGCGCTTGCTTTCAGATAGTTCACAGCATACACCAAAGCAAATGCCAGAAACGGAAGAACAATGAGCAATAGTTTTTTTGTCTGCTTGTTTTCAGTGAGTGCTTCTGCTGCGCCTGTCCATCGGCCTATCATGAGACTTCCCCAGTAAAGAGAAATAAACGGAAAAAGATAGGCATTAGGAATGCTGCCGTATTCGGGCAGATTAAGCAGTGCACCCATGTTGCTCTGAATAGTTACTTCCACACCCACATAAACGAAAATGGCAATCATGCCAAGTTTTAGTTGCGGATACTTTAATGCATCAAACGAAAATTCCTGATCTGCTGATTGCGAATGTTCTTTTATCTTGATAGAGCGGAGAATAAAAGCCAGCACAAGAAATAATACAACAAGCATTACATAAAGTGTGTCAACACTTTTCAGCGCAACAGCCTGAGTGCTCACGCCAGAAATGCTCCCAAATAAAAAGTAAGCGACAATAAGCGGACCTATTGTAGTTCCGACAGAGTTGATGCCACCGGCAAGGCTGAGGCGGTGTGCGCCTGTTCTTTCTTCACCGAGCAAAACGACAAACGGGTTCGCTGCAGTTTGCTGTAAACTAAACCCAAGCGCAATCACAAAAAACGAAAGCAGAATTAAAGCATAGCTGCCAATATGCAGCGAAGGAATCATACATAATGCCCCGAATGCGGAAATAATCAAACCGATGGAAAAAGATTTGGTGTAACCATGCTGAATTACAAAATCCTTTTTAGAGAAATAAGTATACACAAACAACAACAGCGAACCGATAAAATAACCACCGTAAAAAGTGGAGTCTATCAACTGACTCTGAAACTGCGTGAGCTGAAAATGCTCTTTGCAGAACGGAATAAAAATGCCGTTGCTGGCAGCCATGAATCCCCAGAAAAAGAAAATAGCGATAACGGCAATGAAGGTTGATTGTTTTTGCATGGTTTGGTTTTTATTATTATCCGATTTACAAAATTTTTCTGATATATCCTTTCTGTTGCGCTTTTCAAAAATCGCATAATCTCAAATCGAACAATCTCAAATCGCTTATTCAATCACAGTCACCGGAACATCACCCGCTCCGCTTCCCCAGTTTTTGTTTGGCGAGCTGCCCATTTGTAATTCAAGCGTTCCTCCATTTGATAAATCTTGGTAAGTGATGTAGCTTTTAGTATAAGGAGTACCGTTGAGTGTTGCTGATTGTATGTACACATTTTCTTTGCTGTTGTTCGCTGCTTTCACCGTAAAGGTTTTTCCACTTTCAAAACGCAAAGTTCCGTTATCCAAAACAGGTGAGCCAATCGCATAGTGGTCAGAACCAGGACACACAGGATAAAAACCCATTGCACTGAAAATATACCACGCGCTCATTTGCCCGCAGTCTTCATTTCCTGAAAGTCCGTCCGGCTGATCCTGATACATTTCTTTCATAATTCTGCGCACCATTGCCTGAGTTTTCCATGGTTGTCCTGCATAATTGTATTCATAAGCGATTTGATGACTCGGCTCGTTTCCATGCACATACTGTCCAATCATTCCTGAAATATCAGGTTGTTTGTGGCCGGTGAGTTTGGATGAAGTAGTAAAGAGTGAATCCAGTTTCTCTGCTAATTTTTCTTTTCCTCCGAGCAACTTCATATGGCCTGAAATATCCTGCGGCACATAAAATGAATATTGCCAGGAATTGCCTTCGGTGAAATTATGGTCCACTTTATACGGGTCGAAAGGTGAAAGGAAAGCTCCGCTTTTCGGGCGCATAAAACCTGTAGAAGCATCAAACACATTTTTGTAGTTCTGTGCACGCTGGATATATGTTTTGTAATCATCCATTTTGCCCAACTTCTTTGCCACCATAGCTATACACCAATCATCATAAGCATATTCAAGTGTTCGCGATACATTTTCGCCCGTACCGGTAAACTTGATGTAGCCAAATTCTTTGTAGTCTTTCAAGCCGTTTCTGTTTTCCATAGCACTTTTCTTCATGGCTTCAAGTGCGAGATTTTCATCAAAACCCGTTACGCCTTTTAGCACCGCTTCAGCAATTACGGGAACTGAATGATAGCCAATCATACAATTGGTTTCACAAGCAGAAAGTTCCCAAACGGGCAACAATCCGCCTTCCTGATATTGCTTATTGAAAGTGCGAATGAAATCCGCACTACGTTTTTTATCAATGAGTGTAAGCAAAGGATGCAACGCACGGTAAGTGTCCCACAAAGAAAAAACAGTGTAATAAGTAAAATCTTTTGCTTCGTGAATTTGCAAATCTCTGCCTCGGTATTTGCCGTCCACATCCTGATACACATTTGGCGCAACCATTGCGTGATACAGCGCAGAATAAAAAGTGCGCAGCACACTTTCATCTTTGCTTTCTGCTTCTATCTTGCCAAGTTCTTTATTCCATGAGGCTTTCGCATCAGCAACAGTTTTGTCAAAATCAAAAGCGGGTTGCTCAGCCTGCAAATTTTTTCGAGCACCTTCTATGCTTATTGCAGAGATGCCGACCTTTGCATAAATCACTTCGCCTTCTGTAGTTTCAAAACTCACATAAGCTTTCAGGAAGCTTCCTGTATCGTGCTGTGCATTTTGGGTAAGCGCATCTGCTTTCGCAATTCCATAATTTTTGAAAGGCTTTGAAAACTGAATTACAAAATACAGATACTGATCTTTTGCCCAATCGGTGCTGAGCCTGAATCCGCTGATTTCGTTGGTGCCATTGATGTTGATTTCACTTTTCTTGGCAAGGTCGCGATGAGTGAGGTCAAGAATAATATTTGCCTGTTCCGATTTTGGGAAAGTGTATTTATGTAAACCTGTTCGAGTAGTTGCGGTGAGTTCTGCTTTAATGTTGTGTTTGTCGAGCAAAACAGAATAATAACCTGCACTTGCTTTTTCATTTGCTTTTGAAAAAGTGGAATTGTATTTCTTGTTGCTTAGTTTTACTTTGCCTGTGGTGGGCATGAGCAATACATCGCCATAATCTTTGCAGCCCGTTCCGCTCAGATGTGTGTGCGAAAAGCCGTAGATTTTTTTGTCGGAATAATGATAGCCCGAGCAGCCATCCCAGCCGCTTAGGCGTGTATCTGGACTCAGCTGCATCATTCCGAAAGGAACTGTAGCTCCAGGAAATGTGTGCCCATGTCCTCCTGTGCCGATGAATGTATTAACATAGGATGTGAAATCTTTTTGAGCGAAAAGAAATGCAGGGAAAAAGAGAAAAAGAGTGATAAACTTTTTCATGTTTGAATGATTTTAGTTTGGTGATAATTGGTAGTTACAAAATAGTAAAAAAACAGGATTAGTTATATTCTGAACAGGGAACAGAAATAATTTCCATTACTGCTTTTTCAAGTTGCAATTACTTTTGAAAAGGCACTACAAAACTACTCACCACTTTGTTGTCTTCATCTATTATGCTCAGCTCCACAAACTCTCTGTTGTTTATTCTTACTCTGCCGAATGCGTTTTTATTTTCTTTACTCGTAAGGCCGTTACCGCCCTTGTTCCATATTTTTTTCATGTTGAATTGCCCCGTAAGGTTGCCGATGAGTTTCAGATATTTTGCCAACTCGGTAGTGGATACACTCAGTCCACTTGCATTCATTTCCGGCAAGCCTGCATTTTTTCCATCATCCATCACATTGTGATGCGTATCGCCACTCAGCACAATTACATTTTTAATGCTGTTTGTTTTCAGCCAGTTCATAAAATCATTTCGTTCATCAGGGAAAGCCGCCCAGTACTGACTGAATCCCCAGGCAATATGAAAGCCGAACCAGTCTTTGTAGTGCATGTTCTGAATGTTTACTCCGCCACGAATCAGTTTTTCACAAGCACCGTTCAGCGGCACACCACTCACAATAAATTTCCAGTCGGCTGTGGAAGCCAGCATACTTTTTTTCAGCCAATCCATTTGCTTTTTTCCAAAGAGTGCATAGCCCGGTGGCGGATTAAACTTCCATTTATTTTTTGCAGAATCGTAAGTGAAGGCAGTAAGATTTGGAAATTCTTTTGGGCTGTTTCGGTCGAGCACAAAAAACTCTGCATTGCCCATTTTGAAGGAATGATAAATCCCTTCGGTAGTATCGGGCAAATCATAGTGCGGAAAAAACTCATCATAGCCTTTAATCACATTTCTTCGCCAGTGCGGAGGGAAAGGCAGCGCATACATTTCGTTATACACTTTTCCTTTTCTGATAAATGATTTGAAATCGTTTTTGCAGTAGCGACCACCGCTGCCGCCAACATAATCGTTATCGTCATACATATAATCAATGGGAACGGT
>CANHIG010000127.1 GCA_947461105.1 Bacteroidota bacterium | reverse complement strand
TAACTTTGATAGCTGTTAGAAGTACTTAGAATACTTGAAGTGCTTAAACAACTTCCTGTAGTGTTAGCAGTTATTACAGGTGAGGCAGGTGATTGATTGAAGGTGAAATTACTGCTGTTGCTCAAAACTGTGCAACTTCCCGATACTACTTGAACCTGATAAGAACCACTTCCAGTAACTTTCAGGGTATCATCTGTCTGCCCATTTAATATTGCTCCATTTTTAAACCATTGATAAGTTGCAGATGAGCCCACCTGTGCAATAAGAAGCACTGTATCTCCAGCACAAAGCGCAGGGCTTCCGACTGTAAATACATTTACAGATAGAGTACAACTACTATTTGCAACTGAGAGATAGGATGTATCTGAACAGCCTGACTGATTAGTTTGTATAAGAGTAACCAAATATGGACCGGTATTTCCCCATGTAATACTGACATTGCTTGTGCCTTGACCAGACTGTATTGCCCCACCCTGAACACTCCAATTATAAGTTATGCCACTAGTGGCATTAACTAAATAAGTGTATGCTTGAAATGGAGTTATGGAAGGGTTGCCAATAATTGGTTGAGTACTTACTCCTGAAGATACATTGATTGCTATACTTCCAGTAGACACACAACCTGAAGCTGAAGTGACTGTTACCCTATAATTTCCTTGTTGAGAAACTGAAATAGAAGATAAAGAGCTGCCATTTGACCAATTATAAATCGTATAATTTTGTGAAGTGCTAAGTGTTACACTTCCTCCATTACAAAATGTAGTTGGTCCGTTAGCTTGTATCTGAATCGTTCCTGTTGCGCCAATGATGTATGAAATTGTTGCAGAGGCAGTATTGCTATTTGCATCAGTAACGGTAACAGTGTATTGGGAGTTCTGGGTAATAGTAGCAGTTGGATTGCTACAATTATTGCAGCTTAATGTATTGCCATTTGATTGCCAAGTGTATGAATAAGGAGCAGTGCCTCCACTAACTGCTGGAGTTAGAGATGCTTGGAAGCCGGAGCAAACTGACTGATTACCACCAAGTGAAACAGCTAAACTAGGAGCAGTCACACAAGATTGCGGATATCCAATAAAACTGCTTGTTTTCCCATTTAAAGTGTCAATACTAGGGCAAGATTGTGTTGGACAATTCACTCTCAAATAATACCTCAGACCAGCAAGTGCTTCCATATCTTGTAATGGAAGTGTGGCAATAGATGTAGCAATAGTTCCAATAATCCGTAATTTATACTGGCCTGCTGAATCTGAATTTGCAACGCTGCCATAAATTTCTATACATCCAGTTTGCCATCCATTCCAAGTATTATTTGCTTTATTAGTTTTCCAAGATAACCCTTGTGGCAAATTTTCAATGGAATCGATTTTCAATGAATTCACTGTTAGTGTTTGTCCACTAAGATTAAAAGCGGTATAATTTTCAAAGTAAATGAATTGAGAACCAGTCCATCCTTTTGGAAAACAAGGAATACTATCTGCAATAGGAGTAAAACCGGGTATCCCTGTAGCTGCTTTGGGAGAACAATTTGAAGTCCCCACTCCCCCGCAATTGGATAATGAATAGGATACAGCCTTAACTGCTGTTTGCGCGTTATTATCCGTTACAGTTACCGTATATGTCGAATTTTGGGTAATGGTTGCTGTTGGATTGGCGCAGTTTGAACAACTTAAGGAACTACCAGAAGATTGCCAGCTGTATGTATATGGGGCAGTTCCGCCAAATACTGAAGGTTGGATAGTCACCTGTGTGTTGGGGCAAACAGATTGATTAGATAGCGTAACAGTTAAAGCTGTTCCACTATTACAAGATTGCCCTGAATATGCAATAAAAGATTGTGTTTTTCCTAGTATTGTATCAATATTAGGGCAAGATTGTGCTGGACAATTCACTCTCAAATAATACCTCATACCATTCAATGATTCCATATCTTGTAATGGAAGTGTAGCGATTGATGTTGCTAGAGTCGCTATAATTCTTAGTTTATATTGACCTGCAGCATTTGTATTCGATACAGTTCCACTAATCTCAATACATCCAGTTTGTCCTCCATTCCATGTATTATTTACCTTATTTGTTTTCCAACAAAGACCATTTGGCAAATTCTCTATGCTGTCAATTTTCAAAGAGTTAATGGTAAAATTTTGACCGCTAAGATTATATGTAGTATAATTTTCAAAATAAATAAATTGCGAACCACTCCAACCAACTGCAAAGCATGGCAAACTATCAGATACCGGTGTAAATCCTGGTGTTCCTGTTGCAGGTTTTGGGGTGCACGAAGAAGTTGTTCCACAAGCTTGCCCAAAAGAGCCAGATATAACAGAAAAAAATGTTAGAAATGAAAAAAAATATTTTGTCATATAATGCTTTTTATTATGCCAATGTATAGGAAATAAACTACATAACCACTAATTTTACACTAGAAAAAGAATACAAAAATGAGATTGAAATTCTACTTCCTTGATTATGAGTGAAAACACTCATAATCATCTCAGCAATATTTACAAAATTGATTACTTGGGATTGCAAACCCTATAAGGCTTTTACCGCATATGTACGGCAACAAAAAATGCCGAGCTTTCACTCGGCATTTTTATTATGAAAACTTTGGAATTTATTTTAGTCCTTCGATAGTTACGTATGAACCAATTGCGCCAGGGATTGCTCCGTTTACAAGAATCAGATTATTGTCAGCCAAAATCTTAACGATTTTAAGGTTCTTCACTTTCACTCTGTCGCCACCCATTCTTCCTGCCATTCTCATTCCTTTCAATACTCTTGAAGGGTCAGAAGATGCACCAATAGAACCCGGAGCTCTCGAACGATCATGCTGACCGTGAGATGTCATACCAACTCCGGAAAATCCATGACGTTTTACAACACCTTGGAATCCTTTTCCTTTAGAAACACCTACTACTGCTACTTTCTCTCCTTCAGTGAAAATTTCAACACCTACAGATTCTCCAGCTTGTTTTTCAAAGTCAAAATCTCTGAATTCCACCGACTTCCATTTAGGCTCTACATTTGCTTTTTTGAAATGTCCTTCCTGTGCCTGATTTACGCTTTTTGCTCTTTTAGTGTCAAAAGATAATTGCACAGCACTGTATCCATCGGTGTCTAAAGTTTTCACCTGAGAAACCTGATTTCCTGTTACGTCTATCACAGTAACACCATATTGTTTACCGTCAACGAACACACTGGTCATACCAGCCTTTTTTCCTATTAATCCTTTCATTTTATTGGGTTTTAGCGGTTAAATAATGAACGAATCACTATCCAACATAAATTAAAAAATACTTATGCTTTGATTTCTACTTCCACACCACTTGGAAGTTCTAACTTCATTAATGCATCTACAGTTTTAGAAGTAGATGAATAAATGTCTAACAATCGCTTGTAAGTACACAATTGGAATTGCTCTTTAGAGTTTGCATTTACGTGTGGTGAACGCAATACCGTGAAGATATTTTTATGTGTTGGTAATGGCACCGGACCTGAAACTACAGCTCCTGTGCTTTTTACTGTCTTAACGATTTTCTCTGCAGATTTATCTACCAGATTGTGATCGTATGATTTTAGTTTAATTCTAATTCTCTGACTCATGATTGAAAGAACGTTTATTGGGTTTTTGAATATTAATCTTCGATTTCCTTTATCTTACCTGAATTTTTCGCCATTACACCTTTCGCTACTAAATCAGGAGCCGGTGCGAAGCTGTGGAATTCCATTACTGAAGTAGCACGACCAGAAGTTAATGTACGAAGCTGAGTTACATATCCGAACATTTCACTTAGTGGCACTTTAGCCTTAATTACCTGTGCATTCAATTTTGGCTCCATACCTTCAAGCATTCCTCTTCTTCTGTTCAAGTCACCCACTACATCTCCGGTATTTTCTTCAGGAGTAATAACTTCCAATTTCATGATTGGCTCAAGCAATACAGGTCCTGCTAATTTCGCTGCATTTCTGAAAGCTAATTTCGCTGCAAGCTCAAAAGAAAGAGCATCAGAGTCAACTGCGTGGAACGAACCATCATACAATCTTACTTTCAAACCATCTAATTCGTATCCTGCTAGAACACCTGTTTTGAAAGCTTCTTTAAATCCTTTTTCTACAGATGGAATATATTCTCTCGGAATAGAACCTCCGAAAATATCATTGATAAATACTAAACCTTCTTTATTATCTTCTGTTGGTCCGATTTCTACGTGAATATCAGCAAACTTACCACGACCACCAGACTGTTTTTTGTACAACTCACGGTGATTAACTGTCTTAGTCAAACGCTCGCGATAATTAACTTGTGGCGCTCCTTGATTACACTCTACAGAGAACTCTCTTCTCATACGATCTACAAGGATTTCAAGGTGAAGTTCCCCCATACCTGATATAATCGTTTGACCTGTTTGATCATCGAAAGCTACTTTGAATGTAGGATCCTCCTCAGCCAATTTACCCAATGCCAAGCCCATTTTATCCATATCTTTCTGAGCTTTAGGCTCAACAGCTATAGAGATAACCGGCTCAGGGAATTTCATACTCTCAAGTACGATAGGATGATTTTCTGCACACATGGTATCTCCGGTTCGGATATCTTTGAAACCTACTGCTGCTGCTATATCTCCAGCTTCTACTCTATCGATTTGCTTTCTGTCGTTTGCATGCATTTGGAACAAACGAGAAATCCTTTCTTTTTTACCAGAACGTGTGTTCAAAATATAAGAACCTGCATCGAGAATTCCAGAATAAACTCTGAAGAAACACAAACGACCAACATAAGGGTCAGTAGCAATTTTGAATGCTAAAGCCGCAAATGGTTCATCAGAACTTGGTTTTCTTGAAACTACCTCATCAGTATCAGGATTTTTTCCTACTATCTCATTTTTGTCTAAAGGTGAAGGCAAGAATTCGCAAACTGCATCCAATACCGCTTGTACACCTTTGTTTTTAAAAGATGAACCGCAGAACATCGGAACTACTTTCATGGAAATAACCGCTTTTCTTACAGCTGCACGAACTTCATCCACTGTGATTGACTCAGGATTGTCGAAGAATTTCTCCATCAATGATTCATCAAATTCAGCAACTTGTTCAAACATTTTTTCTCTATAGAAAGCCACATCTTCTTTCAGCTCCTCAGGAATAGGCACCACATCATAAGTCATTCCTTTGTCAGCCTCATTCCATACAATTGCCTGATTCATTACCAAGTCAACCACACCTTTGAAATGTTCTTCATTTCCAAGAGGAATTTGCATAACCATCGGGTTTGAACCCAACATTTCTTTCACTTGTTTCACTACGTTAAAATAGTCAGCACCTTGTCTGTCCATTTTATTTACAAAGCCCATACGAGCCACATTGTAACCATCTGCCAAACGCCAATTAGTTTCAGATTGTGGCTCTACACCATCTACAGCCGAAAACAAAAAAACCAATCCATCAAGAATTCTTAATGAACGGTTTACCTCAACTGTAAAGTCAACGTGTCCCGGAGTATCTATGATATTAATGTCGTATTGCTTTTCTTTCCAGCCCCATGTACAGTGTGTAGCCGCAGAAGTGATAGTGATACCTCTTTCTTGCTCTTGCTCCATCCAGTCCATAGTAGCACCGCCTTCGTGCACCTCACCTATTTTGTAGTTCACACCTGTATAATACAAAATACGCTCGGTAGTTGTTGTTTTACCAGCGTCAATATGTGCAGCGATACCAATGTTTCTTGTGAAACTTAAATCTTTAGCCATTATGTTTGATTATTAAAACTTAAAGTGAGCGAATGCTTTATTAGCTTCAGCCATTCTGTGAATATCCTCTTTCTTCTTAAATGTAGCACCTTCACCTTTAGAAGCTGCGATAATTTCATTAGCCAATTTATCAGCCATTGATTTACCATTACGAGAACGAGAAAAATTAATCATCCATTTAATAGCCAATGATTGCTTACGCTCAGGTCTTACCTCTGTAGGCACCTGAAAGTTCGCTCCTCCAATTCTACGGCTCTTCACCTCAACAGCAGGACTTACATTAGACAATGCTTTTTTCCATACTTCCAATCCGCTTTCTTTAGTTTTCTCTTCAACCAAATCTATGGCAGAATAAAATATTTCATACGCGGTAGATTTTTTGCCACTCCACATCAGGTTATTTACAAACTGTGTAACCTGTGTATCACCGAATTTTGGATCCGGCTGAATGTATCTTTTGGGTGCTCTTGACTTTCTCATTTTCTATAATGAATTAGGCTGTTTACGATTATTTTTTCTTTTTACCAGGTGCTGCGGCAGCGGCTGCTCCTGCTTTAGGGCGCTTAGTTCCGTATTTAGAACGGCTTTTCTTTCTGTTCTCTACACCCGCAGTATCTAAAGATCCGCGAACGATGTGATATCTCACACCCGGTAAATCTTTTACCCTGCCTCCTCTGATAAGCACGATAGAGTGCTCCTGAAGGTTGTGACCTTCACCTGGGATATAGGCGATTACTTCTATTGAGTTTGTAAGACGCACCTTAGCTACCTTTCTCAAAGCTGAGTTT